>NZ_JBRIIO020000094.1:0-212 GCF_052976845.2 Nakamurella sp. GG22 | reverse complement strand
GCCGCTAATGTAACATTTTATTGCAAAATAGCAAAAAAATGTTACACAAAAATGGTGTTTTTAATAATCATTAAAATAAAGTTTTTATGTAATGATAAGAATGTTATTTGTTAAATTAATTTTTTATTGCATTTGCATTTAAATCAATTATTCCTAGTCATTAATCGATATATTTATATAGCACAATTCAATACACAACTAAGATCAATAAA
>NZ_JBRIIO020000093.1:0-218 GCF_052976845.2 Nakamurella sp. GG22 | reverse complement strand
ACGGCCTTTGGCCTACTGGTTAGGGTGCGACTATCGCCCCGCGGCCCTGAGTCGGGTACGTAAAACCGCACCACAACAGCACCTAACGGCTCGTGTGCGGCGGCGCAATTTGCACGGTGCATTCCGCTGCAATGAACCCTTGATGGGTCGGCATGTTGCTTTGTTGGATGATGTGGTCACGACGGGCAGCACGGTGGCGGAAATCGCTAAGCTACTAC
>NZ_JBRIIO020000092.1:0-222 GCF_052976845.2 Nakamurella sp. GG22 | reverse complement strand
TCCGACTCAGCCCACGGTTGCCGAGTACCACGGACAAGCACGAATCGATGTTGCGGGGGTGGATCTGCAGGCCGTGATCGATCGGATCGACGTGGACGCGATCGTGGACAAGGTCGACGTGGGGGCGGTGGTCGACAAGGTCGATCTGGACGCGGTCGCGGCGAAGCTGAACGTGGAGGCGGTGATCGATCGGGTCGATCTGGATCGGGTGGTGTCCCGGGT
>NZ_JBRIIO020000091.1:0-230 GCF_052976845.2 Nakamurella sp. GG22 | reverse complement strand
CTCGCCGGTTTTTTTGTCCTCAGGCAGCGGCGAACGGCGTGTGATGACGATCCGGCTTTTGCTTTCTCAACAGCATCACCTGATACACCAACGCCACGGCGGCAATCATCACGAACAACACCCGATCAGAATAGTTCTGCATTAGCAGTGCCGTCATGGACGGCCCCAACAGGCTGCCGATGGTGTAGCTCATCAACAAGGCCTGATTCATCGCGACCAACTCATGCGGC
>NZ_JBRIIO020000090.1:0-234 GCF_052976845.2 Nakamurella sp. GG22 | reverse complement strand
CCACAACTGAGTGAACACCCGCTTAATAGCGCGGTGCAGCAGTTGGTATTAACGCCGGACGGCCGTCAACTGTACCTGCTGGCAGGTAATCGGCTGGCCCGCTATCAAATAAACGATACCCAGTTACAGCTAAAAGAGAGCCGTATTCTCGGCGATCATCCCCCTTATCAACTGACGGCGTTGCCCGGCGGCAGTGCGTTATTGATTGAAGCGGCCAATGGCGTTATGCGTGAA
>NZ_JBRIIO020000089.1:0-235 GCF_052976845.2 Nakamurella sp. GG22 | reverse complement strand
AGAAATGCTCACGCCCCATGATCCGACGCATTTTGAACGGATTTTAAGATTACGCATCGCTCACCCGGCTCCGGCCCTGTTCTGATAATGGAAAAATTGCCTGCAAAAACCGGCTGGATTTGGGTCAAAAGCGGCTTTGCGCTGTTTCGACGACAGCCTGCCGAAATCTCCACCCTATTCCTCGCCTACATGTTCATCATGCTTGCCGTCGGGATCATCCCGGTGCTGGGTCAGC
>NZ_JBRIIO020000088.1:0-238 GCF_052976845.2 Nakamurella sp. GG22 | reverse complement strand
ATAAATTTTGTAATATAACTACAAATGTAATTTAAATGTCGCGTTAGACAAAACTTTCCAAAATACTGATTACAAAAGCACTCGAGGAAGAAGTAATTAACGAAATTACCGCTCATTAGAGAGGCAACAGCTATCTCATACAAAACTAACAGTCGATTGAAATATCAATCCATTAGAATATTGCTTCATCTACTTATTGTTGGCTTGCTCTATTTCTGTCGCTTTATATTTTGTATAT
>NZ_JBRIIO020000087.1:0-239 GCF_052976845.2 Nakamurella sp. GG22 | reverse complement strand
ATATTTTTCCATCTTCTCTTTTACACATATAGTTTTTGCAATCACCCATTTTTTATTAGAATTAGCCTCTTCGACATATTCGGCAAAGTGCTGTTTATCTTTATCATAATGCCTTTCATAAGTTGGAACTACATATATGCCTCCATGACAATCTCCTTCGCAATAAACAATAATCCTCTCTTCCTTTTTATCATTATCCCATAGCGAAAGATGATTCCCCAAAGAATACTCACCTGATA
>NZ_JBRIIO020000086.1:0-240 GCF_052976845.2 Nakamurella sp. GG22 | reverse complement strand
ATGGTCACCCAGGTGATCTCGACCGGCTCCGATCCTTACAGCGATCAGGTGGTGATCGACAAAGGTTCGGACAATGGCGTTTATGAAGGCCAACCTGTCATCAGCGATAAAGGTGTTGTTGGCCAAGTCGTCGCGGTGGCGAAGGTGACCAGTCGCGTATTGCTCATCTGCGATGCTTCACACGCGCTGCCAATCCAGGTATTGCGTAACGATATCCGGGTGATCGCGGCAGGCAGTGGG
>NZ_JBRIIO020000085.1:0-240 GCF_052976845.2 Nakamurella sp. GG22 | reverse complement strand
AAGGCACAGAAAAACACGGTTAGCTTTATGCCTACTTACAACAGTAACATCCACCTGACTGGGCAAACATGACAAAATTAATTGAATTTAACGCCATCGTTGAAGCAGCAGAACGTTTATCTGGGAAGGTTATTCGGACGCCAGCCATACCCGGTTCGAAACTGGCCGAAAAAGTCCAAAGGCCAGTTTTTCTGAAACTGGAAAACACCCAGCTTGGTGGTTCTTTTAAGGCGCGGGGGG
>NZ_JBRIIO020000084.1:0-243 GCF_052976845.2 Nakamurella sp. GG22 | reverse complement strand
AGTCGGTGATTAAGCTATTAAGCGCCCGGTTCATCGAGCACGAATCGATGGCCGCCACCACCCATCCCGCTCACCGGCGGCCAGGGCTGCCGTCCACGCCGCGGACACCGGACTGACCGCGACCACGGCGACCAGTGACACCACCAGCGGCCAGGTCTCCATCACCTCAAGCCGTCCCGCGACCGGCCCGGAGAGTCACGCGGCGGGTGGAAGAAACTGGCGGCGCCGCAGCACGTCGTACGT
>NZ_JBRIIO020000083.1:0-245 GCF_052976845.2 Nakamurella sp. GG22 | reverse complement strand
CTTTATCAGGCAACCAAACTAGCTTGCTCAACGCGGATACCAGCACCCATCGTTGACGACAGCGATACCTTACGCAGGTAAACACCTTTGCTAGTTGTTGGCTTAGCTTTGCTCAATGCCTCGATAAGTGCTAACAAATTCGATTTCAATTGCGCATCAGTAAATGATTTACGACCGATAGTGGCGTGAATAATACCGCCTTTGTCAGTACGATATTGCACTTGACCGGCTTTTGCATTTTTGAC
>NZ_JBRIIO020000082.1:0-252 GCF_052976845.2 Nakamurella sp. GG22 | reverse complement strand
GTCTGCGATATTGCGGCACTGCAAGCCGCAATTAGTGCCGCGCGTGCGCATTTCGGGCCGATTTCAGTGTTAGTCAATAACGCCGCAAATGATCATCGTCACAGCATTGCTGAAACCACAGTTGCCAGTTGGGATAACGGCATGGCGGTCAATTTGCGTCATCAATTTTTTGCCGCACAAGCGGTGATGGACGATATGCAATCACTGGGCGGCGGCTCGATCATCAATCTCGGATCGATCAGCTGGAAAAAC
>NZ_JBRIIO020000081.1:0-265 GCF_052976845.2 Nakamurella sp. GG22 | reverse complement strand
GAAGACGCTTATATTTCTGAGAATTCATTAACTTTTGAAAATGATGCAGAAAATAAATTGATTCTTTTGTGGAAAGGTTTAATTACAGATTTTTATACAGGTTCGGATAATCTAATTCCATTCAAATTGAAATGTCATTTTGAGGCAGACGAAATTGAAATAGACGATTAAAAGTCATTTTTTACAGCGTTTATTTAGGGTTAAATTACAATAATTAGCTTCCAAAAACGTTTCTATACTAATTTTAAACTACTTAATGTTGCAA
>NZ_JBRIIO020000080.1:0-265 GCF_052976845.2 Nakamurella sp. GG22 | reverse complement strand
GAAACGACATTTCATTGATAAGAATGCCGATGATGGTGCCGAATGCCAGCGTGACCATCGCCAAATACGGCCCGGTCACCCGCAATGCCGGGAGCGCCAGAATCGCGCCGAATATAGCGGTTACTGCCAGACTGGACGGCAGCGCTAACAGAAACGGCCAGCCTAGTTTGAATACCAATACGCCAGTGGTGTAGGAACCGATACCGAACAATCCGGCGTGACCGAGTGATACCTGCCCGGTGTAACCGACCACGATATCGAGGCC
>NZ_JBRIIO020000079.1:0-273 GCF_052976845.2 Nakamurella sp. GG22 | reverse complement strand
CTTGCCCGTCACCGTCATCGGGAAGGACTCGACGAAGCGCACATAGCGCGGCACCTTGTAGTAGGCGATCTGGCCGTCGCAGAAGGCGCGGATCTCCTCGGCGTCGGCCTGCATGCCGGGGCGCAGGATGATGCAGGCGCACAGCTCCTCGCCGTACTTGGCGTCCGGCACGCCGACGCACTGCACGTCCAGCACCTTCGGATGGCGGTACAGGAATTCCTCCACCTCGCGCGGATAAATGTTCTCGCCGCCGCGTATCACCATGTCCTTGGA
>NZ_JBRIIO020000078.1:0-312 GCF_052976845.2 Nakamurella sp. GG22 | reverse complement strand
GCCCCACCCCCTACTACAAAGGAACCTGGGGCCCCAGCGCTAACGTCACCCCTCACTGGCACCCAGTGGTCCAACCAGACCGGGGGTAGCTCTGCCGATCACACGGTGACAGGTCCTGGAACGCCGGCAACCGTGGGTTGGGGGTTCCCCGGTCCGGCGACCGCTGGCGGCTGAAAGCGGATGAGAAATACATGAACCCATCCAGTCTCAGGAGAATGTCGCCCCAAAGTTCAACGAAACAGCGATGCGACACCAATGGGACTGGCCCCGGTTCGGTTGACTCCTTGCCTGTGAGGATTCGTCCTCGCTGGA
>NZ_JBRIIO020000077.1:0-333 GCF_052976845.2 Nakamurella sp. GG22 | reverse complement strand
TCCGACTCAGCCCACGGTTGCCGAGTACCACGGACAAGCACGAATCGATTCCCGGTGCCGGGGTGGGTGGTCCACAGGTGTGGTGGTGCGGCGGGGCGGGCTGGTTTCGTGTAGCTGTGTCCGGTGGGGCTGGTCCAGTGGATGACCATGTCGGCGGGGTTGACCCGGGTTTTCCAGGCGGTGTGGTGTTTGAACAAATGATGCCGCCGGCAGGCCGGGCTGGTGTTGTCGGTGGTGGTGGGTCCGCCTTGGTCGGGGTGGGTGTGGTGGGGGGGGGGGGGGGGGGGGGGGGCGGGGGGGGGGGGGGGGGGGCGGGGGGGGGGGGGGGGGGGG
>NZ_JBRIIO020000076.1:0-517 GCF_052976845.2 Nakamurella sp. GG22 | reverse complement strand
GAGCTTGTCAAGATTTCTGTGTAAGTGGCGGTCGGTTTCGGTTAGTTGATCTTGTTGTTGATGCGGTCGGGGTAGGTGATGGCGAGGGCTCCGAGTGCTGCTTTCCAGCCGTTGGTGGCTTGGCCTTCGACGAGCCTGCCCTCGGCTTTGCGGCCCTTCCGCAGGCCACGTTCGGATTCTCGTTGGCGGGCGCGTTTGTCTTCGATGTCACGTATCGCCAGCCAGAGCAGCTTGATCACGGCGTCGTCGTTGGGGAAGTGCCCACGGTTCTTGATGATCTTGCGGAGTTGGTAGTTCAGGCTCTCGATCGCGTTCGTGGTGTAGATGATCTTCCGCACCGCCGGCGGGAACGCCAGGAACGGGATGAACCGCTCCCAGGCGTCCTGCCAGGTCCGAAGGCACGCCGGATACCTGCGGGCAAGGTCGGTCTCGGCGAATTCCAGCAACGCGGTCTCCGCGGCGTCCACGCCGGGGGCGGTGTAGATCTTCTTCAGCTCCGCGGCGATGGCCTTGCGGT
>NZ_JBRIIO020000075.1:0-713 GCF_052976845.2 Nakamurella sp. GG22 | reverse complement strand
GCGGATCAGTCCTTCGGTGAGGTTCTGGTTGGGGCTGGGGTCCATCGTGGGGGTGCGGGCGGCCAGGGCGAGGGCGAGGTCGCGGGCGTCGTGGAATCCGATGGGCTCGCTGAACGGCACGTAGAGGTGCCTGCCGCGGCTAGGGCTTTCATCGGTGATGACCTGTCCGCCGGCCTGGTGGACCAGGGCGGTGATGGCGGCGGCGTCGCGGTGGACGGCGTCGGGGCCGCCGCGGGAGGTGTCGAGATCGATGACCAGGACGCGGGTGTCGCCGGCGGTGGAGTAGATGGGGACGGCGGCGGGGACTGCGGGTAGGCGGGTGGTGAGTGGTCGTTCCCAGCGGCGGAGGTAGGAGTGGCCGTTGGTGCGGGATTCCCGGACGCGTGGGCGCCCGGCGAGCAGGGGCGCCAGGGTCGCCCACAGTGTTGCGGGTTCGTGGTTGTTGCCGGAACCGGACTGGCCGGTTTTGGTGAGGGCGACACTTGAAGCTTTTTCTGGATCGGGAAATGGGTATGCGTTAGCATCGGAGCTGTCACGCACGACAGACCCTTCGGGGTTAGGCCGGGTTCAGCTGGTAACTGGTCCCGGTCATCAATTTCGACGTCACCCGCCCTGGCACGGGCGGGTTTCGTCGTTTATGGACTTGTGTGCTCGCCGGGTGGGATCGATTCGTGCTCGATGAACCGGGCGCTTAATAGCTTAATCACCGACTG
>NZ_JBRIIO020000074.1:0-1037 GCF_052976845.2 Nakamurella sp. GG22 | reverse complement strand
TCCACGCCGGGGGCGGTGTAGATCTTCTTCAGCTCCGCGGCGATGGCCTTGCGGTCGTTGTAGGACACGAAACGCATCGAGGACCTGATCAGATGCACCACACAGGTTTGGACGGTGGTCCGCGGCCAGGTCGCCTCGATCGCCTCCGGGAGCCCGGTCAGCCCGTCGCAGCACACGATCAGCACGTCTTTCACGCCTCGGTTCGCCAGCTCGGCGCAGACCCCGGCCCAGAACTTGGAGCCCTCGGTGGATTGCACCCAGATCCCGAGAACGTGCTTGACGCCGTCCATGTCGACGCCGACGGCGATGTGCGCGGCCTTGTTCCGGACCTGGTGCCCGTCGCGGACTTTCACCACGATCGCGTCCAGGTACATGATCGGGTAGAGCTCTTCCAACGGGCGGGACTGCCAGGCCCTGACCTCGTCCAGGACCGCGTCGGTGACCCGGCTGATCGTGTCGTGGGACAACTCGGTGCCCAACGTTCGGGACAGGTGCGCCTGGATGTCGCGGACGGTCATCCCGCCGGCGTAGAGGCTGATGATCTGCTCGTCCAACCCGCCGAGGCGGCGCTGCCCCTTCGGAACCAGCCGCGGCTCGAACGAGCCGGCCCGGTCGCGGGGCACGTCCAACGGGACCGGGCCGATCTCGGTGGAGACCTTCTTCGGGGGTCGTGCCGTTCCGGGAGTTCGGCGATCCACGACCAGCCGGATCGCCGTGCTCGTAACCGAGGTGGCCGGTCAGCTCCGCCGCCAGGCCGCGCTCGAGGACCGCTTTGATCATCTCCGGCAGGAACCCGCCCTGACCGGTCAGCTGCACCCCACCCTGCTGCGCCGAGTCGATCAGCTCATCAAGCCAGGTGTCGTCGGCCATCAACTCCCGAAGCTGTTTCGCGCTCACCCGGCCCGGGCCGACGGGCCCGTTCTCGTCCTGCTCCGCCACCGGCACCTGCCCGTTGGAAGTGACCATCACCCGCTCCTTCTCGAGGCTCCCACCTCAGGATCGGACCGCAACACCTACACAGACGATCTGACACGCCC
>NZ_JBRIIO020000073.1:0-1175 GCF_052976845.2 Nakamurella sp. GG22 | reverse complement strand
TCCGACTCAGCCCACGGTTGCCGAGTACCACGGACAAGCACGAATCGATGTGGGATCGGGGTGCTGTCCGGTCGGCGGAAGATCCACCCGGTGCTGTCGGGGCCGCCGCCGTCGGGGGCTGGGGTGACGGTGAAACCGTCTTCGTGGACCGACATGTGATGAGCCCGGCACAGCAGGACCAGGTTGTCCAGGTCGGTGAGCCCACCGAAGAGCCAGTGCACGACATGGTGGGCTTCCAGGTGCCGGATCCGGTGACAACCCGGGAACCGGCACCCACCGTCGCGGATCCGCAACGCCCGCCGCAACCCCGGGGAGATCTTCCGGGTCTTGCGACCCAACCTGAGTTGCTCACCGGGGACCGCCGAATTGATCAACGCCACCAACGCCGCATCACACGCGATCCGCCGCGCGGTGCCCCGGTCCACCCCCGGGCCGTGCTCGACCCGGCACACCCCCACCCCGGGGTCATCCGTGCCGTCCTGTGCTGCCCCGGTCAGCACCGCGGCGTCGGCGTGCAGCACCAGCAGGTGCCGGTCATCCCCGGAACTGTCCACCGGCCCCGCGGCCAGCGCGGTGTGCACCATGGCCATCAACGCGTCCGGTTCAGACCCGCTGTCACCGCTGTCATCGGCTTGTTCTAGGGCGGCGACCAGGACCGCGCCCTCGTCGGCCGGTAACCGGGCGGTCAGCACCAGCATGCCGTCCTCGTCGAAGAACCACCTCGCCCGCCGCCGGTGCTGCTGAGCAGTGCCGGTGCCGTCGACCTTGCGGTAGGCGCGGACCAACCGCTCCAACTGCGCCGCGGTATGCACCAGCGCCTGCTCCAACAACGTTGATTCCGGCACCCGGTCGGCGACCCTGGTCGCCGCCCGCACCTTCGAATACGACAACCGCCCCGCGGCGAACGCCGCATCCAACAACGGCAACGACACCAACGCCGACGCGACCCGCACATACTCCCGGGCCGCGCCCGGCGCCACCGAACACGCCCACGCCAACCAATGCGCACACGACTTGATCCCCCACTGCGCCCACCCCTTCCGCCGGTCGAACTCCGCGATCAACCGCAACCAGCCCCCGGTCGACGCAGCCAAACCAGCTGCCAGAGAACAGATCTCCGCCTCCAGATCCTCCAACGGCACAGCACCCGGCGGATCCACCGGCATCACCGGAAC
>NZ_JBRIIO020000072.1:0-1435 GCF_052976845.2 Nakamurella sp. GG22 | reverse complement strand
GGGGGGGGGGCGTTGGGGTGGGGTGGCGGGGGCGGGGGGAGAGGTGGGGGGCTGGGCGGCCGGCGTCGTTGTGACGGTCACCGGAGTCTGGTCCTTGGCGACCGGCGGATCCTGCGTGTGCTCCCCCACCGGTACGTCGTCGGCGTCGACCGCTGATGGTTCGGGGTCGGGTCGGGGTCGACGTGCCGGTTTGCCGAGCAGGCCTGCAAGGTCGGGGGTTTGCATGGGGCGGGGTGTCGTGCTGGTCACGCCATGACCTCGTCGATGTCGGTGGCTGCTTCGAGTGCGCTGATGCGGGTGAGGATTTCGTGGGCGAGGGCGGCGTAGTCCGCGGCGAGTGCGGGGGCCGATCCGGGAGAGCTGGGTTTGCGTCCTTCTCGCAGCGCCTGCCAGAAGGGTTCGCCCTCTAGTTGTGCGGCGTGCTCGTGGATCAGTAGGCCGCGGCGGCGCGAGTCGGTGGCGGCGATGCTGTGTCGGATGGTGTTGTCGAACAGTGGTGCCACTCCCCCGAGCGCCTGGGTGATCTCCGCGCTGATTTCTCGTTTGAGGCGGGTGGCCGAGCTGGCGATGTCGAACAGGACAACACCGAGGAGCTCGAGGTCGGGGTTGTTGGTGCGGGCTTCGACCAGGCGTTGGGCGATGCGGGTCATTCCTTTGAGGCTGGCGGCGTCGCCTCGGGTGGGGATGATCAGCCATCTTGCGGCGCCGAGCGCGAGAAGTTGGAGGTTCGGCTCGCCAGGCGGGCAGTCGATGAGGATCAGGTCGTAGTCGTCGCGCTGATTGAGCAGGCTCGCGAGGGGTCCGGCGAGGACATCGGCGACGGGGGTGCCGCGGCGGTGCCGGGCAAGGAGCAGGCCGGCGAGGTCGTCGAGGCGTTCGCCGCCGCAGATGACGTCGATGCCCGGGCGGGCCTGCGGCAATGTCACTGCCAGCGGTGTGTCGGTGGCCAGGGCGGCGACGAGTCCAGCCCCGTTGTCACCGGTGCCGGCGCCGGTGTAGCCGAGGTCCTCACCTGCGTTGCCTTGAGGGTCGAGGTCGATGAGGAGGATGCGGTAGCCGGCGGTTGACGCGAGTCCGGCGAGGGTGGTGCTAAGGCTGGTCTTCCCCACTCCCCCTTTGCCGTTCGCTATCGCGACGACACGGCTCAGCGCGCCCCTGTCGATTGTCATGATCGCCAGGATGGCAGCTGAGGTACTCGGCACTGCGGAGGCTCGCTGGCGGTAGGCGTGACGAGAAGCCTGCCGGTGGCGCTGTCCCACGGCCTAAAGAGCTACGCCGCTGAGTTGACGGCTCGCCTAATAGGCCTGTGGGCGCCTGTATCGAGTCATCAATGCAATGGTACTTCGGTTGCTGGTTGTATTGCTGGCTGTATTGCGAGCCGAGCTTGTCAAGATTTCTGTGTAAGTGGCGGTCGGTTTCGGTTAGTTGATCTTGT
>NZ_JBRIIO020000071.1:0-1547 GCF_052976845.2 Nakamurella sp. GG22 | reverse complement strand
GGCTGGGCGGTGGGCCGGGCACGCCACCGGCCCCGCCGGACCGGCGTCGTTGGCCGCGCTTTCCACCGTGGACCCGACCGCACTGACCGGCCCCGAACTGATCGACGCGATCCTGGCCGCGGAGAAGGCCATGTCCCTGCTGGCCGCGGTGCAGATGCGGTTGATGGCCGCGTTCGCGGTGCCCTACGTCGCCGGCGACCCGACGCGGCTGGCCGCCCGGCTCGCGAAGAAGAACCGCTGCGCCGACACCGACCTGGACGACGCCAGCACCCAGGCGTACATCGAGGAGGCCGCGACCTCCCTGGCCGCCGCCGAAGTCGCCGCCGCCCTGCGGATCGCCCCGGTCACCGGCGGTATCCGGGTCCGCGCCGCCGACACCATGACCACCGTGCTCGCCCCCACCCTGCACGCCCTGCAAACCGGTGTCCTGGACCGCGGCAAAGCCCGGGTCATCGCCGAACACTGCGAACCACTCACCCCCGCCCACACCACCGCCGTCCAACAACTGGTGCTGCCCACCGCCGGCGCCCTGAGCACCAGCGAACTACGCGAACTCACCGGCCTGGCGGTGATCACCGTCGACCCCGACGGCGCCCAAGACCGCCACGACCACGCCGCCGCCCGCCGCGACCTGGCCATGACCGCCCACCCCGACGCCATGGCCACCCTCAAAGCGTTCCTACCCGCCGACGCCGCCGTGAAAATCTTCCAAATCAGCGACCTGCTCGCCACCGGCACCGCCGGCACCATCGGCGACAACCGCGGCATCGGCGCCCGCCGCATCGACGCCCTGGTCGACATCGCCGACCAACTCCTCACCCACGGCCACCTCGACCTCACCCACTACCTCAGCACCCCCCTGCCCGACCACGGCCAACCCTGCCCACGCACCAACAACAGCACCAGCACCGGTCACCGCGCCAACACCACCGGCGGCACCGGCACCGCCCAGACCGGACCCGCCGGCGGACTCGGCAACGGCGAGGGCAATCGGGACGACGCCGACCCGAGCATCAGCACCACCGGTTCGACCGGGTTCACCGACGACATCAGCAACGCACCTTCCGAGGCCGCAGCAAACGGGGCCGCGGCGAACAACGGAACACCCGGTCCGGCAAGGAACAACGGCCCGCGCGTGCCCGCACCGACAGAGACTTCAGGTCGCAGCTTCACCCGGCAAGGCCGCCGACCCCACCTCACGGTCACCATCGCCCTGAGCACCCTGGCCGGGCACGACCAACACCCCGGCAGCCTCGCCGGATACGGCGCCATCCCCGCCGGCCTGGCCCGCAGCATCGCCGCCTCCGCCGCCACCATCACCGCGATCAGCACCGACCCGACCACCGGAGCCGCCCGCACAGCCGGCCACCTCACCTACCGACCCCGCCAAGACCTCCGCGACCAGACTGCCGCGATCAACACCACCTGCCAATTCCCGTCCTGCCGACAACCCGCCTGGCGCTGCGACATCGACCACCGCGACCCCTTCGACCACAATCGATTCGTGCTCGATGAACCGGGCGCTTAATAGCTTAATCACCGACTGC
>NZ_JBRIIO020000070.1:0-1685 GCF_052976845.2 Nakamurella sp. GG22 | reverse complement strand
GGTGGCCAGCAGCATCACCAGTTCCGGCACGTGCAGCTCGTCGGCCGGACAGCAGGGAGATCGGCGCCCCTAGCGGCCGGGATCCCTGCACAAGCGCCGCTCGACGAGGCAGACACACGCAGGTCGCTGCCAGGTCGAACCACGGGCGCAGCACTCGAGCGGCCGCCTGAGCCGCCCGACAAACCCCCGCGCGCAAGGTCGAGTGACGTCTCAGCAGGGAGATCGCCACCCCTAACGGCCTGAAGCCCTGCACCAACGACAGTGGGCGGCCGGCCGGTCCTCCGGCGATCGCCCCCGGCCGGACCGCAACGCCGCCAGACCCTGCCCTGACGACACCGGCGATGAGCCTCGACGACCGGCAGGTGGAAAGCCTCGGCTTAGCCAATCGAGGTCGGCCAGGTTGTGCGGCCAGGGTGACGTCCCAGATACCGGTCGATCGAGGCGTGCCCGGGACGCAGCTCGCTGGCCTGTTAATGCCTGGCGCCGACGCTGACGTCACGGTTGAACTGAGACCCGCCCTGCCAGCAACGATGCAAGACTCTGCATCGGAGGGCAGGATCCGTCGGCTGTCCAAACCATGTTTCACGTGAAACCTTCCGCACAGACCATGTCGCCAGCGGGCCGGGTTGCGGCAGGACATCCGCGACCGAGCTGACATGCGTCCCCCCGGAGCCGCCGCACTCTGCCAGTCGGAGGTGTAGCCACGATCCGAGGTAGTGGGGCCCGGGGTCGTTTTCGAACCTTCTTGCCGGGCGCTCGGATCAGCGGTCGTGCCGGATCCAGCTGGAGGGAACCTGGTCACCGGTCGTCGCTCGGATTCCTCCTCACCGGCGGTGACTGCCGCCACCCTGGTCGCGGACGGTCGTCACACAAGTACAACCGCTCAGCCCGGCCGTCCCGACACCCGCTGACCGACCACTGGAGACCAACGGCCCAGGCGGGGTGTTTGACGTGAAAAACTCGAAACCCACGAGGCGCTTCTCAGACCGAACTCCAAGGGTGCTGCGGAGGACCCACGCGCTCCCGACATGCACAGCACACCAACAATTCCGTCACGTGACGTTACTGACCACGAATCTGACCGAGTAGCCACCCTCCACCGCACGTGACCAGCAGCAAGAAGAACAGTGCGACGAACGAACCCCGGCGAGACCGGATCGGTGACCTTCGCCTCTGACGAACACCGCCCCAAAGGTCATAGCGTGGACGCGCCTCGATCGCCGCTAGGGGGCCGTCATGACACTCACCGCTTCACCGCAACGCGCATCTCTCGCCGCCCGCCGGGCCGGCTACACCGTCGCAGTGTTGATCAACATCGCATTCCTGTGGGTGGTGAACATCTGGCCCGGCTGGGAGGTCTTGCCGTTCCTCACGGCGGAAACAGCATCCGTCATCGGTGTGGTCAACGCCTGCATCTGGGTCAATCTTGTCTTCAACGTGGTCTATGCCATCGACGACAACGCCTGGATCAAGTTCTTCGGCACTCTCGCCAGCAACGTCGTGGGAATCTTTGCGACGCTACGCATCTGGGACGTTTTCCCGTTCGACTTCGGCGACACGACCGTCGACTGGGCGATGGTGACCAGGGTCGTCCTCGTAGTGGGCATCGCCGGCAGTGTCATCGCGATGATCGCCGCAGTCGTGACCCTGGCCAAGGCGTTGTCCCGGCAATCTTCGGATCGACC
>NZ_JBRIIO020000069.1:0-1874 GCF_052976845.2 Nakamurella sp. GG22 | reverse complement strand
GCGGCGCCGATGGGACCGGGAGTCACACCGGCGCCCGGATGCGGGCGCATCGTCGCGCTCCCCGGGTCCCCCGTCGCACGGCGGGGCCCGGCGTCAGCGCCGGGCCCCGCTCCGTGTCATCTCCATGTGTCCGTCCACCTCCCGGTCGAGCCGGCTCACATTCGGGCGAACCGGCTCAACGCGGCCTGCATCGCCTCCGTCATCTCGTCACCGCCGGTGTGCCCGGTTCTCACCAGGTGCAGCTCCGAGCCGGGCCAGGCCCGGTGAAGCATCCATGGCACGTCGGGCGGCCCGCCGATGTCCATGCGGCCGTGGATGAGCACCCCGGGGATGCCGGCGAGCCGGTCAGCGTCACGCAGCAGTACACCGTCCTCCAGCCACGCCGCGTGCGAGAAGTAGTGCGCGCAGAGCCGGGCGAACGCTATCCGGAACGCTGCGTCGGCGTAGCGAGGGTTCGGGGTCCAGCCCTCCTCGAGCGAGACGACGGCGTCCTCCCAGTCGCACCAATCCTGCGCGGCCCGAACCCGGACGGCGTCGTCGGGCTGCTCGTTGAGCAGCACGTTGTAAGCGGCGACAAGGTTGGCCGCCCGACCACCACCGGCGTGGAACTTCTCCCATTCGGCCGGGAAGAACCGTCCCGCCTCGTGATAGAGCCAGTGCACGTCCTCGGCACGGGTCATCGTCACCGACACGAGCACCATCGCGGTGACCCGCTCCGGGAATCGCTCGGCGTACGCGAGGCCGAGCGTGACACCCCAGGACCCACCCCACACCATCCACCGGTCGATGCCCAGGTGCTCCCGCAGCAGCTCGATGTCGCGCAGCAGATGCGCGGTCGTATTGGTACTCAGATCCGTCGCCGGGTCGGCAACGCTCGGCGTGCTCAGGCCGCATCCGCGCTGGTCGAACTGCACGAGCCGGTACACCTGCGGGTCGAAGGAGCTGCGCCGCCGGGGCGAACTGCCGCCACCGGGACCACCGTGCAGGGCGACCACCGGCTTGCCGGCCGGATTGCCGCTGACCTCCCAATACACCCGCTGGCCGTCGCCGACGTCGAGCATGCCCTGGTCGTACGGTTCGATTGCGGTGTGAGATCCGCTCATCGGAAGATCGTAGGAGCAGCCGCACTGCTCCTGCCGGTCGCGGCGCTGATGATCGGGTGCTCGACCGGCGCTGCCGGTCCGGATACCTCCGGCGGTGGACCCAGCACTCCGCCGTCCGCCGACGGCGTCCACGCCCTCGCGCACCCAGGCGTCATCGCACGCGACACCGACCCCGGCTGCGGCAGCCGCCCCAACAGCGGCAGCCACCAAGACCGCACCCGCCAACACCACGGCACCCAGCAAGGCCCCGGCACCGACCAAGGCACCGGCACCGACGACCTCCTCGGCTCGGAGCGCGGAACCGCCCGACCCGGGCTTCAGCAGTTCGGTGAAGGTCATCGACCCCGTACTCGCCGCCCGGATGCGGACCAGTTGGCGGCCGGGCTGCCCGGTCGGCATCGAGGATCTGCGCTACCTCACGGTGACCTACCGGGGCTTCGACGGCACCGATGACGACGGCGAACTGGTGGTGGCCGCGGCCGTCGCCGACGACGTCGTCGCCGTCTTCCGCGAGCTCTACGCAGCGGGGTATCCGATCGCGTCCCTGCGGCTGGTCGACGACTTCGGTGGCGATGACGACGCGTCGGTGGCGGCCGACAACAGCTCGGCGTTCAACTGCCGACCGGTGACGGGTGGCGGCGGATTCTCCGAGCATTCCTACGGAACCGCGATCGACCTGAACCCGGTGCAGAACCCCTACATCAGCGGCGATGTCGTGTTGCCGGAGCGGGGACGGGAGTACCTGGACAGGAAGCCGGGGGCGGGCGTCCT
>NZ_JBRIIO020000068.1:0-1930 GCF_052976845.2 Nakamurella sp. GG22 | reverse complement strand
TCGCCGCAGTCGTGACCCTGGCCAAGGCGTTGTCCCGGCAATCTTCGGATCGACCTATCCAACTCGGATGACGCTTTATCTCACGGGAACCGCAAAAGTAACCGTGGGATACCGGCGCCGAGCGAGGAGGTCTGTGTGAAAGTGCCACTCGACTACGAGATTCGCGTGTCCGGTCCCGTTCCGGAGTCAGTACTCGTCGAGACCGAGGGATTGAAGGTTGTCAACGAGCCGGTCCAGACGATCCTTCGCGGCCCAGTTCCCGACCAGGCTGCCCTGCACGGCATCATCAATCGGCTGCAGCGCCTCGGCCTTGAACTGATCGAGGTTCGCCGGGTCGGACCACATCCAACCGACGCCGACCGGGACGACTGCGCCAGCCCGGACCAGGACGCGTCCGACGACGGATCCCAGCCGGCCCCGTGAATGACGACTACGAGTTCCGAGTCACCGGGCTCATCGGGCCATTGACGCGAGCCGCCATGCCGGAATTGGAGTCCTACCGGTGCGAGAGGGAAACGATCCTGATCGGCACTGCGCCGGACGAAGAACACATCTCAGCGTTGCTGGAGCGCCTGGACCAGGCCGATGTGACCACCAGTGAACTCCTGATCACCCGAACGGTGCAGCACAAGAAGGGATAGTCCGCGGCGCAAGCACAGAGCTGTCGTCACCTCAGGCACAACAGGTGAGCATCCGAGCACATTTAGTACGTTCGGTTACGCCGTTATGCCCAAACTGTCCTGATGTGCCATGGTTACACCTGCGCGGTACACGTGTGCCCTGCGCCTCGTCGGCATCTTGTCGGTCCGCGAGTCTGTGTCGGGGGCCGGAGGGGCTCGGGTGGTGGGAGAGTGCTGATGCGCCAACTGCAGTCGGTCTTGGCAGTCAAGACCCAACCACCGGCCGCACCGCCCGGAATCGTCGATCGTCCCGCGCTGACCGACATGCTGACCTCTGGAACGACAAGGCCGATCACGCTCGTCAGTGCCGGTCCCGGAGCCGGCAAGACCCTGACCGTGGCGGCGTGGGTCCGGTCGGAGGATTCTCGGATACCCATCGGTTGGCTGAGCCTCGACGCCTCCGACAATGATCTCCGGTCGTTCTGGACCAACATCATCCTGGCTCTTGTCGCCAGCGGTGGGGTGCCCGAGTCCAGCCCGCTGCGCGACATCACACCAGCGAACCAGTTCGGCGCCACCGAGGTGCTGGAACTCCGCTGCCGGCTCACCGAACTCCCGCGGCCCGTCGTACTCGTCCTCGACGACTTCCAGGAGATCGTCGACGACGGCATCCTCACGTCCTTCGGCGAACTCGTCGATCACCTGCCGGCGACGTTGCGGCTGGTACTGCTGACCAGGGCCGACCCGATGCTGCGCCTCCACCGGCTCAGGGTTGACGGCATTCTTACCGAGATCCGCACCGGTGACCTGGCATTCGACAACTCGGAGACCAAAGAACTGTTCGAGCGCCACGGCATCGCGCTGAGCTCGGATCAGGCGGCCGCCCTGCAGCTCCGGACGGAAGGCTGGGCAGCGGGCGTCCGGCTGGCGGCGCTATCGCTCAACCGCGACGACATCGCCGCCGGTATCCAACGGTTCTCCGGTAGCGAACGGTCGGTGGCGGAGTATCTGATCGGCGAGGTCACCGAACAGCTGTCCTCCCGGGATCGCGAATTCCTGCTACGGACAAGCATTGTCGAGCGGGTGAACGGCCCGCTGGCCGAGCACCTGACCGGGAGGGTCGACAGCCAGGAGCTGCTGGAAAGCCTCGTCCGTGCCAATGCTTTCGTGGTCGGCCTGGGGGAGCGCGGCGAATGGTTCAGCTATCACCGGCTTCTCCGGGAGTTGCTGCAGCACCGCCTGTCGCTGGAGCAACCGTCGACCGCGGTCGAAATGCACCGTCGGGCCGCTCAGTGGATGCTTGCTCAAGG
>NZ_JBRIIO020000067.1:0-1958 GCF_052976845.2 Nakamurella sp. GG22 | reverse complement strand
ATGGCGGAGTCCGCGACCACTCCGCCGAGAGAAACGGCGAGGTCCAGCGTCAGCAGGTCACCGCCGGCCAGCGGGTAGTCGTGCGGCAGCCCGTGCAGCACGGCGTCATTGACCGACGTGCAGATGTAGTGGCCGAACGGCCCGCGGCCGAAGGACGGCGCGTAGTCGACGTAACAGGACAGCGCCCCGGCCTCGACGATCATGGCCTCGGCCCACCGGTCGATCTCGAGCAGGTTGGTGCCCACGGCGGTGCGGCCTTTCAGCGTCTGCAGGATCTGGGCCACCAGGGCGCCCGCCGCCCTCGCTCGGGGCAGTTCTCTGCGGCTCAGGATCTCGATCATGCAGGGCCTTTCTCTCACGCGTACCAATAACGAACGCCTACCAATAACTATCCCGGCAATGTTATCCCGGTACTACAATCCCGCCATGGTCCGGTTGCCGCTCACCCCCGCCGACGTCGAACGCGGTCAGCGCATCGGTGCGCTGCTGCGAGTGGCGAGGGGTAGCCGCTCGATGCTGGACACCGCGCTCGATGCCGGCGTCTCGCCGGAGACGCTCCGGAAGATCGAGTCGGGCCGCGTCGCGACCCCTGCGTTCCAGACCATCGCGGCCATCGCAGACGTCCTGGGCCTGTCCCTCGATGCTGTCTGGGCCGCGGTCACCATGCCCGACCGTGATGAGGACCCGATCAGCCCGGATCCAGAGGAACGCGAGCAGTTCGCGTCCTAGCCTCGAACTTGCTCCGGGCGACGCACCGAGGTTGCCATCGTCAGCTCGCCCGCCGGATCCTCGTACCGGAGATCGACGCTGATGGCGGCAACCTCGGCGAGTGATCGCAGATGCGTTCCGCCGCAGGGGATCCGCTGCGTTCCTTCGGGCAGGACGCAGACCCATTCCCGGAGGTCGGTGAGTCCCGGTCCGCTGACCTCGACCGCTATGGGGGCGCCGGTGGCGACCCAACCGGTCAGCAGTCGGTTCGCTTCCTCGGCGATGGCCGGCAGGTCGTCGTTGAGGTCCTGCCCATCGAACCCCTTCTTGCGCAGCGACTTCCCGATCCGGTACGTGTCGACGGCACCGTCCGGTTCGATGCGCGACGAGACGATCGCCAACTGGTCGAAATCGGGGTTGCCCAGTCCGTCCGTCCGCACGGGCTTGCGCCATCGCCGTTCGAGAGCGGCGTTCAGCGCGAGCGCGGCGACGTGGCAGCCGGTGTGCCCGGCCGACAACGCGAGCCGGTAGCCCTCGTCGACCGTCAGGTGGACCTCCACGCCCTCCTCCGGCTCCGGCGCATCGCCCGGCAGCACATGCACCACGACGAACGCCCAGCCCGGTTCGCCGCGTCGGACCGGGACCGCCTCGCCGGCGAACAGCGCCGTTCCGTCCGTCGCTCCGATCACGCAATCGGTCACCTGGACGGGATGCCCGCCCCAGCTGATGGTGCCGCGGTCCGGTCCCTGGTCGGGCCACCGTGGATCCACCGGATGGAACGGTGTGACGTCGGTCAGCACCAGGGTCCGGTCCTGCTCCCTGGTGACGGACAGCACCGTCGCCCGTTCCGACACGGTTCCGTTCGGATAGCTCACCAGAGAGTCTGTGTGCGGCAACGGCATGGTGGTCATTGTCGCGTGGGCCGGGCAATCGGGTGACCCCGGGCGGTCCACGCGCACCGCGAGGCCGAAAGTATTGCCGGGTGCCTGCGACCCGAGTAGACATGGTCCACACATCGGGCCACGGCAGCGCACCGGTCAGCACCGGTTCGCCAACGAGGACCTGTGTGAGCCGAGGTGCGGGGCCGGGTGAACGGCTCGAAGGCGAGCTCCCCCGACAGTGACATCGGATGCGGATCCGGTGCTGTTCCTCGACGCGATGGGCGGACGTCGTGCGCCCCGGATCGAGAGGTCCGGCGGCGCCGATGGGACCGGGAGTCACACCGGCGCCCGGATGCGGGCGCATCGTCG
>NZ_JBRIIO020000066.1:0-2363 GCF_052976845.2 Nakamurella sp. GG22 | reverse complement strand
CTCGCAACCGCGGCGTGACAGTCCAAACCCACGAGTCAACTGAATTGGGGGCAGATCCCTCCCGCACGGAAGCCGACGCGATAAGGTGGCAGTTCTGCTCGCGGGCAGTCCCGGTCGGCGCGATATTCCGGCTGATTTACTGAACCTCGGCGCCCAAACTTGGCGCGACCAAGCGTTGTTCGAGGATTGGTGCCACTTGTACAAACTCCCCGTCCCGTCCGGATCGAAAAGTTGGTTTTTTCGTTTCGCCAGGGCCCGCGACCTGTGGGCGATCGATGCTGGTTACGCCACCCGCACCCCCAAGGGCCAGCCCCGCGTGGATCATCGACGACTAATCGAATTAGGCATTCCTTGGGCAGGGGCTCTTACAATGGCACTGGCCGATGCCGAAGAGCGGGCCGACGACCCCGATGCGTTCAGGGCCAGTTGCTGCTTAGCTCCCTACGGCCACCAGAAGGACTACTACTACTATACCGGTTAACGGCCATCGCGATAGCTGATCGAAATAGCTGCCCGTCCGGTGTTGCTTCAACACCCAGGCGGCACGCGGTCTGTGCGTGGACTGCAAATGTCGAGATACGCATGACTGCGGTACGAAGGACGTGGGCCGTAGCGATAGCGACCTGGTCGAGCAGGTACCAGGTCAGGCAGGCGGCTCGTGGCAGCGGTTTCAATTGCCCAGTTCGGACGATTGCAAGTTCTGAACATCCCCCGAAGGCACCGTTAGTCGACCCCGGTGAGAGATCTCATACTGATAGAATTTGCGCCCTAAAGGAACTTCAGAAACTGCGAAGAGGAAAGTGCATACATCTCCATCGCCCAAGACGCCAGCCTCTAGATTGCCAACAGCCAGAATCTCATCACCATCATAGACGGTGACGGACGTACCTTCTTTGATGTCAGAATATCCTTGATACCCAAAACAATCTTTAGAGCCGACTGGCCAATCGATGGCGTCTCTGGGCATGGATAGTTCACCGCTCATGGTGAACGATGATTCCTCCGCCGAAGCCTCACCCGGCTCATTTTTTGAGGACGAACCGCATCCAGTCAGGACTAAGCACAACGCGATAGTAGCTGCCACTAACCTCTTGAATGCATTCCTAGCCTGATGAGTTCGCTCTGCGGCAGTGCCCCCGGCTGTACGCACGCAATAATCGTCGCGAACTCGGCGGTATGAACCGTGCGCGAACGTATGAGGTCGATAGAGCATATACTCCCCCAGAAGATGCTCAGCCAGCCACCCAGCTAACCAAGCGCAGATCGACGCCTCAGAGAGAACCAGGCGCCTTACGTCCAGTGTGTGTCGCCATGCGCGACCGCGATAGCCCCGATGGGATGACAGTCTCACTCCAAAGGACGGGATTCGCCGCTACACCACTGCGGCTCCACAGCGATCGCCCGCACGGGGACCCGCTCCGAATGTCATATTTGCTTGAGAGCTGCCGAAACTTCACTACCAGCGCCACCCGCCGTGGGCGTCGCAGTAGTTGTGTCGGGGGCTACGTGGACGAGAGATAGGGGCCACGGATCGTCTTGTGCTTTGTCTTTGTCCGAACGATCACGTCTCTTTCACTGCGGCCGCTATCTATCAACGCACAGATGTATACCGCGCAGCCAGCGGTTCGCAGTATGGACCTCTGAGAACTCAATCCAAAGCACATTCTGAACGATGAAGCACTCGGCTATCATCGCGCGGGTTGCACGGGCATAGCTGTACGCGGACTTTCGCCACTCCGGTCCGTTCCTTGGCTCCTGCCGTCGCGCCACGTGCGTTCGACTCACACTGGACTGCAGTAACGCGGCCTAGTGACACCACCCGGTGAGGGTGGGTCGGGCAGGTGGCTAAGCGTCGCCGGACACGTCGACTTGGATGTCACTACGGGCGTATGTTTGCCCGAACGAGTGAGGCGAGCACCCATACGTCCGGTTCGCTCCAACTCGATGCGACGATGCTGCCATGGGGAAAAAAGTCGGGCAAGGTCTAGTGGCCGCCGCAGTTCTTGGAGTGATCCTGGCGAGCTGTAGCGGACCTGGGGAGCCGATTGTTGGGCCGACGGACGCGTCAGCGACCCTGACGGCGACGGGTGGCACGGTGGCGAGCCCTTCGGTGTTGGCATCTCAATCCTCCATTTCCGCTGCGGCAGCGGCCTCGGCGTCCGCTGTGGAGTCCATTCGCTTGGCAGCGGCGAAAGCGGCCGACGACAAGCAAGCAGCGGAGAAGGCAGCGGCGGACAAAGCAGCCGCAGACAAAGCAGCAGCCGACAAGAAGGCAGTGGCAGACAAGAAGGCGGCAGACAAAAAGGCGGCCGACAAGGCAGCAGCCGATAAAGCGGCCGCCGACAAGGCAGCAGCCGATAAAG
>NZ_JBRIIO020000065.1:0-6784 GCF_052976845.2 Nakamurella sp. GG22 | reverse complement strand
TCCGACTCAGCCCACGGTTGCCGAGTACCACGGACAAGCACGAATCGATGTGGGGCTGGGGGTCGGTGTCGGGGTGGCCCGGCGGGTGGTCGGCGCAGCCTTCGAGGATGAAGCGACCGCGGAACTGAGCCCCGGCACGGTGACCAGCGGACCGGACGGCGCCGCGGCCGAGGAACTCGCGACGGTGGACTCGGTGGGTGGTGTCGCGCTGGTGGACGCCGGCGCACACGAGGCGAGCAGGACCGCGCACGCCGCAGTTGCCGCGAGCGTCACCCTGCCGGCGAAGGAGGACGGACGGCGGGCAGTCATCTGTCCACTCTCCCATCGGGGGCCTTGTTGATCCCGCACCTGGCGCTGAGACAACTGTCGCGTCGGCCGGGAGAGCCGCCCGGTCGACTGCCGGCAGCGCACTACTGTTGCGGTGTCGCGCCCGCGCCGTTCCGACGGTCCGCAGGGCCGCGAGGCCGCCGAGACAGAAGTGGGGAATTGCGATGATGCCGGGAATGCCCGACCTGAGCCAGCTGCTGATGCAGGCCCAGCAGATGCAGGCCGACATGGCGCGTGCCCAGGCGTCACTCACCGAGACGGAGGTCTCCGGTTCGGCGGGCAGCGGCGCCGTCAGCGCGGTCGTCAACGGCGCGGGTGACCTGCTCCGGATCAGGATCGACCCGGCGGTAGTCGACCCCGCCGACATCGAAACGCTCGAGGACCTGGTGGTTGCCGCCGTGCACGACGCCCGGCGGAGCGCCGAGAAGGTCGCCGGCGAGGCGATGGGATCGGTGGCCGGCGGGTTCGATCTGTCGTCGATGGGGTTGCCCGCGGGACTCGGATTCCCCGGCGGTGCGGCCGGGTTCGACGCGGCCGACATCGATGACGACGATGATGACGAGGACGAATCCGACTTCGCCGACGCGGAGGCCATCGACGAGGAGATCGACGCCGAGCACCGCCTCGAGGTCGAGCGCGCGCGGCGTGGCGAGCTGCCCGGCCCCAGCACCTCCGACGGGGTCTGAGCGTCCGTGTACGAAGGCCCCGTTCAGGACCTCATCGACGAACTGGGCCGGCTGCCCGGCATCGGCCCGAAGTCCGCGCAGCGCATCGCCTTTCACCTGCTCACCGTCGACCCGGCCGACATGGGCAGGTTGCAGGCGGCGCTGCAGCGGGTGCGTGACGAGGTGCGGTTCTGCGAGCTGTGCGGCAACGTCGCCGCCGACGTGCGGTGCCGGATCTGCAACGACCCCCGGCGGGACGACGCGGTGATCTGCGTCGTCGAGGAGTCGAAGGACGTCGCGGCGATCGAGCGCACCCGGGAGTTCCGCGGCAAGTACCACGTGCTCGGCGGCGCCATCTCGCCGATCGACGGCATCGGCCCCGACCAGCTGCGGATCAAGCCACTGCTCACCCGGATCGCCGAGCCCGGCGTTCGCGAGGTCATCCTGGCGACCGACCCGAACCTGGAGGGGGAGGCGACCGCGACGTACCTGAGCCGGCTGCTCCGCTCCTTCCCGGACCTGTCCATCACCCGGCTCGCCAGCGGTCTGCCGGTCGGCGGCGATCTCGAGTACGCCGACGAGATCACCCTGGGCCGCGCCTTCTCCGGGCGCCGTTCGGTCGATGCCTGATGCTCGGTGCCTGACGCGCGATGCCTGACGTCCGACGGCTGGCCGACCAGGCCACGGCGCTGCTGCTCGACCGCCCGCCACGACTCGGGCGCACCCGGTTGGGTGCGGTGGACGGGCCGTCGGGTTCGGGCAAGTCCACCTTCGCCGCGCACTGGGCAACCGCCCTCACCGCTGCCGGCTGCCGGTCGTCCGCGCTGTTCTCGTCCGACGAGCTGGCCACCTGGGAGGACCCCTTCGGCTGGTTCGAGCGATTCGACGAACAGGTACTCGGCCCGCTGGCAGTGGGACGGCCCGGCCGTATCCAGCTGACCGACTGGTCGTCCGGCACCCCGGTTCCCGGCCGGTGGAAGGACGTTCCGGTGGTGGACGTGCTCGTTCTGGAAGGCGTATCCAGTGCACGGGCCGCCCTGGGCGACCGCGCGTCGGTCGCCGTCTGGCTCGAACTGGAGAACCGCCGGGAACGGCTGGAACGCGCCGTCGCCCGGGACGGGGAATCCTCCCGCGCTTACCTGACGGCCTGGCAGGACGCCGAGGACGGCTTCTTCGCGCTGGACAGGCCGTGGGAGCGCGCGGATCTGTCGCTGACGGCGGCCCCTGAGCGGGCCGATCCAGGGCGAGTTGAAGGCGTGCTCGATGACGACTGATCCCACGATTCCGGCTGACCCCCCGGACCCGCCCATCCCCGTGACTCGGACGGACCGGGGAGGGCATGCTGGCGCAGTGACGGAAGGCAAGTCGTACCGCTGGCGTGATCAGTTGCGCGACACCGTGCGGGCGCTGAGCCCCGACGACACCCAACCGCTGCCGCGCATTTCGCCGGAGCAGCAACCCGCTCCGCCCGGCCTCGTCGAGCTGCTCAGGGCTCTCGGTGTGGCGCTGCTGAACAGCGCCGACTCGGCCGCGACGACGACCGAGATCCTGCAGGACGTCGCGGCCGCCTATGACGTCGACATGCAGGCCATGGTGATGCCGACCGGCATCCTGTTCCGGGTCGGGCCCGACGAGGTCGACCTCGTTTCGGTACCCAACAAGAGTCTGCGGCTGGACCAGATCGCCGAGATCAACGACCTGGTGACGCTGCTCCAGCGGGCGGCCGTCACTCCCGCCGTCGGACTGCAGATGTTGCACCGGATCCTGTCCTCGAAACCCCGCTTCGGTGCCTGGCCGACGCTCGCCGGTCAGGTGATCCTGAGCCTCGGGTTCGGCCTTCTGCTCAACCCAGACCTGCTGGCGCTGCCTGCTTACGCCGCGATGGGTGCGTTCGTCGGTGTGCTCAGGCTGATCGCCGACCGCTGGGCCACCCTGTCGGTGGCCCTGCCGGTGATCGCCGCCTTCCTGGTCACAGTCATCTCCGTCAAGCTGGTCGCCCCGTTCGTGCAGGACGACCCGATCCGGCTGGTCGCCCCGGCGCTGGTGACCTTCCTCCCGGGAGCGACCCTGACGATCGCCACCATCGAACTGGCGAGCGACCAGATCGTCTCCGGCGCCAGCCGGCTGGTCTGGGGTGTGTCCCAGTTGTTGCTGCTGGCGTTCGGTGTGTTCGTCGGGCTCAGCCTGGTCGGGACGGTCGCCGCCGACGGCGCGCAGCAGGCCGGGTTGTGGGCTCCGTGGGTCGGCGTGGCGCTGGTTGGCATCGGCTACATGTTGTTCGCCAGCGCGCCGCCGGGCTCGCTGCTCTTCCTCTGGATGGCGCTGTTCGCGTCCTACGCGGCTCAGACGCTGGGCGCCGTCCTGCTCGATCCGGCGCTGTCCGGCTTCGTCGGCGGCCTGGTGATCGTGCCGCTCACCCAGGCGCTCTCACGGTTCCGGAAGGCGCCGCCGGCCGCCGTCATGCTGCTCCCGGGGTTCTGGTTGCTGCTGCCCGGCGCCCTCGGTTTCCGCGGCGTCTCCGGGCTGGCGACCGGGAACACCGGGGGCGCGACCGATCTGGTCGTGACCGCCATCTCGATCTTCGCGGTGGCGCTGGGTGTGCTGCTGGGCCAGTCCGTGACCCGCGACGCGCAGGCGGTGAGCCGCACCTGGCGGATCACCTTCCGGCCCCGGAGGTGACGCCGCCCGGCACCTGCCCGGCCTGCGGAAACAACAACGTGGTCGCGGCTGTCGGACCCCACGCCTACTCTGGACCGGCCGGACGGTAAAGCGAAGAAGACTGGTCGCCGGCCACCAGCGCTCATCAGTGCGGGGTTACTTCTGTGTTCGGCTCATACGTCACGGTGCTGCGCCGTCCCGGCGCCACCCGGTTCACGGCGGCCGGGATGCTCGCCCGGATGCAGATGTCGATGGCCGGGCTCGGCGCCGTCCTGCTGCTGTCCGCGGAACGTGGTTCGTTCGCCGTCGCCGGCACCGTGTCGGCCATCTACGCCCTGTCGGCCGCCGTCATCGGGCCGCAGATCTCCCGGCTGATCGACGTCTTCGGGCAGCACCGGGTCGTCCCGATCCAACTCGCGGTGCACGTTCCGGCGATTGTCGGGATCATCGCCGTCGCGGTGTTCACGACGGTGAACTGGCCGATCTTTCTGCTCGCCGTCGTCGCGGGCGGCGCCGCGCCCAACGTCGGGCCGCTGGTGCGGGCGCGCTGGTCGGCGCAACTGCACGGGAGCTCCTTGCTCCGAACGGCTTTCGCCTGGGAATCGCTCGTCGACGAGGCCGTGTTCATCCTCGGGCCGCCGCTCGCCACCGTCGTCGCGCTGCAGGTCTCGCCGAGTGCCGGCCTGATCCTCGCCACCGTGCTGCTGATCGTCGGAACGCTGCTCCTGTTGACCCAGCGGTCCACCGAGCCGCGTCCCACCGGTCGGCATTCCGGGACGAAGGGCCGGCCCGCGATCCTGCTGCCGGGCGTCGCCGGGATCGCAGGGATCTTCGTGCTGCTCGGCGGCATCTTCGGATCCTTCGAGGTGACCACGGTGGCCTTCACCAAGGCGGCCGGGGTTCCCGGTGCTGCCGGTCTGCTGCTCGCCCTGTACGCGGTCGGGTCGTTGACCGCGGGTCTCATCTTCGGAGCCCTGACGATCAGGGCAACGCTGGTCCGCCAGTTCCTTTTCTCGGTCGCCGCACTGGCCGTCGTCACGCTGCCATTGCCGTTCCTCGGGTCCGTCTGGCTGGTCGGCATCGGCCTGTTCGTCGCGGGCATCGCCTGCTCGCCGGTGCTGATCTCGGGAATGGCGCTGATCGAACGGATCGTTCCCTCGGGCCGGTTGACGGAGTCGATGTCCTGGGCGAGTTCCGGGCTGGCGGTCGGCATCGCCACCGCGACACCGCTGGCCGGGGTGATCATCGACCGGGCGGGCGCCCAGACCGCGTATTGGGTGACGTCCGGCTGCGCGATCGGCGCGCTGGTGATCGGGATCCTCGTGGTGCGCTCGCTGTCCCGGGCGCTGACCGCGGCGGAGAGCACCGCCGACCGGGTGATCGCGCAGGGAACCGGTCCGGCTGCAGAGCCGGCAGGCCAGTCCGCACAGCCGGCGGCCCCGTCCGCAGAGCCCGAAAGCCCGGTGGCCACGCAGGTACCGTGATCAACATGGAAAGCGGCCTGTTCGGACCCGGCAGTGTGACGTGGCGGGTGCACGCCGATCCGGTGTTCCCGATCGCCGGTGTGCGGGCGTTGATCATGCAGGCGCTGCACCCCCTGACGATGGCCGCCGTCGCCCAGCAACGCGGGTTCGAGGAAGACTTCTGGGGCCGACTGGACCGAACCGGACAGTACGTCTCGACGCTGACCTACGCACCGGAAACGCAGGCCAAGCGGACGGCGGCGAAGGTCCGCGGCATCCACCGCAAGCTGGTCGGCACCAACCCGGCGACCGGCGAAACATTCCGGCTGGACCGGCCGGACCTGCTGCTGTGGGTGCACTGCTGCGAGGTCGACTCCTTTCTCAGCACCGCCCGTCGGGCCGGCGCACCGATCACCCCTGACGACGCCGACGAATACCTCCGCGAGCAGGTACTGGCGGCCACCCTGGTCGGGATCCCCGCGGAGATCGTGCCCTCGTCGGTGACGGCGATGAAGCACTACTTCCAGGACATACGGCCGCAGCTCGAGCTCACCGACGACGCGACCCGCGGTGTCAAGGTGCTGATCTCCCCGCCGATGCCGAAGAAGGTCCGGCTGCTCACCCCGGCAAGGCCCGCGTGGGCCGGGCTGGCCGGCATGGCGTTCGCGCTGATGCCCGGCTGGGCCCGCAAGCTCTACCGGATGCCGGGACTTCCGACCACCGACCTCGCCGCCACGGGGGCGCTGCGTGCGTTGCGCACCGGGCTACAGGTGCTGCCGGACAAGTGGACCGGCCCGCCGGAGGTGCTGGCAGCACGCGCGCAGATCGATGCCCTGGACGAGCAGCGCGCGCAGGCCATGGACAGCGACGGCCAACGGGCCGGATGACGGCGCGGGACACCGGGGCGCCTGGGCCGGCTGATCAGGTCCGCCGGACGGCGATCGCTCTCTCGGCGCTCTCGCAGAGCGGCCTGACGTACGGGACCAACGAGTACGACCTCGATCGCTACCGCAAGCTCGGCGCCCTCGCCGCCGACCTCCTGGCTGCCATCACCGACGAGCCCGCCGAGACCTGGCGGCTGGAACTAGGCCGCGAGACCGGTTATGCCACACCCAAGGTCGACGTCCGAGGCGCGCTGGTCGACGACGACGAGCGTATCCTGCTGATGCGCGAGCGATCGGACGGCAGGTGGTCGCTGCCCGGCGGCTGGGCCGACCCGCTGGACACGCCGTCACGCGCCGTCGAACGCGAGATTCTCGAGGAGACCGGTTACGGCGCAACGGCTGTCAAGCTGGTCGGGGTCTGGGACCGGGAGACGCAGGGGCATGTTCCGCCGCTGCCGTTCTCGATCTACAAGCTGTTCTTCCTCTGCGCCGCGACCGGTGAGGTACGCCCGCCGGACGCCCTGGAGACGCTGGAGATCGGCTGGTTTCCGCTCGACGCCCTGCCCGACCTCTCGCTGGGCCGGATCAACGCCCGGCAGCTGGGCCGGATCCTGGCGCACCGTCGCGACCCGACGCTGCCCACCGAGTTCGACTGACCCGGGTCCCTTCCCGCTCCGACGACCGATCGAGATGGCGCAATCGCACCCTTTTTCGCCCGAGAAGCAGCCGGAATCGCCATCTCGACGCTGAAGGTGGGACGGGGGTGGCGGACGGGGGCGGTGCGCGA
>NZ_JBRIIO020000064.1:0-7546 GCF_052976845.2 Nakamurella sp. GG22 | reverse complement strand
TCCGACTCAGCCCACGGTTGCCGAGTACCACGGACAAGCACGAATCGATGGCCGCCCAGCCCCCCACTGCTCCCGCTGCTCCGGCAACCCGACCCAAACGCAGCGCCCCCTCACGCCGACCGGAACCCAAGTCCACGGCGCCCGTCAGCGCAAACTCGGCAACAGCCCCATCCGGTCGGCAGTACCTGCGCACCATCGCCCTTTACATCCCCAGATCGCTGCACCGAAGCCTCGGCGAACGCGCCGACTCAACAGGCACCACCCGAACCGCGCTGATCCTCACCGCCGTCAACGAGCGCCACCACCAACTCCCCGCCGCCCTGGACACCAGCACCGACACGACCGCAGCCGGGGACCTCTTCGACATCCCCCAACAACGAGCCGACAAAGAACCCTCCGTCCACACCACCATTCGCGTCACCGACCGGCAACTCACCGCCATCGATCACCTCGTCCAACAGTTGGACACCAACCGCTCAGCGCTGATCGCCGCCGCACTCCGACTCCACCTGAACTGAGCCCACCGGCCACCGAACCGCACCGCACGAATCGGTGGCCGCAGCGAGCGCCAGCGAGCGGAGCGCGGCCACCGACCCGCGAGGGGAGTGGGGCCGGCGCGGCCCCACACAATCAGCCCCGCGAAGCGGGTCCCGCCGCGCCGCGGCCAGCGCCGATAACCAGTCGCGCCCACGTTCACAAACCCAGGGCGCAACTAAAGGTTCTTCATAAAGGAAAAGCAACTACAGGGGACCCCTCATTCTTGGCCTCTGACCTGCGCAAACAGCCTGAACCCCGCGATGAGCTATGCGCAACCGGCCGCGACAACCCATGCGTGCACAACCAGCCCCGCCCACCGTCACCCGGCTGGCCGCCGGAATGCGCCAGGTCCCTGACCTGCATTAACGATCCACGGCCGCGACCGCTTATGCGCCCCGGTCCATCCCGACCCTGCTGCGACCACCTATGCGACGCGGCGCGGCACGGTGCCCGAACTGGGAGACCATTTATGCGCGGACAACTAGCCATCCTGTGTGGACAACCGCTCACCGGTCGGCGCGACCATTTATGCGCCACCGCACGCCCGGCTCGTCGCCGGGGCCATCAACCGCCGCAATGGCCTGCGAAGAGGGGAGGGGGGCCGCGGATCGCGACCATTTATGCGCCGCACACCGGGATCAGCCAGCCCGCGGCCACTCATGCGCGGCGCAGGGGCCGACCACCCCCATGGCCCGCCTGGCCGCCGTGGTCCCGAGTCAAGACACCTGCATCCTGCGCGACTGCTTATGCGGAGGGCCATCCGTCGCACACCAACGTCGACGGTCACGCCGCGACCGGTTATGCGTGGACAACACCACACGTGACCTGCGGAAAAGGCACTCCGCGACCGGTTATGCGTGGACAACCGAACGATCCTGCAGGGAATGGATTCACTGCGGCGTGTCACCAGTGGGGACCCATCAAGGGCATGCAACCGTGACCGGGAAAGAAACGGCCCCCGCGGAGTCGGAAGCTCCCGGGGGCACGGACCGCTCCTATCGGACTAGGACCAGCCATGAGCACCGTACCGAACAGCACTGACAACCACCCCTCACTCTTCGGCGAGTTACCAGCACTGGTCATCTCTAACCGGCAACGCGACCTCCTCGACGCCGCCACCGCCATCGAAATGGAAGACGCCCGCGACGCCGGCGCCGTCGGATACGCCGCCCGGCTCTGGGCCCAGCTATCACTGCCCTACAAAGACCCAGGAGACGCCGGCCTCTGGATCCGCCGCAATGGATCCCTCACCCTGCGGGTCATGCCCGGCATGACAGGACCCAAAGGCGCCGAGAAGCCCGGCTACCCCTACGGCGTCCTACCCCGGTACGTCCTGACCTGGATGAGCACCGAGGCCGTCCGCACCCAATCACCTGTCCTGCAACTCGGCAACAATCTCAGCGACTTCATGGAACGCCTCGGACTGTCGCCTACCGGGGGCAAGAACGGCACCATCACCCGCCTCAATGACCAAATGCGCCGCCTCCTCACCTCCTCCATGTACGTCGAGGACAGCCGCGCCGACGACTCACGATGGGGGATTGCCGGCGCGCACTTCAGCGTCGCAAGCGGATACCGCCTTTGGTACAACAACGATGACAAAGCAGGCGAGAAACCTCTCTGGGGATCCACCATCACCCTCGCCGACTCCTTCTACGACAGCATCGTCAGCGCCCCAGTCCCCGTGGACACCCGCGCCCTCGCCGCCCTCGCCGGATCCCCCCTCAAACTCGACCTGCTCGTCTGGCTCTCCCACAGACTCGGCTACGTCCGCCGAACCCAACTCGTGCCCTGGGCGGCACTCTCCGAGCAATTCGGCAGCGACTACGCCCGCCTCCGCGACTTCAAAGCCGTTATCCTCAAACAACTCCGCGACGTCCTCGCCGTCTACCCAGGCGCGAATGTCACCGTCGCAACCAATGGACTGCTACTCGCGCCATCCAGAACAGCCATCCCGCGCAGGTGACACGGAGCCCTCGGCAGGACCCGCAGCGCCCGGAAGACGGGTTGCCGCGTCGCGGCGCTGGCGGCACAAACGGCCGATCTCCCAACGGCCCGTTGGGAAAATCGACGCACGTCCGCCAAGAGGGCGATCACCACCGATCGGCCGAGCCCCGAGATCGCTGAGTTACTCGACGTCCTCTGTTCCCAACAGGTCGTCGAAACGGCTGAAAGTTGGACCTCGGTCGAGGGCAGGAGTGGCGAGCACTTCCGGCAAGGGACAGGACATCGGGCGTTCCGCCCCGCGCCCCACCCGGGATGTCGGCAAACGTCGGTCGAATGCTGAAATGGTCTATCGCCGTTCGACCGCATTTGCACGCCGATATGGGGTCTCGTCCTCAGTCAATCGTCGGCGGCGATGTCCGTGGCCGCCGGATCGATGACGTCGCCGGCAGTTGCGCTGTCAGACATTGCCACCCCGGCGAATGCCTGTGTGACGGCATCGACCGGGGGAAGCGCGTCCCGCTCGGCCGCCGGCAAGGTGTCGTAGGTGTAGGTGGCAACGGCCATCGGTGCTCTCGCGGCTCGCAACGCATACTTCACGGTGTTCTCCGTGCTGCTGGTGCACAGCAGAATCCCCACCGTCGGGGCGTGCACCTGCGGTTTGCGTAGCTGGTCGTCGACAATGGTGACGTAAAAGCCGAGCTGCCCGGCGTACTCGTGCCGGAACCGTCCCGCCCTCAGCTCAATGACGACGTAACGGACCGTCGGGGCATGGAACAACAGCAGATCAACGTAGAAGTCGTCGTTGTCGACGGTGAACCGATGTTGTCTGCCGACGAATGCGAAACCCGGTCCGAGCTCCGCCAGGGTGTCTTGCAACCGGTCCGTCAGCGCGTCCTCGAGTGCGCGTTCCGTGGAACGATCGGTGAGGTCAAGGAAATCGAAAACGTACGGATCCCGAACGATCTCTTGAGCCTGATCGGCGTCCACCTCCTCCAGTCGCTCGTTGAAGTTGCTAGGCGCCGCCCCGATTCGATGGTGTAGCCCGGTCGCAACGTGATGTTCCAGAACCGGGCGCGACCATCCATTGCGAACATCACGGTCGGCGTACCAGTCCCGGAGGTCGGGGTCCTTCAGCTGGTCGAGCAGGGTACAGACATGACCCCACGGCAATTTCCCAACGGGCCGTTGGGAAATTGAACCGCCCCCCGGCCACGCCGCCGCGAACGCCCGCATGTACTGCAGGTTCGTGGGGGATAGACCCTTCATGCCCGGGAACTCGCCGCGCAGGTCGTTTGACAACCGCTTGATGACCCCGGAGCCCCAAGGCTCCTGCTCCTGCCGCACCAGGATGAGGCTGCCGATGCGCCAGTACAGGGCCAACAGCTCAGAATTCGCGCTGCGCGCCGCCCTTAACCGCGCGACCCGTACCTCTGAGGCGATCTGCGCCAATAGGTCGCCGTAACCCCGCGGCACCAGCACATCACCCATATGTGCAGCCTCGCACGCCGCCCCGCACGACCCGAACACGGCCAGGATCGCCCCCAGATCGGCACGTCGACACGCCAGGCCGACTCGTAGGGAGGCGCCGCACAAGGGTCAATGACCGTCGTCGGCGACCGCGAGGCGCCAGTGGGTCATCACGGCCAAAGCGCCGCGTGCTGCGCGGCAGCGGTGCAGTGGTCACCTTTGAAGCGTCCGTCTGAGCAGGGGTAAGTGTGCGGGGGTGGGGCCCCGGCCCGTCAAGGGACGCGATACCGGCCCGCCGATCCGCCCGGGCCGACCCCACCCCAGAGGGGACCCCGAGGTCGACACCACCCGGACCAGCAGACCGGCACCGCTCAAGCCCTTGACAGGCCACCCGCACCCCCGCCCTGCCCCCACGCCTCAGCCGAACGCGCAGAGGCAGAAACGAGGGCGGCTCATCATGACCAGCAAGCGAGAACAGTTCATCCCCGGTGCCTACCGGCAGCACATCCTGGCCGGCGTCATCATCGCCGGGAAGCAAACCATCGTTGTCGACTCGCACGGCGGCGGTCCCGGCGCAGAGGGCAGCCAGATCACCGCCACCTTCGGGCAGCAACTCATGATCACCCTGTACGACACGGCAGCCGCGACCGTCTACACCCAGGCCTGGCTCGCCGACGCCGACCAGTGGATCTTCAACGGCCTACCGGCCGAGATCCCCGCAGGGCAGGGACGGGGCAGCACCGGCCCGGCGCTGAGTGTCCGGGCACACGGCGAGGACCGCCGCTCCGCCCGGTACGACTCGGTGTCACGCACCGCGATCGTCCGGGTCGGGTCGCTGACCTGGACCGTCCAGGACCGCGCCGCGGCCGACTCCATGAGGGAGGCCTGGCAGTACATCGCCGAACTCGCCCCGCTGATCCTGGACCGGCAGGCACCCGCCCGCATCCGCCGGCGCCGCCCCAGCCGTCGCTGACCGGGCACTTGCATACTCCGCCGGCCCCCGTTCTGGGGGCCGGCGGGGGACCGCACTCTCAAGGACCGAGACAGGTTGTCCACAGCAAGAAATGCATCAACATTTCAAAAGCAAGATTCGACGGGATGACCGTCATAGGCCACCGTCAGACACGGAATGCCCGCGACACCCGAAGACAGGACTCACCGTATGTACACCGTCAGCACCACTCCCGGCGGCCGCAACGACACCGCTGACACAATCCCGAATGCGTTGGCAGCCCTCGCGTTTCACCTCACCGCTCAGCTGCCCGACGGGCCGGTCGCCTGGAGTATCACCGATCCCGACGGCACCGAGCACCGCGGCCGCGCAACCCTCGGCAGCCGCGTCGACCTGCTCGCCATCTTCGTCGACGAACTCATCGACGACCTGTCCACGGCGCTGCACCGCGCGGCAGACCACTTCACTGCCAGCCCGCGTCAGCGCACCCAGTGAACGGCCGCAGCGGGGCGGCAGCAGCGAGCCGCTGGCTCGCGAAGTTGCGACCTCATCAGGGTTTCTGGGCCCCGGCATGGAACGCCAAAGGACCCGACCGTCGGTGTGCGCCCCTACCGTCCGGGTAACGCCCCAACCTGGCCTGCGGGAGGTAGCCATGACCGAAGTCGTGTGGGTGTATCTCGTCTGGCGCTACTGGCGAGGCATCGCCTGGACTATCGCGTGGATATTCGCCTTCTGGGCGCCGGCGCTGATAACCATCCCGCTCGTCGGCTGGTGCGCGCCTCCGCTGCTGTACTGGGCTGCCGTGTCGTCCCGCCGGCGACGCCTCGACCGGCAGGCACGAACACCCCGCGGTGTAGGAGCCGGATGCAACCCCGGACGATGGCAGCCGAGATGACACCTCGTTGAGCACGCACCTGACGCCGCGACCGGCCAAGCGGTCCGATCAGAGAGAACCTCAACCAGCGCCCCGGCGAAACCCTGCCGATAGGGCGTCCGCGACATACCAGCAGGACGCGAAGGGCGGAACCGGTCATGTCCGGTAGATACGCGCCGACCTTAGCTGTTGTCTAAAGCTGACTAAACGCGGCTAAAGGCCGCTGCTCAGGGTCAGGCGTCGGCCGGCCCCCTAGGGCTTCCTTTGCACTGCGGCGTCAGCCGTTGCCGTCCGTCTGTGCGGGTGGATGGTCGAGCGCGTCGAGGTTGAGTTTTCGGCCGGTGTGTTCTGCCCAGGCGATGACGTCGGGGAGGGCCCAGATGCTGCCCATGGTGAGTTTGGCGCGCGGTGGTGGGAAGTCGTCGCGGGTGACGAGTTGGCTGACGCGTTGGCGGCTGACCGCCAGTAGGCGGCCGAGTTCGGCGTTGCCGAGAAGGATTTCCACGGCTTCAACAGTAGGCACTTGCCCAGCATAATTCTCGTCTTTGCGGTTGCCTAGTAGGCATATGCCTATTGGACTAGGCATATGCCTAGACCGGGCGGTCCGGTCGGCAGGAGAGGGATCGTCATGGCTCATCAGTTGGAGATCTGGTCGGACGGGTCGGCGTCGGTCGTGTCGGCGCGGCAGCATGCGTGGCACCGGTTGGGCACGGTGCTCCCGGCGGAGTTCGACGCGGAGCAGGCGATGAACCACGCCAAGCTCGGCGGGTGGAACGTCCGCAAGGAGGCGTTGCAAGCCACGGTGCTGACCGGCGACGGGGTGTCGACCCTGGCCGTTCCGGAGCAGTTCGCTACGGTGCGGACCAACCCGGTGACCGGGCGGCCGGACGTGCTCGGTGTCGTGGGGCGGGGTTACACCCCGATCCAGAACGAGGCGCACGCCGCGCTGCTGGACGCCCTGGTCGACGAGTCCGGGGCGCACTTCGAGACGGCGGGGTCGCTGCGCGGCGGCCGTCAGGTGTTCCTGACCATGAAGTTGCCGACCACGATGCAGGTCGGGGGAGTGGACCCCGTTGATCTGTACCTGATCGCGTGCAACAGCCACGACGGCACGTCGGCGTTCCGGTTGCTGGTGTCCCCGGTGCGGGTGGTGTGCGCGAACACCCAGGCGATGGCCATCAGCCGGGCTAAGTCGTCGTTCTCGATACGGCACACCTCCGGCGCGGCCGGTCAGATCGAGCAGGCCCGGCAGGCCCTGGGGCTGACCTTCGCCTACGCCGAGGAGTTCCAGGCGCAGGCCGACCAGTTGATCGCCCAGTCGATGACCGATCAGCAGTTCCGGGACCTGATCAACGCCGTGTGGCCCGCCGACCCGAAGGCCGACAAGTCGAAGCGGTCGCAGACGATCGCGGCGAACCGGCGGGCTGTGCTGGTGGACCTGTGGCGGCACTCACCGACCGGTGAGGTCATCCGGGGCACCCGGTGGGCGCGTACCAGGCGATCACCGAGTACACCGACCACTTCGCCCCGGTCGCGGACAAGCGGAACCCGAGCGCGGCCCGCGCCGAGCGGGCGATCACCTCCGCGAACGTCGCCGCCGTGAAGACCCGCGCGTTCGAGTTGGTCGCCGCGCACTGACCCCTGCCGGTCAGGTGGTGGGCCGGGGGATTGCAGCCCCCGGCCCACCGATTGCCCCCACCCCACCGCTTATCTGTGAAGATCGATTCGTGCTTGTCCGTGGTACTCGGCAACCGTGGGCTGAGTCGGAG
>NZ_JBRIIO020000063.1:0-9178 GCF_052976845.2 Nakamurella sp. GG22 | reverse complement strand
TTCCCCCCGACCTGATCCGACCCGGCTGGCGCGGCGAACGATTCAGCCTCGCCGATTCGGTCAGCGTCTTCTGCCAAGCATCAGACACACCATGAACGCGACGACCCGCACCCTTGTCGTCTGGTGTCCCGATTGGCCGGCGGTGGCGGCCGCCCGGCAGGCGGGTCGGCCGGCGAGTGACCCGGTCGCGGTCTTCCATGCCAACCGGGTGCAGGCCTGCACGACGGCGGCTCGGGCCGAGGGAATCACCGTCGGGCAACGACGCCGGGATGCCCAGTCCCGGTGTCCGGATCTACTCATCGCGCAGGTCGATCATGATCGCGACGGTCGGCTGTTCGAGCCGGTGGCCGCTGCCGTCGAGTCCATCGCGCCGGGCGTCGAGATCCTCCGGTCCGGGGTCGTCGCCTGCTCGGCACGCGGCCCCGGCCGCTACTTCGGCAGCGAGATCGCAGCAGCAGAGCGCATTGTCGACGTCGTCGAGGCGCTGGACATCGAGTGCTCGGTCGGGATCGCCGATGCTTTGGCGGTGGCGGTGCTGGCCGCCCACCGCGGGGCCATCGTCCCCCCGGGTCGGTCGGCCGAGTTCTGCGCTCCGCTACCGATCACCGACCTGGCCAGGGATCCGGCGATCAGCCCACCCGAGCGGGCGGCGTTGACCGACCTGCTCATCCGGCTGGGCATCACCACCGCCGGTGCCTTCGCCGCACTCCCGGAGGGCAAGGTCGCCACCAGGTTCGGGGCCGACGGTGTGCAGGCGCATCGGCTGGCCCGTGGGATGGCCGAGCGCGGGATGTCCCGCAGGCAGCTACCGCAGGAGCTGACGGTGGAACAGGTCTGCGACCCGCCGTTGGAGCGGGTGGACACAGCGGCCTTCGCGGCCAGGGCACTGGCCGAACGGTTCCACGCCACGCTGGCAGACGCCGGACTGGCCTGCACCCGGTTGGCCATCACCGCAGTCACCGAACGGGATGCGGTTCTCACCCGGATCTGGCGGTGCGCGGCACCGCTTACCGCGGCCGCCACCGCCGACAGGTTGCGCTGGCAACTCGACGGCTGGCTCACCGCCGGTCGCACCGCGTCTGTCGCGGGCGGCCCGGGAGCCATCGCCCGGCTCAAGCTCGAGCCGATCGAGGCGATCGGCGCCGGCCGCATCCAGTACGGCCTGTGGGGATCGGACGGGCAGGACGACCAGCGGGCCGGTTGGGCCTTCGCCCGGGTGCAGGGTCTGCTCGGGCCCGAGTCGGTGCTGGCGCCGGTCCGGTCGGGCGGCAGGAGCCCGGCGGACCGGGTGACCCTGGTGCCCTGGGGTGACGAGAAGGTGGGCGCCAGCAACCCGGCTGATCCCTGGCCCGGCTCCCTTCCCGCCCCGTCACCGGCCAAGGTGATCAACTCCGATTCGCCGGAGATCGCCGTCCTGGATGATGCCGGCAGGCTCGTGCAGCTCACCGGTCGCGGTGTGCTGACCGGATCGCCCGCCTGGCTGGTGAAGGGCACGCCACATCGGATCGACGCCTGGGCGGGTCCGTGGCTGCTCGACGAGCGGTGGTGGTCGACGGACCGTCGGCCGACCAGCGCCCGCGTGCAACTCGTCACCGACGACGGGATCGCCGTCCTCGCCCGATCGACCCCCGGCGGCTGGCAGATCGAGGGGGTGTACGACTGATGGGCTGGTCCAATCCCATCGTTCCGTGGAACGAACTGGAACGAGCGCTGTCGGGCCGTCCACCTCTCCCCGGCAGGGGTCCGGTCGGGCCGCTGCGCCCTCTGGGTCACGACCGGCCCGAACCCGATCCCGACGGCCCGCCGATCGAATACCCCAGCTCACAGCGACGGCAACGGCCGACGGTGGAAACCGCCACCCCGGTGGATCCGGCCACTCGGGTGCCCTACGCGGAACTGCACTGCCACTCAGCCTTCAGCTTTCTCGACGGCGCCTCCACCCCGGAACTGCTGGTGGCCGAGGCGCTCCGGCTCGGGTTGGACGCGCTGGCCATCACCGACCATGACGGCCTCTACGGCATCGTCAGGTTCGCCGAGGCCGCCGCGGACACCCCGCTGCGAACGCTGTACGGCGCCGAGTTGTCGTTCGGTCTCCCGGAGCCGCAGATGGGTGTCGCCGACCCGGTCGGCGATCATCTGCTGGTGCTGGCCAAGGGGCAGGAGGGCTACAACAGGCTGTCCGCGCAGATCAGCCGCGCCCAGCTGAACGGCGGCGAGAAGGGCCGGCCGATCTACGACCTCGACGTGCTCGCCGAGGCTTCCCAGGATCACTGGTTGATCCTCACCGGCTGTCGCAAGGGGAGGGTCCGGCGGGCACTGGCCAGGCACGGTCCGGCGGCCGCGCGGGCCGAGATCTGTGAGCTGATGGATCGTTTCGGCCGGGCTAACGTCGTCGTCGAGCTCAGCACGCAGTTCCTGCCCACCGATGACGAGGACAACGACGCGCTTGCCGACCTCGCCCGGCAGTTGGGATTGCCGGTGGTCGCCACCACCGGTGCGCATTACGCCGATCCCCAGTCGAGCAGGGTGGCCGCGGCCATGGCGGCCGTTCGCGGCCGGCGCAGCCTGGACGAGGCGGACCCGTTCCTGCCACCGGGTCCCGGTGCCCACCTGCGGTCCGGCGCCGAGATGGCCGCGCTGTTCGCCCGCTACCCGACGGCCGTGTCGACCGCGGCCGCGATCGGCCGGGAGTACTCGTTCGACCTGCACCTGGTCGCCCCGCAGTTGCCGCCGTACGACGTCCCGCCCGGGCACGACGAGAACTCGCATCTGCGGCAACTCACGCTCGCCGGTGCGGCGAACCGGTACGGACCACCGGGAGAAAGACCCGATGCGTACGAGCAGATCGACAAGGAATTGAAGATCATCGCCGATCTGAACTTTCCCGGCTATTTCTTGATCGTGCACGACATCGTCGATTTCTGCCGAACGGCGAACATCTTCTGTCAGGGCAGAGGGTCCGCGGCCAATTCGGCCGTATGTTATGCGCTCGGCATCACCGCGGTCGACGCGGTGCGCTATCAATTGTTGTTCGAACGGTTCTTGGCGCCCGAACGGGACGGCCCGCCGGACATCGACATCGACATCGAATCGGACCGCCGCGAGGAGGTCATCCAGTACGTCTACGAGCGTTACGGTCGTGAATACGCAGCACAGGTCGCCAACGTCAACACCTTTCGCCCACGGATGGCGGTGCGCGACATGGCGAAGGCGCTCGGTCATTCACCCGGCCAGCAGGACGCCTACTCCAAACAGCTCGACGGCTGGACGCCGTTGGCGGCGCAGATCAAGGAGGCCACGGCCGGCGGTAGCATCGAACATCCCATTCCGGCCGATGTCCTCGACCTGGCCGGACAGATCCAGGATTTCCCCCGGCATCTCGGTATCCATTCCGGCGGAATGGTGATCTGCGACCGCCCGGTTGCCCAGGTCTGCCCGGTGGAATGGGGGCGCATGGAGAACCGGTCCGTGCTGCAATGGGACAAGGACGATTGCGCGGCAATGGGCCTGGTGAAATTCGACCTGCTCGGGCTCGGCATGCTCTCGGCGCTGCACTACGCGGTCGATCTGGTCGGTGAGCACCAGGGGATCGACGTCGATTTCGCCCAGCTCGACCTCGAGGAACCGGCGGTGTACGAGATGCTCCGCCGCGCCGATTCGGTCGGTGTCTTCCAGGTCGAGTCGCGGGCCCAGATGGCGACCCTGCCCCGGCTCAAGCCGCGCACCTTCTACGACCTGGTGGTCGAGGTGGCGCTGATCCGCCCCGGGCCGATCCAGGGCGGCTCCGTTCACCCCTACATCCGGCGCCGCAACGGTGAGGAACCGGTGACCTACGAACATCCGGTGATGAAGCGCTCCCTGGAGAAGACCCTCGGCATCCCGTTGTTCCAGGAGCAACTCATGCAGCTTGCCGTCGATGTCGCCGGGTTCGACGCGGGGGAGGCCGACCAGCTCCGAAGAGCCATGGGCGCCAAGCGATCCAGCGCGAAGATGGAGAAGCTCAAGGGCCGGTTGTACGACGGGATGCGAACCCGGCACGGCCTCGTCGGGGACGTGGCCGACCGCATCTACGAACGGCTGCTCGCGTTCGCCAACTTCGGGTTCGCCGAGTCGCACGCGCTGTCCTTCGCGGCACTGGTCTTCTATTCGTCCTGGCTCAAGCTGCATCACCCGGCCGCGTTCTGCGCCGCCCTGCTCCGCGCGCAGCCGATGGGTTTCTACTCACCGCAATCGTTGGTGGCCGACGCCCGCCGGCACGGGGTGACGGTGCGCCGCCCCGACATCAACGAGTCCGGGGTGCACGCCGACCTGGAACCGGGGCCGGACGGGGCGCCGGCCGTGCGGCTCGGCCTCGGCGGCATCCGGACCATCGGAACCGAGGTCGCCGAGCAGATCATCGCCCGGCGACCCGAATCCGGGTACCGGACGCTGGACGAACTGACCAGGGCCGTCACCCTCACCACCCCCCAGGCCGAGGCGCTCGCGACGGCGGGGGCGCTGGACGTGCTCACCGGGATGCAGGCGAGAGCCGGCAAGGACCGGCGGCGGGCGCTGTGGGCGGCCGGTGCGGCGGCCGGGCCGATCGCCGGCACCCTGCCTGGCAGCACCGTCGGGCTGGATGCCCCCGTGCTGCCGGGGATGAGCGACATCGAACTGACCATCGCCGACATCTGGGCGACCGGGATCTCGCCGGAGTCCTATCCCACCGAGTTCTCCCGGGAGACGCTCGCCGAGTGGGGGGTTCGCACCGCCGTCGACCTGCATTCCGTCGAGCACGGCACCAGGGTGCTGGTCGCCGGGGTGGTCACCCACCGGCAACGACCCGCCACCGCCTCGGGAGTCATCTTCATCAACCTCGAGGACGAAACCGGGATGGTCAACGTCATCTGCTCGATCGGGTTGTGGTCCCGCTATCGGCGGGTCGCCCGTGGATCGCCGTCGCTGGTGATCCGCGGCGTCGTCGAACGGGCCGGCGGGTCGATCTCGATCGTGGCCGACCGGATCGCCGCGGTGGATCTTGTCGCCACCACGCCCTCGCGGGATTTCCGATGACCGTTGTCTGGCACGATCGACGCCATGAGCGAGGTCTTCGAGCAAGCGTCAGTGTCGTTGATACTGGCCGACTTCGCCGTCGCCGATCAGCTCGGAAAGCTCCAGATGGTCGGTGGTGGCCTGCAACTCATCGGGCGGGACCACGCCACCGGGGTCACCGCGGCGTTCGCCCTGGTCGTCAGCCTGACCTTCCCGCCGGAACTGTTCAACGAGCAGTACGCGTTCGAGGTCGTCCTGGAGCGGGAGAACGGCACCCCGCTGGAACTGACCGAATCGGCCGCCAGCCCAGGCGGTTCCAGGGTCATGCGGTTCGGCCAGACCCTGCAGATCGAGGAACCCAACTTCCGCGGCAGCGGCGTGCCCCGCCGGGCCCTGCCGACGCGCTCGCATGTGGTGCTCTACTTCAACACCGGCCTTCCGCTCCCACCCGGCCAGGTGCTGCTCTGGCGCGCACGGATCGACGGCGAGTCCCGTCCGGAGTGGACCGTCGCGTTCTTCGTCCCGGCCCCGCCGCCCGCACCGGTGCTGGGCTGATCGGATGAGAATCGCCACCTGGAACATCAATTCCGTCCGTGCCCGGATCGACCGGCTGGTCGCCTGGCTCGAGCGCAGTGACGTCGACATCCTGGCAATTCAAGAGACCAAGGTTCCCGACGAGAAGTTCCCGCTCGACCGGATCCGGGCACTGGGCTACGAGGTCGCCCACCACGGAACCAACCAGTGGAACGGCGTCGGGGTCATCTCCAGGGTCGGCATCGACGACATCCGGATCGGAGTTCCCGGCGTACCCGGATTCGGCGACCCGGCGGCGGCGGAGGCCCGGGCGATCGGCGTGCTCTGCGGGGGCATCCGGGTGTGGAGCCTTTACGTGCCCAACGGCCGGGCGATCGGCGACCCGCACTACGACTACAAACTCGCCTGGCTGGCGGCGCTGCACGACTACGGCGCCAAGGAACTCGCCGCCGATCCGAACGCTCAGATCGCGCTGTGCGGCGACTTCAACATCGCGCCGACGGACGACGACATCTGGAGCGTCGACTACTACCGCGGGTCCACCCATGTGACGCCGCCCGAGCGACAGGCCTTCTTCAATCTGGTGGATGCCGGCTTCACCGACGTCGTCCGCCCGCTGCACCCGGGACCCGGCGTCTACACCTACTGGGACTACACCCGCCTGGCGTTCCAGAAGCGCCGCGGTATGCGCATCGATTTCGCCCTCGCCAGTCCTGCTCTCGCCGCCCGGGTCACCGGGGCGGTCATCGACCGGGAGGAACGCAAGGGCAAACTTCCCTCAGACCACGCGCCGGTCATCGTGGAGCTCGCCGACGCCGATTCTCACGACTCCGATGTGCACGACGACGTTCCCCAGGAGAAGCCATGACCCGGATCCTGGTCATCGAACACGATCCCGACGACCCGTTGCTGCGGCTCGGGGAGTGGCTGACGGAAACGGGCGTGGAGCTGACCGTCTGCCGTCCGCACGCGGGCGACCAGATCCCCGCAACGCTCGACGGGTTCGACGCGGTGATCAGCATGGGCGGCGAGATGGGCGCCCGTGACGACGATCGGGCGCCCTGGCTGCCGGCCACCCGAGCGCTGCTCTCGTCCGCGATCGCCGCCGAGACACCCACGCTGGGCATCTGTCTCGGCGCCCAACTCCTCGCGGCCGCCGCCGGAGGTTCCGTACAGAAGGGCGCAAACGGGGCCGAAATCGGGGCGTATCTGGCGGCGAAACGGGACGCCGCCATGTCGGACCCGTTGTTCGCCGACCTGCCGATGACCCCCGACGTCATGCATTACCACTACGACGTCGTCCCGACCCTGCCGCCGGGCGCGGTGCTGTTGCTGTCCTCGATGGGATACCCGAACCAGGCCTGGCGGCAGGGCACCGCGGCATGGGCTCTGCAGTTCCACATCGAGCCGACCGCGGAGGACGTCCGGAACTGGGCGCGGAAGGAGAAAATCGCGCTGACAGGGCGTCTTGGCCCGGCGCTCGACGACGCTGAGGACGTGATGGGCGAGGTGTGGCGGGAGTTCGCGCACCGTTTCGTCGACTTCATCAAGCAGGGCAAGGCCCCGTCCCGCACACTGCTGCCGGTGGTGGCGATCCAGACGTGAACCGATGAGCAGGCCGGCGGCGAGAACGCCCGCCCGGTTCGGGCTTCCCGACACCGAGCGGGTGCGGACCGACCTCGGCGTCGTCGGTCTGTTCGGACAGTCCGGGCCGCTGCCCGGTAGCGACGACATCCTGATCGCACTGTCGCGGTCCGGCCGCCCCGAACTCGCGGTGCACGGGCTCGCCCGGCTGCTCGAGGCCACCGACGACGGTGACGAGCTCCTCGAGACACTGCGTAGCCAACCGAGGTTCCGCGGCCGGCTGATCGCGCTGCTCGGTGCGTCCACCGTGTTGTCGGAGCATCTCGCGACCTGGCCGGAGGACTGGCACTCCCTGGTTCCGGAGGCACCTGCCGAGTACCTGCTGGACCCGAAAGATGCCAGGGCGGTGCTGTTCTCCGCCGTGGGCATCGATCTCGATCAACCCCTGTGCACCGGAACCGAGGGAGCCCGGGCGACGATCACCGGTGGCAAGGCAATCGCCGCGCTGCGCCGCACCTACCGATCTCAACTCCTGGTCGTGGCTGCCCACGACCTGGCACCCGCCGTCGAGACATCGATGCCGACGACAGCGCTGCCCGCCGTCTGCCAGGCGCTGACCGAACTCGCCGACGCCACCCTGCAGGCCGGGCTCGCCGTGGCGGCGGCCGAGTTACCGGCGAGCGCGGCGCCCACCAGGCTCTCGGTCATCGCGATGGGCAAGTGCGGCGCCAAGGAGCTGAACTACCTCTCCGACGTCGACGTCATCTTCGCCGCCGACCACCCCGGACCCGATCCGGCCGACGACACCGCGATGCTCGCGACGGCCAACGCACTGGCGTCCGGCGTGATGCGGATCTGCGGGTCAGCGGCCTGGGAAGTGGATGCCGCGCTCCGCCCGGAGGGCAAGGCGGGGGCACTGGTCCGCACTCCGGCGTCGATGGCCAACTACTACCAGCGCTGGGCGCACACCTGGGAGTTCCAGGCCCTGCTCAAGGCCCGCCCCGCCGCCGGCGACCCCGACCTCGGCCAGCAGTTCCTGGACATCACCGCCCCCGGCGTCTGGTCGGCCGCCGGGCGGGAGTCCTTCGTCGACGACGTCCAGGCGATGCGCCGACGAGTCGAGGAGAACATTCCCGAACGGCAGCGGGCCCGGGAACTCAAGCTCGGCGCCGGCGGCCTGCGGGATGTCGAGTTCGCGGTCCAGTTGCTGCAGCTGGTGCACGGCCGGACCGATCCGGGACTGCGGCTGCCGGGCACCCTGATGGGCCTGCGGTCGCTGATCCGGGGCGGGTACGTCGGACGCACCGACGGCGCGGAGATGGCCGCGGCCTACACGTTCCTGCGCAGGGCCGAGCACAGGCTGCAGTTGCAGCGGTTGCGGCGCACCCACCTGCTCCCGGAGGACCCGGCGGATCTCGAGTGGCTGGCTCGCACCGACGGGTACACGGCGACCGGGTCGTCGAGCGCCGGCGAGGTCTTCGTCGCCGAGCGGATCCGGCATGCGAGCACCGTCCGCCGGCTGCACGAGAAGCTCTTCTACCGGCCGCTGCTGCATGCCATCGCCGCCGTGGGCGAGGACGAGACCAGGCTGTCGCCGCAGGCCGCCACCGCCCGGCTCGCCGCCCTGGGGTTCGCCGCGCCCGAGGCGGCGATGCGTCACCTGGCCGCGCTCAGCCTCGGGGTGAGCAGGCGCGCGGCCATTCAGCGGACGCTGCTGCCGGTGCTGCTCGACTATTTCTCCTCCAGTCCCGACCCCGACGGCGGCCTGCTGTCCTACCGCCAGGTGTCCGAGGCGCTCGCGGACACCCCCTGGTATCTCAGGCTGCTGCGGGACGAGGGCTCGGTGGCCGAGCGGCTCGCCACCCTGCTCGGCGGGTCCCGGCTGATCGCCAGCCTGCTCACCAGGGCGCCCGAGGTGCTCCGGCTGCTGGCGGACGACGCGTCCTTGCTTGCGCCGGAACCGGAAACCGTTGCGGCGGCACTGCTCGCGAGGTGCCAGCGGGCAACCAGCAGCAGGGAGGCGGTGGAC
>NZ_JBRIIO020000062.1:0-9387 GCF_052976845.2 Nakamurella sp. GG22 | reverse complement strand
TTTTTTTTTTTTTTTTTTTTTTTTTTTTTTTTTTTTTTTTTTTTTTTTTTTTTACGCCGCCGTCAAATAACCGGTCGGCAGCGTTACATCTGGCGGCACCTGGCCGTCGGGCCGGTGCCGAACGTCACCGGCGGTAGCCCACCTGGTCGCGGTTCTTCTTGTTGGCGATGGCAACGCCGACCCAGACGCCGCCCGCGATGAGCGCGATCCAGAAGAGCCCGGAGAACACCGCCCCGATGACCCATCCGATCAGGCTGAGCGCGATCCAGGCGACCACCACGATGCCGACGATCTTCAGAAACTTGTCCATTGTCTTCCTCCTGCTGTACCGGAACTGCCGGACACCGACCGACCGGCCCGTGTTCATATCTACTGTCCTCTTCCTGGCGGGAACACACCTCGGGTGTGGACCCTGAATCTCCGGTAGGGGTTTCCCCCTCGTCCGACCGAAGTGCTCCCTTTGTGCCAACGGGGGACGGCCGGCCGGTGTTCCCGGCGACGCTGGTGGTGACTGGTGAGTGGCTGGTGTTCCGGGGGGCCGGCTCAGCGCAGGAAATTCTCCAGCGCGGTCAGCGCCCCCTCGATCGCCGCCGTTGACCCGGCAAAGGAGAAGCGCAGGAAGCGGTGTCCGTCGACCTGGTCGAAGTCGACACCCGGCGCCGCCGCGACGCCCGCCTCGGCCAGCAGTTTCGCCGCGAACACGGCGGAATCGTCGGTCAGGTGCGAGATGTCGGCGTAGACGTAGAAGGCGCCGTCGGCCGGCGCCAACCGCTCGATGCCCAGCCGGCGCAGGCCGTTCAGCAACAGGGCGCGGTTGGTGGCGTACCGGGTGACGTGGCTGTCGCATTCGTCATACCCGTCGAACGCCCCGAGTGCCGCGTACTGGGCGGGCGCCGGCGGGCAGATGGCGAGATTGCCGGCCAGCGCGTCGACGACGTCTGTCAGGTCCCGCGGCACCAGCAGCCAACCGATCCGCCAGCCCGTCATGGAGAAGTACTTGCTGAAGGAATTGACCACGAACCCGCTGCGGTCGGTGGCCCAGCTCGACGTCGTCTGCCCGGTGTAGGTGATGCCGTGGTAGATCTCGTCGGAGATCAGCCGCACACCGGTGCCGGCGCAGTGCTCGGCGAGCGCCGCCAGTTCGGGCGGGGCCAGCATGGTGCCGGTCGGGTTCGCCGGGCTGGCGACGATCAGGCCGTCCAGCCCGAGCCCGTCGATCATCGCCGCCGTCGGCTGGTACCTGGTCGCCGGGCCGCACGGAAAGTCGACAACCTCACAGCCGAGCGCATGCAGGATGTTGCGGTACGCCGGGTAGCCGGGTCTCGCGAGCCCCACCCGGCTGCCGACGTCGAAGGCCGAGAGGAAGGCCAGCAGGAACGCGCCCGATGATCCGGTCGTGACGACCACGTCCGCCGGGTCGACATCGAGGCCGTACCGCCGCAGGTAGTGGCCGGCGATCGCTGCCCGGAGCGGGGCGATTCCAGGGGTCTCGGTGTAGCCCAGGATGTGTTCGTCCAGCGATCGGTGCGCGGCGGCCAGCACAGGCTCCGGGGCCGGCGTCGACGGCTGCCCAGCCGCCAGGTTGAACAGCGGCTCCCCGCGCTCTGCCCTCCTGGCCGCGGCGGCGAGCACCCGCATCACGTAGAAGGGAGCAACCGCCGACCGATCCGACGGCCGGAACGGCGCCGGTCCCGCTCGGTCCGTCATGGCAGATCCTGCACGTCAGGCGGTGCCGGGCACCAGGACCCGGCCTTCGGCCGCGGCGGCTGCGATGTCGGTGCGGTGATGCGAGCCTCGCAACTGCACCCGGTCGACCAGTTCGTACGCCTTCCGCCGCGCGGACGTCAGATCGGAGCCCGTCGCCACCACCGACAGCACCCTGCCGCCGGCGGACACCACGGTGCCGTCGTCGGCGGTCCTGGTCCCCGCGTGCAGGATGCCGTCTTCATCGGCTCCGGTGATCACGTCGCCGGTGACGGGCGGACCCGGGTAGTTCTCCGCCGCGATCACGACTGTCACCGCCGCTGCGCCCCGCCACGCGAGTGGGTTGCCGGTGTCCAACTGCCCGGCGGCCGCTGCCGCGAGCAGCGACCCCAGCGGGGTGTCGAGCAGTTCCAGGACGACCTGGGTCTCCGGGTCACCGAAGCGGCAATTGAACTCGATGACCTTCGGGCCGGTCGACGTCAGCACCAGCCCCGCGTACAGCAGGCCGGCAAAAGGTGTTCCCCGGCGGGCCATCTCGGCCAGCACCGGATCCAGTACCGTCCGCTGGACACGATCGACGAGCCCGCTGGGTGCCCAGGGCAGCGGGGCGTAGGCGCCCATCCCGCCGGTATTCGGGCCGGCGTCGTCGTCGCCCACCCGCTTGAAGTCCTGAGCGGGCAGCAGCGGCACCGCCTGGGTGCCGTCGCAAATGGCGAACAGCGATACCTCGGGCCCGGCCAGGTACTCCTCGACCAGCACCGGATGGCCGGATTCGAGCACCGCGACCGCGTGCGCCCGGGCCGCGGCCCTGTCCTTGGTGACGACGACGCCCTTCCCGGCCGCCAGGCCGTCGTCCTTGACGACATAGGGCGAGCCGCAGGTGGTCAGCGCGGCCTCGATGCCGCGCACCTCGGTGACGCTGACGGCGGCGGCGGTCGGCACGCCGGCGGCGGCCATCACATCCTTGGCGAAGGCCTTCGACCCCTCGATCCTGGCCGCGGCCGCGCTCGGCCCGAACACCGCGAAACCCCTGGCGCGCAGTTCGTCGGCCGCCCCGTTGACCAGCGGCACCTCTGGCCCGATGACCGTCAGATCCGGCCGGACCCGCTCCGCGAGCCGGGCGATCGACCCCGGGTCGGCGCTGTCGACGTCGTGGGCGGTCGCCAGCGCGGCCGTGCCCGCGTTGCCGGGTGCGATGTGCAACTCGTCGACAGCGGGATCGCGTCGCAGCGCCCGGAGCAGGGCGTGCTCGCGTGCCCCTGAGCCGATGACGAGGATGCGCACGTCGGGCAGAGTATCGGTCCCGGTCCGGCGACCCACGGGTGGCCGCCGACGCATCGGGCATGTCACCCTTGCCCGCATGCCCGGACTCCTTCCCGTCGACGACCTCGTGACGGTGCTGCGCACCGAGTCCGCGACTCTCGCCGAGGAGGCGCAACGGGTACTGCTCTCCGACCGGGTGCCCAGCTGCCCTGATTGGACGGTTCGCGAGCTTCTCGAGCACCTCGGCGGCGTGCAGCGGTGGGCCGCGACAATCGTCGCGCAGGCCCGGACCAAACTGCCGGACGGGACCGAGGAAGCGAAGCTGTTCACCGCGCCGGACCGGGACCTGCTCCCGTGGTTCCAGATCGGCGCAGCAACGCTGGCAACGGCCCTCGAGTCGGCGCCGCCCGACCTCGCCGCCTTTGTCTTCCTCAAGAACGCCCCTCCGCCGCGCCACTTCTGGGCCCGCCGGCAGGCCCATGAGGCGACGATCCACCGCGTCGACGCACTCGCGGCCCGGCTCGGCCGGATTCCGTCGACGGCGGAGGCGGGCATCGGCACGGACCTGGCGGTGGACGGGATCGACGAGCTGGTGACCGGTTTCGTCCCGCGGCGGAGCAGCAGGCTGCGCACCGACGAGCCGTTCACGGTGTCGATCGCGCCGACCGACGCCGACGTGTCATGGACGATCCGGGTGTCCGACCAGCCGCCGGTGGTGGTCGGCGGCTCCGATCACGACGCCCACTCGGTGATCACCGGCAGCGCCGCCGCGATCTATCTGGGGCTGTGGAACCGCGGCGACGACATCGCCGAGAACGGCACCGTCGACGCGCTGGGCCACTGGCGCCAGCAGGTGCGGGTGTCCTGGAACTAGGGCGCCCGGCCTGCCTTCAGGTCGGCACGGTCACAGCACTTGCAGCCGGGGAATCAAGGTCGGCGAGCTCAGGTCAGCGGGGTGACAGCGCGGTCGGGCCAGGAGGTCAAGGTCGGCCGGCTCAGGTCAGCGGGGTCAACTCGGCGTGCAGCTGCAGGAACCGGAACAACCCGGGGGCGCCGACCGACGACTGGTAGCTCTCGACGACCTCGTCCACCCATGCCCCGACCTCGTCGGCAGGCAACCGGGCGGTCCAGTCCGCGAATCCGACGGTGCACCAGCGGGTGAAGGCCTCCCGCGAACCGAAATCCCAGCTGACGTCGCTGACGGTCAGCTCGATCACCTGCACGCCGCCGGATTCCGCGATCGCCGGGTACTGCTCCGGGTCGACGTGCAGGAACGGCGGCGGGAAATCGGCGAACGCCGACCGCCACCGTGGCCGCTCGCAGACCGCCATCGCCAGCTGCTCCAGGCTCTGCCGCGGGCCGTCACAGACCTGTTGGAGGACCACCCGGCCGTGCGTTCGGGTGGCCCTGGCGATGGCGGACAACGCGGCCTGCTGATCGGCCACCCAATGCAGCATGTTGAAGGACACCACGAGGTCGAACTGGTACCGGTACGGCAGATCCAGGACGTCGCCGACCTCAAAACGCAGTTCCGCCCCGGCGGGATCGGGCCGTGAGAGTGCTGTCTCGATCATCCGCGGCGAGGCGTCAACGCCGACGACAGAGCCGTGCGGCAGCCGGGCCGCGATGGACCGGGTGACGTAGCCGTCGCCGCACCCGACGTCGAGGACCTGCTCGTCCCCGTCGAGCACCAGACCGGCCAGCGCCCTGCCGGCCAGTTCGCGCTGCAACGCGCTGATCTGCTCGTAACCCCGGCCGTCCCAGTCCGCCATGACGATCCCTGCTCTCCTGCCGAACGCGGATCCGCAACGCCCGCGGGTCCCTGGAACGCAGCCTTCCAGCAGATGGCTCAGCCGGCAGCTTCAGCCAGCACGTCGTGCACGACGATCGTCTGCTCGCGGCCGGGACCGACCCCGATCGAGGAGACCCGCGATCCGGACAGCTCCTCCACCCGGCGAACGTAGGCCTGTGCGTTCGCCGGCAGCTCCTCGAAGGTGCGACACCCGGAGATGTCCTCGAACCAGCCCGGCATCATTTCGTACACCGGCTGGGAATGATGGAAACCCGTTTGAGTGGGCGGCATCTCGTCGAATCGATGGCCGTCGACGTCATAGGCCACGCAGATCGGGACCTCCTCGAGCGAGGACAGCACGTCGAGCTTGGTGAGGAAGAAGTCGGTGATCCCGTTGACCCGGGAGGCGTACCGCGCGATGACGGCGTCGAACCAGCCGCACCGGCGGAGCCGACCGGTCGTCACGCCGACCTCGCCGCCGGTCTTGCGCAGGTATTCGCCCCACTCGTCGTGCAGTTCCGTCGGGAAGGGCCCGGAACCGACCCTCGTCGTATAGGCCTTGAGGATGCCCAGCACCGACGTGATCGCCGTGGGCCCGATGCCGGCGCCCACCGCCGCACCGCCGGCCGTCGGATTCGACGACGTGACGAACGGGTAGGTGCCGTGGTCGACGTCGAGCAGGGTTCCCTGCGAGCCCTCGAGCAGGATGTTGTCGCCCCGTTCGACCGCCCGGCCGAGCTCCAGTCTTGTGTCGGCGATCCGGTGCTTGAAGCCCTCGGCCTGCTCCAGGACCTCGTCGACGATCCGTCCTGCGTCCAGCGCCTTGCGGTTGTAGATCTTGACCAGCATCTGGTTCTTGATGTCGAGCGCGGCCTCGACCTTCTGGCCGAGGATCGACGGGTCGAGCAGGTCCTGCACGCGAACCCCGAGCCGGGCGACCTTGTCCCCGTAGGCGGGTCCGATGCCGCGGCCGGTGGTGCCGATCTTCGCCTTGCCGAGGTAGCGCTCGGAGACCTTATCGATGGCGACGTGGTACGGCATAATCAGGTGCGCGTCGTGCGAGATCAGCAGCCGCGAGGTGTCCACGCCACGTTCGTCAAGCCCCCCGAGTTCGGTGAGCAGCACCCCGGGATCGATGACGACGCCGTTGCCGATCACGTTCGTCACGCCGGGGCTGAGGATGCCGGACGGGATCAGGTGCAGCGCGAACTTCTGGCCGTCGGGCAGGACGACCGTGTGGCCGGCGTTGTTGCCGCCCTGGTACCGCACCACCCACTGCACCCGGTCGCCGTAGAGATCGGTGGCCTTGCCCTTGCCCTCGTCGCCCCACTGGGCGCCGATCAGCACCATCACCGACATGGCACACTCCGATCGCCGTTGCAGCAAAGTCCACGTGGCATCAGCAGCCACGCGTGAATCCAAGACCACGTGCCGCCGACTCCGGACACTTCCGGCCGCGGCGGGTCGAACGCCAGAGGGAAGGGTAGTCGGTGACGGAGGGGTCAGCGCTCACCGTTGTGTGCTGCCGCATCGCGCACGGCGGCGGCGACATCACGGCAGCTGACGGCCCGCAGGATCCGCCCAGGATCGCCGCCGCCATCGACGGCATCGTCGCCGCCTGCGCGCCCGACCCGGTGCAGTACGTGGGGCGCCGGCCCGGGAAGGAGATCGACCGGCTGCTGACCGGACGGGTGCTGGTCGTCGGCGACGACGCCGACCTTGCCGCCGTCGCCCAGCGCCTGCTGCGCAAGGACCTGCTGGAGTCGGTCGAGATCGCCTACGCGGCGCCGTCCCGCACACCGATGACCGAGCTGTGGAGGCTGCCGCACGGCGTTCCCGCCGTCGACCTGGCGCGCACGGGCGACGTGGATCCGGTCCCGCTCGTCCGTGACGACGTCGGCGGTGTGCTGGTCGCCGCCGGCTCGCTGCAGCCCGTCAACGGCACGGTCTACGTCGACCAGCACCGCGTGCTCGGCGGTCCCGCCGACCGGCTCGAGGTGGAACCGGACCCGGCGAAAGGGCTGGCCGTCACCGTGATCCACCGGCGGTTCCTCGGGCTCGGCAGGAGGTCGACGACCACGCTGGGTCGTGCGGTGCAGATCGGCACCATGGCCACCGAAGTGGTCCGGGACGGTGTCCCCTACCAACGGAAGATGGATCGGTGGACGTTCTACAAGCACACCCAGCCGCTGCGGCTGGTCCGCGGCCTGCCCTGAGGTCCCGTCAGGGCAGCAACTCCGCGGGGATCTGCGGGTCGGCGTCGATGAGGAAGGCCTGCACCCGCGCGACCTCGTCGGACTCCTCGAACAGGGCAGCGGCCTGTCCCAATGCCGAAAGAGCCCGCAGGAAGCCCTGATTCGGCTCGTGGGTCCACGGGATCGGCCCGGCACCCTTCCACCCGTTGCGGCGCAACGCATCCAGACCACGGTGGTAGCCGACCCGGGCGTAGGCGTAGGCGGCAACGTCGTCCCCGCGGTCCAGGGCGGCCTCGGCCAGCACAGCCCAGGCAAGCGAGGAGACGGGCCGCCGGCGCACCACCTGATCGACCGCCTCACCCGCCGCCAGCTCGGCGGCCGCCGGATCGACAGGAAGGTGGACGGGCGGCGGGCCGAGCAGATTCGATGAACTCATGCGGCGATCCTGCCACCCCGTCAGGGCACGCCTGTCCGCCCGACCCCGGCCGTGTCACCGGCACTGTCACCCGCTCCGCTGATGCACGGCCCGGCCCCGCGGATCAGCCGAACTGCGCCGCCATCGCCGCGTCCACCTGCCGGTACTGCTCACCGGCGCTCCGGACGAGGGTGGCCAGGCCGTGCAGCACGCTCTGCCGATGTTCCGCCGATGCGTCCCACCTCGCCTTCAACGCGCGGTAGGCGATCAACGTCTCGGCCGACATGTCGGCGGTCGCGAGCACCGTCGCATCCAGTTGGGCGAGCAGCCCCTCGATCCGGTTCCAGGTGGCGACCAGCCCGTCGGAACCACCCGCCATGGCCGCATAGTTGACCGCGATGGTGGCCATCAGCCGGCCGCCGGAACTGCATCCGCCACGGCCATTTCGGTCTGCGCGAAACGGCCCGCGGCCACAGTCAACGCCTCGGCCTGCGCCAGCAGCGCAGTCCGGAGAGTCACGGCATCCGCGAGATGCACCTCCATCGCCCTGGCGAACCGCGGCGCCGCTTCGCTGGACTGCCAGCCGGCCCGGATCTGCGCGAGCAGGTCGTGCATGGTCCCGATCTCGGTGCCGAGCGCGCTGCCGACCTCCGAGACACCCGCCCCCGCCTGCGCGATCCGCACTGTGTCGATGGTCAATTGGCTCATCTGACGCTCCTCTTCGTTCCCGGCCGGCCGCCGCGATGCCGGCGATCGGTACGACTCGAGGGTGTCGTGATCGGGCAGGCGCGGACTCGCCGCTCGTCCCCGATGTGGACGGAAAACCGCTGTGTGCACCACAACCGGGGTCAGTGGCCGCCGGTCGCGCACCCGTACGGCCGGTGCGGCGACGGTGCGGCCGACATCGGGATCGCCGTTCACGGGGGCGCCGGCACCGTTTCCGGCCGGAACCGCGACCTATGCTCGGGTGACGTGTGAGCCAATGCATCACGTCGGAGGGCATCCGACCGACCAGGCGGGGCGGTAGGAACATCATGGCCATTTCAGTGCTCGTCACGGGCGCATCCGGTTTCGTCGGATCGCGCCTGGTGCCCGCCCTGCTCGAGCAGGGGCACCGGGTACGGGCGATGACGCGTCATCCCGACACCTATCACGGCGCCGGCGAACCGGTCTTCGGTGACGTCGGAGACAAGGACAGCCTGCGAGAAGCGTTGCAGGGCATGGACGCCGCCTACTATCTCGTGCACTCCTTGGACTCGGACGACTTCGAGCAACGGGACGCCGAGGCTGCGACGGCATTCGGCCATGCGGCCGCCGACGCGGGCGTCCGGCAGATCATCTACCTCGGCGGGCTCGGCGATCTGGACGACAACCTCTCGGCACATCTGCGCTCGCGGCGCGACGTCGAACAGCTTCTCGGGCTGGGCGGGGTGCCGGTGACGGTGCTGCGCGCCGCCGTCGTCGTCGGACACGGCGGCATCTCCTGGGAGATCACCCGTCAGCTCGTCGACCACCTGCCGGCGATGGTCACGCCGAAGTGGGTCAACACCAAGACCCAGCCGATCGCCCTGCCCGATGTCATCCGGTACCTGGTCGGCGTGCTGGACCGGCCGGAAGCCATCGGCGAGGTCTTCGAGGTCGGCGGGCCAGAGGTACTCCGCTACGTGGACATGATGCGACGGGCCGCGCAGATCCAGAACGGGCGCACCCCGCCGATCGTGCCGATCCCGCTGCTCACTCCCCGCCTTTCCTCGATGTGGTTGTCACTGGTGACCGACGTCGACCTGTCGACCGCCCGGAACCTCGTCGATTCGATGAACAACGAGGTCGTGGTGACAGACGACCGGATCGCCGAACTGCTGCCCGGCGACCTGATGAGCTACGACGACGCGGTCCGGCTGGCCCTCTCCGAGCGGGCGGCCGAGCAGGCGGAGCAGTCGGAGCAGTCGGAGCAGTCGGAGACGGCACAGCATTCCGACAAGGCACAGCCCGCGGGCGGGCACTCAGAAGGCGCGGTG
>NZ_JBRIIO020000061.1:0-11920 GCF_052976845.2 Nakamurella sp. GG22 | reverse complement strand
TCCTGATCACTCCCCCACCACCCCCGACCCCTACTGCTGGAGCGTGACTCGTGGCTGATATCGGTGAACCGCAACGGCGGATCGAGGTGCTGCCGACGACCGCGCCGGTGCTGCCCGCCGAACCCGCACCGACGCCAACACCGGCACCGGCGGAGCCGGCGCGGACGTGACCGTTCGGCACGGATCGCCGAGCGGCAGTGCGACCGCCGCGGTGGGTGCGACCGCCGCGGTGGGTGCCGACCCGCTCGAGGTGGCCCGTATCGGGTGGCGGCGAGCCCGTGTGTTCAACGTGCTCAACCGCGGCCCCCGATCGTGGGGTGGTGTGTTGATCGCCCCGTGGCTCTGGCCGGTGGAAACAGCTGTGATCGCAAGGAATGTGGGGCATGTGCGCACGTTGGGTGGTGCGTCGATGACCCTGTCCGACGGAACCCGCCGGTCGTCACGGCCGGCGATGCTGCTCGCCGGGTTGCTGACGGTTGCGGCGTTCGCTGTGATGCTGGCCGTCGCCGTCGCCCTGTCGCAGGTGCTGCCGGGATCGTGGTCGCCGGCGCTGAGGTCTGTTGCGGCTATGGGGATCGTCGCGGCGCCGTTGCTGGTGGAGCTGGTCGCCCGGTTGCGCACGCTGCTGCGGGCTGACCCGCGGGTCCGTTCACTGGATCAGCAACAGGCTGACCTCGCGGCCAAGTCCGATGGTCCGGCGTACGTGATGTCCTCGTTCGTCCGCTCGGCCCGGGCCGGGGACGGGTCCCGGCTGCTGCAGGCGCTGCAGGTGGAATGGGAGCGCACCGGCGCGGTTGTGCTGCTGCACCCGGCGAACGAGGCGGTTGCGGACTATTACGCCCGGCACGGCGCGGAGCCGGACAGCGGCACGCAGGCGGTGATGCGGTTCGACTACCGCGCCTCGGTCACGGCGTAGCCGCGCGGGCGGGTCACCAGCCGCCGTCGGCCCCGCGGTCGGTGTCGGCGCTGCGTTCGTCCTCGCGGACGTCGTCGATGAACCGAGGACGCCGGCCCGCCCGCGGGGACCCGACCGGATCGGTGTCTCGGTTCCCGGTGCCCATCTCGTTGATGCGGGCGGCGTTGCGGGCGAGGAGCTGGGCTCGTTGTTGTTGCCGCAGCGCGCGCGGCAGTTTGGGCAGGCCCAGTGTTCCTTGCGGCTTGGGGTCGTACGGGACCTGCGCCTGGATGGTGTCCAGGACGCGGAAGGCATCCAGGTCCAGGGCGCGGGCGGTGCGGACGGCTTGCCGGGCGCGTTGCTCGGACGGCATCGCGCCGACGACGCGGGCCGCGGCGTGCAACGCCCAGACCCGTGATTCGGGGCTGTCGTCGCCGCGCAGGGCGGCGGCGAGGACCTGGTCGACGACCAGGTCGGCCAGCGGCCGCCGCTGCCCCAAGGCGGTGACCAGGGCGTCGACACCGGCGGTGGCCAGCACGTCGGCGGGGTCGTGCCCGGCCGGGAGCTGCGGGACCCGCGCGTTTTTCACCCCGGCGGCCAGCAGCAGGCCGTGCGCGGCGGCGGCGGCCCGCCTGCCGGCGGGGTCGTTGTCCAACGCGATCAGCACGCTGCGCCCGGCCAGCTGCGCGATGCCATCCAGGGTGGCCAGTTGCTCACGGGTCAGCGCGGTGCCCAGTGGAGCGACCGCGACCAGCCGCCGGCCGATGCGGGCGGCGGCAGCGTTCACGGCCAGGGCGTCCATCGGGCCTTCCACGATCGCCAGGCCCGCTCCCTGCTGCAGCTCACCGATCGCCTCGAGGGTCAACCCGTAGGGCAGGTCGGTCTTGCTGAACAGGTCGGTGGTGGCGCTGTTGACGTACTTCGGGGTGCGGGGGTCTTTGCTGTCGGGGTGGGCGCGGCCGATGAAGGCCACGACGTGACCGGCCTGGTCGTGGATGGGGAGCATGAGCCGGTTGCGGAACGGGTCGATCAGGGTGCCTCGGCCGCTGCGCCGGGCCAGGCCGGCGGCGAGCAGCTCTGGGTCGGTAAACCCGGCCGCCCGCAGGTGGTCCAGGGTGCGGGTCCACCCGGCGGGGGCGTACCCGAACCCGGCCGGGTCCAGGCCGCGGGCGCTGACGTAACCGGGCACCCAGGACCGGGGTGCGAGTTCGCGGTAGTAGTCCCACGCGGCGGTGACGGCGGCGCGGGCCCGCTCTAGCGCGGCGGCCTGCTCCGCGGCGGGCAGCGCCGGGGCGACGACAAGAGCGGCTTGCGGATCCGGCGGCGCCGTGTCAGGGTCGGCCGGCTCCAGCGCCGGTGAACCCGCAGTGACCGGATCACCCGGGTCGGTGGTGGCGGCCCGTGGATCAGGTGCGGGTGCGTCGAGGTAGAGGTCGGCGGGTGGGGTGCGGTCGGCGTCGGCGGGGTCCGGCGGCACCGCATCGACCCCGGGGATGACGGGAGTGGGGTCGGCGAGGGTGCCGACGTGCCAGAGCAGCGCTGTGGCCCAGGAGTGCTCGGGCACCTCCTGCAGGTGCGGGGCGAGCAGGGATGCGGCGTCGCTGATCAGCCGGTCGGGGTCCGACCCGTTCGCGGCCGCGGTGTCGACCCGGCCGACCAGCACCGGCCAGAGCCGGTCCCGGGTGATCCGGTCGGTGACCTGCTCGCCGACTGTCTCGGTGAGCCGCTCGGTCCAGACGGGGCGGACCCGGTGCACGTCGGGGTGGACCGGTGAGGTGACCGCCCCGAGGTGTGGGTGCAGCCGCCACCACAGCGCGGACGCTTGCCCCTGGCTGGGCAGCGGCCCGGCGGCGGCCGCCGCGTCCAGCAGTGCGGGCACGGGCAGCCCGGCGGCGTCGGCCAGGTTGAGCCGGCTGGCCAGCACGGGCCAGAAGTCGTCCTCGGTCAGGTCGATCCCGCGGTCGGTGAACACGGTGTGCCAGCGGTCGGCGCCGTCACCGGTGTTCCCGGCGACCCGCTCGCACCGCTCGGTCAGCTTCCGGTGGTGACCGCGCAGCGCGATCCGCCGCGGCTGCTCCCCCGCCGGCCGGATCTCGTCGGCCCGCACGGACTGCGAGGCCCGCCAGACGGCGAGGTCAACCACCAACTGCCGGTCGGTCAGGTACGGCACCGCCCACGCCGGTGCGGTATCCACCGTCCAGCCGCGGGCATCCAGGCGGACCGGGTCGGCGTGGTCACCGACCCGATTGGACCACGCCGTGAGGTAGGCATCCCATTCCGGGACCTGTTGCAGCGCAGCCGGGATGGCCGGCAGCCACGGCAGCGGCCCCCGGCCCTGGGAGTGATTGCCGGTGGGATCGAGCCGGTAGTCCAGCACCGCGGCGGTGTCCCGGGCGGTGTCCAGCTCCCGGGCGTCGGCGGCCGCGGTCAGGTCCGCGACTGGGTCCCGGCCGCTGACGGCCAGCACCGCCAGGTGACCCAACAGCGTCGACCACGCCGGCGCCGATGTCACCCCTGGGACGGCGCGTTCGGCGTCGTCGGTGATCTGCTGCAGGCGTTGCTCGCCGAGCAGCGATTCGGCGCCGGCCACGATCGCGTCGGCGTAGGCGTCCGATGCGTGCCCCAGTTGCAGGTGCGGGTCGGCGGCGTCCCGGATCTCGGTGGTCGCCGACACCGCGGACCCGTCCCGGGACAGGATCGCGGTGAACTGCTCGGCGAGGGTTTCCGGTTGCACCGCTTCGGGTTTGACCACCTGGTGCGGGTCGGTGCCGCCGCCGACCTGCAGGTAGGCGTGGTTCTCCGTCACGGCGCGGGACACCGCGACGTAGGCCTCGTTGCGGGTCATCTCCGGGGTGAGCAGGGCGTGCGCGGCGCCCCGCCGACCGCCCGGACCGGGAGAGCCGACGGTGATGCCCTGGCAACCGGCAAGGGTGTGCCCGTACCCGAGGCGCACGTTCCCTTGCGCCAGATACCAGGCCGGCAACCGGATCTCCCGCTGCGTGCCGCCGATCATCCGCACATCCAGCGACCCGTCCGGCCGGACCGCCTGCACGGTCCACCGGTGGTTGTTCTGCACGAAGTCGGTGCCGCCCAGCGACAGGCTGCGGGCATTGCGCTTGGTGACCACGGTGTCGCCGGCGGACACGGTTTCCCCGTTGGTCAAGGTCAGCTCCTCCCCCACCGGGATCCCGGCGGCGGCCTCGACGGCGAGGCGGTCCGCGCGGGCCCGGGCGTTGAGCTGCGCGACCTGGTCCAGGGTGGGAGCCATCATCACCGAGTCCGCCCCGGCCGCGGTGTCGGCGGCCCACGCCCGGTAAACCGCGTCGATGCCTGTGTCGGCGTTCACTGCGTGCAACCGGTTCCGGTCGGTGTAGAAACCCACCGCGCCGGCGTCGCCGTCCCGGACGGCGAGGGTGGCGCGGCCTTCGGTGGGGTCGGTGAACCGCAACACCTCGACCAGGGTCGAGGACCCGTGGGCGGCGTCGATGTCGCGGAGCACCCCGCCGGCGCCGGCGGCGGCGCGTTGCCGGTCGTCCCCGACCAGCAGCACCCGCCCGCCGCGGGCGGTGACGAAGCCGACCGCGGTGTCCAGCTTCGGGGTCGCCGCCAGTCCGGCCTCGTCGACGATGACCAGCGAGTTCGGGCCGATCTCAGTGATCCACTGCGGGTGCTCGGCTTCCGGGGTTTCGGTGATCTCGTGGACCAGCTTGTCCAGGGTGTCGGTCTGCACCTCGTGCAGCGCCGCGTGCAACTCCTCCGCCGCCGATGCCTGCGGTGCCAGACCGACGACGTGCCCACCGGTGCCCTGCCACGCCCGGGCCAGCACCCCCATCACCGTCGTCTTCCCGGTCCCCGCCGGCGCCAGAGCGAGATGCACCCGTCGGCCGCTGGTGGCGACCTCGGTCACCATCGCGGCCTGCCCGTGGTTCAGGGTCCGGCCGTCATGGTTGGCCGACCATTCCAGCATCGCCACCTGCACATCGGCCGCGGTGATCCGCCGGCCGTCGGTGCGCCCCGCGGCCTGCACCAGGCGCCCTTCGGCGTCCAGCACCGCCGGCGAGGTGTACCGCTGACCCTTCGCCACCCGGTACACCGACGTGCCGTCCGACCGGCGCAACGCCCCAGGCACCCCGGCGTCCGGGGCGACGTCGGTATCGGCGCCGATCGGCACACAGTGGTCCGCGGCGACCGCCCGCCGGGTCACCAACCGGGCCAGCTCGTTCACGGCGGCGGGGTCGACGCCGGCGGAGCGGACCTGCCGGATCGACTCCGCGAGCAGGTTCGTCTCATACCAGCGGGCCCGGCTGTTACTGACCACGGTAACGGTGTGCGCGGCGAGCTCGTCGACCAGCCCGGGGGTGACCGGCGCGGCCGCGACCATGGCCCGCACGTCCCGCAGCATGGCGTCGAGCCGGGCTTCGCCGCCGAGGACCCGGACGGCTTCGGCCCGCCACACCCGGCGTTGCTCGTTCAGTGACCGGGGTTCGTGTTTCGCGGCCCGGGTCGCCAGGGTGGCCTGCTGAGCCAGCCGCAGGGTTTCCACCGCGGTCGGCACCCGGCCCTGCCGGGCCACGAACTGCGCGGCGAGGTCCGCGGTGACCGTCTCGATGGCTTCCCGGCGTCGGGACCAGTGCGCGGTGAGCCGGTCGTCGACGCCGGCCAGTTCCCGCACCGGCCGTTTCCCGTCCCCCCGTTCCGTCGCCAGGAAGGTGCCACCGATCCGGGTGGTGACCTCCGCCTCGAGCTGGGAGTTGTAGAACTCGCTGGCCGCGACGTTGAACCGGTAGAGCATCCGCCCGTCCAGCGCCAGCCACCGCCCGTCGGTGGTTTGCACCTTGTTCGACACCGCGACATGGGTGTGCAGGTCCGGGTCACCGGCCCGGGAGTCCCGGTGGGTGAACATCGCCGCGACCAGCCCGGTGACCTCGACCTGCCGGACGCCGTGGCTGCCCATCCGGGTGTACGCGGCCTCGGATTCCAGGAAGTGGATGGTCTTGCGCACCGCCGCGGTGTGGGCGGCTTCGATCTGCTCGGCGACCGGGCGGGGGGCGACCGCCCACAGCGTGGACACCGACTTCACCGGGGAGAACGTCAGGTCGAATCCGGCCACCGACGCCGACTGCGGCCGGGACACCTGGGCCAGGAACCCAGTCAGCTCCCCGGTGTGCGCCGGGGGCCGGCCGTGCCGCTGGGTGAACATCTCGGTGGCCAGTTCGGTGCGGATCCGGGTCCGCTCCTCCGCCGGCACCGGCGCGTTCTCCGGCCGCCCGTGCACGGTGTTGAAGGCCTGGTACCGGACGGTCAGCTCTTCCCGCCATGCCGGGTCGCCCTCCACCACCCGGTACGCCGAACCGAGCCTAGTTGCGGCCACCGCGGCCGGCGCCGCGCCGCCGGCGTCGATGACGTCGGCCTGGATGCGGTCGGCGTCGGGGTGGATGCCTTGCCCGAACAGGTTCCGCATCTGCTTCTCGGTGACGGTCCCGGCCGTCCCCAGTCCTTCGAGGCCCCCGCCGATCCAGGTGCCCGGGGATTCGCCCTTCGCGGCGTAGTAGTCGCCCAGCGAGCTGTATCCGCGTTCGGTGGAGTCCGACGCGGCGACCTGCCGGATCAGGTACGTGTACCCGTCCCCGGCGGTCAGCTTGTGCAGACCCATCACAGCACAGGAGCCTACCCGCCGTTATGCTGATGTGACCAAAGTGCATGAGGTGTGTGGCGAATGACGCGACCGACGCGGCGGCGGGTCGGTCGGTGGGCGTTGTCGGTGTCGTGGTGTCAACTGGCGGCATGTTGGTGGCCGGGCGGAAGGGTGGTCGCGGTGGGCAGGGTGGCGAACGGTGCGGTGGCGGCGCGGGCGCGGGCGCAGCAGCGGGTCGCGGCGTTGCACGCGGACCGGGCGGCGCGGGATGCGCGGATCGAGGACGCGGCGGCCGCGGTGTTCGCGGAAGTGGACGGCAAGGTCAAGGCCGCGCAGCGGCGGGCGTTGGCGGTCGCGGCTGCGCAGCGGGCCATCACCGACGCGCAGGAGGCGGAGCGGGTCGCGGTGGCGGCCGCCGATCAGCGGATCGCCGGGTGCGTGGCCGCGCTCAAGGCCGAGGGGCTGACGGTGGCGCAGGTCGCGGACCTGCTCGCCCTGCCAGCCGGTGACGTGCGGCGGCTGCTACGCACCGCGTCGGATGCGGCGGTGCCCGCTGTGGTGGGCGGGTCCTCCGGTGAGTAAGTCGTTGGGTCGGCCGGTGCGGCTCTCGCAATTGGACGTGGCGCGGTGGTGGCGGCATGTGCTGCCGACCGCGACGTGTCATGTGTGGATGGGCGCGGTCGGCTCGGACGGGTACGGGCGGGTTGCGATCACCAACAAGTACGACGGTGCCCGGATGTTCACCCCGCATCAGATCGCGGCCCGGTTGCGGTTCGGGATGATCCCGGTCGGGGCGACGGTGCTGCACGACTGCGAGGTGCGGTTGTGCTGTCGCACCGACCCCGGGCATGTGCGGATCGGCACCCAGAGCGAGAACATGCGCGACGCGGTGCGACGTGGCCGGGCGGTCGGCCCGCGGCCGGGCCGGGTCGATGTGCGGGGCAAGGTCGGTGCGTCCCGGGCGATCCAGGCGGCGCTGGCCGCGTCGGTGGACCGCTCCCCCGACGCCCTGGCGGCGGTGCTCGCTGCGGTTGTCGCGGACGGCGATCCGTGGCGTGACTTGCTCCCGTTGTTCGACATTGCGCCGGCCCCGGCCGGCGCAGCTGTTCTCATCGCGCCGGCGGTGGCATCGGCCCCGCCGGCGGTGGTGGATTCCTGGCCGCTGTTCGACCTGTGACACCGGCCCCGAGCACAGTGAGGCGGGGGCAGCGTCGGCGGTCGACGCTGCCCCCGCAGCAGTGTGGGCTGGTCAGGCTGCGGACGCGGGCATCAACCCCTCGGGATCGGCGGTGGGTTCGCTGTCGACCGGCGCTGTTTCGGGTGCGGGGTCGGCGTCCTCGGTCGTGGCTTCGTCGGGTGCGGGTTCGGTGTCATCCGTCGTGGCTTCGGTGTCGGGGTAGACGTTGCTGATAATGCGTTGCTCGACGTCGGCCGGGACGTAGCCGAGGTCGCTCATATGCGTAGGTAGTCGGCGCGGGCGGTGGTGTGGTCGCGGTGGGCGTCGCGGGGCATGTCTTTCTCGTGCGCGGCCGCCACGTTGGCTCACAGCTTCATCGTTTGCTGGGCGGTGGACGCGGCCAGCGCGGTGCTTATCGGATCCTCGCCCAGGATCTCGGCAATGACGGCACGCTGCCCGCCGGGTTGCAGCTCTAGGTACGGACGGTGTCTCCGGTGGTGGGATGGTGCCGGCCGTCCAGCAACCGGCGCACCCCCGAGCACGTTGTTCAAACACGCGCGGGTCGACCGCCTGCTGCCCTATGAATAGGCTTCCGCAATAAGTGAAGTGGTCTACCTAGTTTGAATAGCACCGGTGACGGTTTGATGTGGCGCCGTCGGTGTGTGCCAGCGGAGCGTTGGTGTGGCTGTGGTTTTGGCCCGCCGGACACCCCCAGCTTGATGTCCAGGTTTGAGTTGGCCCCCACCCGCCGGTAGACCCGACGTCCGCAGCTGGGATTTGTTTTGAGCCAAGATCGACGGCTAGTTACGTGACGACCTGTACCCGCCGAAAAGCAGCGTCACACCGCGAGAGGGGGTGGGCCCCGGCTTCTCGACCGGCAGGGCCGGTCGGGGGCCGTATTCGATGGTGAGGTACTCTGTGTATAGGCGTCGTACAAAGATCGCCGTCCAGGACGGCCGCAACCCGACCATGGTCTGTTCCGCAGATCCACGAGCCAGCCCTAGAGGTCGAGGCGACTTCGTCTTTCTGGTGTCGTGCTGCGCGGCGATATGCCGGGATCCACCGCCTCTCATATGAGAGTTGCGCAGGTGATCTTGAGGCGGCCGCAGGAGTTAGCGGCGCATAGCTACCGAACGTCGACTCTCACCGACGTCGATCAACAACCGCGGTGAAACCAGGGTTTCACATGCGTGCCAGCCGTTCACAGGGGGCGTTGTGAAAGTGTACCGTGCCACGTGTCCATCGCCCATTTGCCGTTGACGGTAGTTCTCGAGTGCACCTGGCCGTTTTCGATGCCTTCAACTTGCATGACGATGCTGTACTTCCATTCCCTGAAGAATTGCTCGACTGTGACGTCTGCTCGAACCTGTAACGCACCGCGTTCAGAGGTGGTATAGCACCCGTCGATCTTCTGCGCAAATGTCGGTGCGACTTCACCTTCTCGACAATCCAACCAACCCACTAATCCGTAGTTGCTCTCTCGCAGCCAGGTAAACGAGGGATTAGCGCCACACGGAAGCGCCGTCCAGAAGGTTCCCTCGAACACCACGTGGCCCATTCCGGCGGCAACACCAACTGTACTGTGGGGAATCACCGAATTGATAGCGGTTCTTGGGCATGCCGGCGGGCGCGGCGGTGTCGCGCCAAATTTGTGCGAGGCATTCCGGTTCTTTAGGGAGGTGAGGTTCACCTTTGCACCGGGCTTGATAATTTGGCTTTTACCTCTATAGCCAGTGTTGTTGTACACCGTAATAGGCCTGGACGTCCGGTTCCATACTGACGCGGCATTGTTCTTAATGCACTTGCCTTGTCCTTTGCCCGGACCTTTGAAGTCGTAACACCGTGGCTGGCGAGTTCCGTAGTCGCCGATGGGCTTCGTGAAGTCAGAGACCGACCCGGCAAGATTACTGTTGTAGTAGTAGCAGAACTCTCCGCGATCGCAGCGACCGTCACGAGATGCCGCGAGCGCTGGTGTACCCACCACTGCAAAAGCAGAGCTAAGCAGAAATGCAACCAATAAGAATGCCACCCGCGACATTCGACGCCCCCTAGTGCCGCCTCCGTGTTCCATCGCCATCCCCCTCTGAAGATCAACTTCATCCTTGGCGCAGAAGTTGAAGTGACATGCTTTGCGCGATTCTGTCCTCACAGGCGATACTACGTCCATGGGCCATCCAGGGGAAACGTACCGGTGATCGGCCTATTGACAAGCCATTGTCTCACCCAGAACCCTGTGGTTGTTGCGTCGTTGTCAGCGGCGTCTCAGCCTAGGGGGAGCAATGCATCTACGCCACCGCGCCGCGCGGATGTTCTTGGTTATGGTCATGGCTTTGGGCGGCCTAACAGTCGCGTCCTCCGCTGTGGCGGCGGCCGTCGAGCCAAACTATATGTACAAGAACGTGCAGACCCGGCTTTGTCTAGAGGATTATGACGACGACTACGGGTATGTCCGCACTCGGGTCTGCACCGGGGCTGATTCTCAGCGCTGGTATCACGCTTGGAGCGCCACCCCAGGTGCGTTGATCTTCAAGAATAAAGCCACCGGCGACTGCCTTGGTGACACGCGTATAGCCACGACCCAAGGAATCGTGTTCCACGCTTCTTGCATAGGTAATAATACGAGCCAGCAGTGGTACATCCGGAGCCATTCTGGCACTGGCTACTTTTTTCAAAACGTTTGGACAGGACGGTGCCTCGATAGCAATAGCGCTGGCGCTGTCTACTCTCTGCCTTGCGATGGCGTCGAGAACCGGTATCAGCACTGGGTGCGATAGTTGGTTCGGTGGCGCCACGCGGCGACCGATGTGACGTCAAGTTGTCTTATCTCATTCTCATCCGGCACGCCGGTGCCGCGTACCGTGCGCCGCTCTTATCATCTTCCATACGTTTCGTGACATGCAGCTCGGTCAGGATGGTTCTCTGTCCGACTCGAGGAATGTAGGAGGTGATGGCGGCTTCGGCCGGCCAGAAGTCTTGTGCTGCCGCAGTCGGCGTTCACTTTTGTCGTGGTCATCTGCAGGGCCGGCGGCAATGACACGAACGGTTCTGATTTCTCGACATACGCGTATGGAGTTGCTCAGCGCCGATCGGGTCCTGGGGGATGCCATCGGTCAGCGTGGTTGTCGGCTGCGATTGAACGCGGCGGTCACCGGGCCGTGGGAGAGCCGGAGACGCGGGGCTAACTCGGCGACGCTCAACCCCTCGACGATGTACAGCTCCGCAGTTTCTCCCCGGGGCCGGACAGTGCGCTGTCGGCAGGGATCCTCGGTAGAGCCGGGACCGTGCTGTTTTCGCCGTGGAGGTAGCCCAGCCCTTAGGCGGCGCGGCGCAGCCGGTCCAGTTGGGAAGGCAACCTCGCCGGTCACGGCGGGGGCGGTGTGGGCGGTGCTGGGGGCGCTCACCTCGTGGTTCCGGTGGTGGTGTGCTGGTGGGTGAACTGGAACGGCCAGTCCAGGGGGCGCAGCGAGTAGCGGCCGCTGGGGTCGGGGCGCAGGGTGACGGTGATGCCGCCCGGGTCGTGCAAGTAGATCTCCCCGTCGTTTCCCGGTGCTGACCTCGATGCCGCTGGTGCTGGTGAGATCAGTTGCGGCGGCCAGGATCCGGTCCAGAATGTCGGCGGTGACCACCGGGTGGACGCGGCCGCTGCGGTCGTGCTCGAGGTCGGCGGCGGGCCACCCGATGACCGGCTGCCCGGCGGGAGGCCGGTCCGGGTCGGCCAGCACGAACGTTCCCGCGACGGGTTGGTGGGCGTGGCCGATGGTGGCGACGGTTTCGCCGCAGTCACCGGGGTGAACGCTGACCCGCAGGGTAAGGCGCAGCGGCCGGGTGTCCGGCCCGTAGACCGGGACGCGGTGCACCAGGAAGTCCAGGTCGTGTGTGCCGGTGCGGTTGGTGTAGAGGGCGAGCCGGGCCACCCACAGCACCTCGGTCAAGCGGCTGGCCTCGTTCTGCCCGCTGCCGGTGGCCTTGCCGCGTTCGGTGGCCTCGGTCCATTGCACGGCGTCGCACCAGGCGGCGGCGGTGATCGCCAGCGGGTACTGGAAGTTGAACTGCCGAGACAGCCGGATCGGGACTTCGATCAGCAGACCGTCCGCGATGGCGTCGGCCCGCCCGTAGGGCTGCGCCGCCCTGGCTGCGCGCCGGCCCCGCGACTGCTCGGGTGGGGCTGCCGCACTCGGACACCAGGGCACTGGCCGCCGCCGAACTCGGGGCG
>NZ_JBRIIO020000060.1:0-13339 GCF_052976845.2 Nakamurella sp. GG22 | reverse complement strand
GGACGAGTTCGAGGACGGGACAGTACGGGGCGGGACGAGTTCGAGGACGGGACAATTCGGGGCGGGACGATCAGGCGCCGGCGGGGGAGAGCAGCGGGCGGCCGGCGCGGGCCTTGATCTGCTGCACCATCCACGTGTTGCCGTCCGGGTCGGAGAAACCGAAGAAGGTTCCGCCGTCGCGCTCGTCGTACACGGTGATCTCGCCGGCCTCGACGCCGCGACCGAGGAGTTCCTGCCGGGCCGCTTCGGCGTCGGCGACGATCAGTTGAACGCCCCGCAGCGAGCCGGGCGGCATGCCGTTCTGGTTGCCCAGGACGATCGAGCAGCCCGAGCCTTGTGGCGTCAATTGCGCGAAACGCATGGGCCCGGAGGTGGTGTCATGGTCGAGGTGCATTCCGACGGCATCCCGGTAGAAAGTGATGGCGCGGTCGATGTCGCTGACCGGGACGGCGACAACCTCCAGAGTCCAATCCATGGCGTGCTCCTGATGAGTGGGGTGGCGGGCTGTCGGAAGGAAGGGCTCAGAGCGTGGCGAGCAGCTCTTCGAGTCGTTCGTAGCCCTCCGACACGCCCGCTTCCATGTTGCCCGCCGCCATGCCGTCCCTCGACTCGACCGACGGATACGAACTGTGGATGTGCAGGCGGGTCCGGCCGTCGCCCAGGTCCTCGAAGCGCAGCGTTTCGATGCTCACCACATCCGGGAACTGCTCGAATTCGAAGGTCTGAATGGCGAGTTCGTTCTCGCGGACGACGTGGAAAACGCCGTTGAACGGGTATTCCTCGCCCTTGTCGTTGCGGTGGATGTACCGGTAGCGGCCGCCGGTGGTGAAATCGTAGGTCTCGATCTCCATCTGCAGGCCCCGCGGTCCGAGCCACTGCTTGATCAGGTCCGGATCCCGGTGGGCGCGGAAAACGGCCTCGACGGGGGCGTCGAAGTCGCGTTGGATCTCGATGAACGGCAGACCCTCCGGCACGGTCACGGTGGTGGGATGGGTGGTCTTCATGGCAGTTCCTCCTCGGGATGGGGACCGGCCGGGGATTCGGCGCGGTCGATGGTGCTGAGCAGGGCGTCGAGACTGCGGAAGCGTTGCTCGCTGATCAACCGGTACCTGTCGATCCAGGCGGTCAGCGCTTCCAGCTGCACGGCGTTGAGGTGCACCGGGCGACGTTGGGCGTCGCGGGTCCGGGTGACGAGTTCGGCATGCTCCAGCACCTGGATGTGCTTGGAGACAGCTTGTTTGGAGATGTCGAACGGTTCGGCAAGTTCATTGACCGTGGCGGGGCCGCGACTCAGCCGGGCGATGATCCGCCGCCGGACGGGGTCCGCCAGGGCCATGAACGCCCTGTCCAACCGATCGTCGGCTGACGGATCGATCACCAAGGTCAACCACTTCCTTTATCAACGTACTGATTGATTACGACTGTAGGAGGGTGTTGAGAGGGTGTCAAGCCCTTGTTCTCAGCCCATGCCGGTGATCCGGCGGGCCTCCACGGTGACGATCAAACGCTGCTGATCACGCCCGCCGAACCACGGGTACGGACCGCCGATGTAGCGCTGCGCCAACTTCTCGATGTGGTCCGCGGCTCCTTCCGTCGACACGGACAGCACCCGTCCCCGGACCGAAAAATAGCGCGACGAATTCTTCGGATCGGACACGGTGAGGGCGACCCGCGGATCGCGCTCGACATTCCTCACCTTCTGAAAGCCCTGCACGGTATTGATGAGGATGTTCCGACCGTCCGTGTCCACCCAGGTCTGGGTCAGTTGCGGCGAACCGTCGCTCATCGTGGTGGCGAAATAGCAGGGACTGGGCTGCTGGAGCAAGGAGAGCAAGCCTGCGGGGAGTTCCACGTGATTCCTGTCGTTGTAGGGGACCAAAGTCCCGGGTGGTCTGATCATCGTCCCCTTCCGGTCGGCACCGCGACCGGCAGATCCTGAGGGGCGGAGGCGATCGGTGATGACATCCACGGTGCAGAAACAGAATTCGAGATCTCGGGCAGTTGCTCGCGGATTCCTGGTCGGGGTGGAAGTGTTCGTGGCGGTGGGTGCCGTCTATGGCGGCGTCGGCCTGATCGCGGACAACTCGATCGGCATGCTGCCGGAGTGGCTGGACGGAACACCGTTCAGCTCGTGGACGCTGCCGGGCATCTTCCTGCTGATGATCGTTGCGGCACCGATGTTCGTCGCCGCCGTGGCCGAGTTGCGCCGGGTCCGCTGGGCTTACGCCGCCTCGCTGGTCGCGGGCGCCGCCATGGTCGGCTGGATCGTGGTCCAACTGCTCGTCATCGGCCGGTACTTCTTCCTGCAGCCGATCATGTTCGCCTGCGGGGCAGCGGTGATCGTCCTCGCGTGGGCCGTGCACCACGGCGAGCGCGTCCTGCCGACCCGCTGACGAGTAAGCGGCCGGCCGGGAGCAAGGGCACTACGCCGGGCCGGCCGGCGGAGTCAGAGGGACCTCCGGCGACACTGCAGCACCCTCGAACGGCCCAGCATTCGCGGACGGCGGTGCAGCAATTTCCGCCCGCGCGGTCACGGCCGTCCCCCCGTTCGACCCTGCCCCGTTCGACCCAACCCCGTTCGGCCGCTGCGCATCCCGCCGGTCGGGCGCCGCGGGCGGTTCCTCCAGCGCGCGGTATTCGTCCTGCCTGTCCTGGTTTTCGTCGATCTTCTTCTTGACCTTGCCCAGACCCGGGACGGCGCCGATCAACTCGTTGAGTTGGCTGACGATGTCCAGCAGATCGCGAAGATCGGGCGCAACGGTGGCAAGAGTGTCCAGCACCGGCAGGATGTCGGCGTCCAGCTTGTCCACGATGGACGGCAACGCGTCGATCAGGCCGACGATGGCATCGACCTCCTTCGCGCTGGTGGTCTCCACCAGTCTGCCGAGGATGGGCTCGAGCCTGTCCAGTGTGGGCTGGAACCGGTCGAGCAACGGTTCGACCCGATGCGTCAACTGCGTGGCCGACCCGACGACGGCAGAGGTCCTGACCAGCACGCCGTTCGTGCGGTGGAGCAGCGAATCGAGCCTGGGCTGCAGACTCTCGATGTGCTCGACGACCGCGTCCGCGCGGCGTTGAGTGTCCTCGATCCGGCGCACGGCGGCGGTTGCCTCCTGTTGCACGGACTCGATGTCGTTGACCACCGCCCGAACCCGTACCAGCAGCATCTCGGCCTGGGTGACCAGACCGACGACCCGCGGTACCAGGCCGATCACCCGCTCGAGAGCCTCGTAGCCTTCGCCGGCGATGCGAAGCAGATCCGTTGGTCCTGGAATGCGCACAGTCGGGCTCCGATCTGACGACGCACGTTGACGATGACGCCTGGGCATCACCCGGTCGATGCGCCACCCTACGACGATCGGCCGGCGGCGGCATCGGTGCCGGCCCAGCGGAACCCGGGCGTACCGTTGGCGAACATGCGAATCACCTCTCCCGCTGGACTTCCCGCGACCGCCGGAGAACTCAGGTCCTCGGGCCACGAACTGCGTGGCGTCAAAGCCGAATTGCGGTCCAATCTCCTCGCTGCGCTCGGTGCCGGTACCGACCCATGGCCCGGCATCGTCGGTTTCGAATCGACCGTGCTGCCGCAGTTGGAACGCGCGCTGATCGCCGGCCACGACGTGGTCCTGCTGGGCGAGCGCGGGCAGGGAAAGACCCGGCTGCTGCGCACCCTCACCCGACTCCTGGACGAATGGTCGCCGGTGATCGCCGGCTCGGAGATCGGCGAGCATCCGTACGATCCGATCACGGCGGAATCGCGGCGCCGGGTGGACGAACTCGGTGACGACCTGCCGATCAGCTGGCGGCACCGCTCCGAGCGCTATACGGAGAAATTGGCCACACCGGACACCGCCGTCGCGGACCTCATCGGCGACGTCGACCCGGTCAAGGTGGCGGAGGGCCGCTCGCTGGGAGATCCAGAGACGATCCACTTCGGGCTGGTACCCCGGGCGCACCGCGGGATCATGGCGATCAACGAATTGCCCGATCTCGCCGAGCGCATCCAGGTCTCGCTGCTCAACGTGATGGAGGAGCGGGACATCCAGGTACGCGGGTACACCCTGCGGCTGCCGCTGGACGTGCTGCTGGTGGCATCCGCGAACCCCGAGGACTACACGAACCGCGGGCGGATCATCACCCCGCTCAAGGACCGGTTCGGCGCCGAGATCCGGACCCATTACCCGCTCGAACTGCGTGACGAGATCGCCGTCATCGCACAGGAAGCCGACCTGGCGGCACCCGTCCCGGACCACCTGCTGGAGATCATCGCCCGGTTCACCCGGCTGCTGCGGGAGTCGACGGCGGTCGACCAGGGTTCCGGGGTTTCGGCGCGGTTCGCCGTCGCCGCGGCGGAAACCATTGCGGCAGCCGCACTTCGCCGGTCCGCGATCACCGGTGAGTCGTTGCCCACCGCCCGGCCGATCGATCTGGAAGCTGCGCTCCCGGTGCTCCGCGGCAAGCTGGAGTTCGTCACCGGGCAGGAGGGCCGGGAGGACGAGGTGCTCGAGCACCTGCTCCGTCGGGCCACCGCCGACACCGCACGGACACGTTTGCGAGGGCTGGATCTCGACCCGCTGGTGGCAGCGGTGACGAAGTCGCCACTGCGCACCGGGGACCGGGTCAGCGCCGCCGAGATCGTCGGTGCCCTGCCCCGGGTCGAGGTGCTGACCTCGGTCGCACAGCGGCTCGGTGCGGCCGGTACGGAGGATCCCGGGCCGATGGCGTCGGCGGCCGAACTGGCGCTGGAATTGTTGTTCCTGACCCGGAAGCTGACGAAGGAACCGAGCGACGACGGTGACACGGTGAGCTATGGCTGATCTGCGCGGACCGCACGGCCCCCGGCCGCCGCGTCGGCGCGGGTATTCTTACGGCCCGTACCACGACGGGCCCGACCCATTGGCGCCGCCGATCGACCTGCGTGAAGCGCTGGACAGCATCGGCCAGGACGTGATGGAAGGCAGTTCGCTGCAACAGGCGCTGCGCGAGCTGTTGCGGCGCGGCACCGGCGACCGCCGCGGGCTGGACGAGCTGTCCCGTCAACTGTGGGAAAGACGCCGGGAACTGCAGCGGGACAACAGGATCGACGGGACCCTGCAAGAGGTCAGGGAGTTGCTGAACCAGGCCCTGACGGCCGAGAAGGCGGCACTCGCCCGGCAGGATTCCGAGGACGCGCGTTTCCGCGAGCTCGACCTGGAAACCCTGCCGGACAACACCGGCCGTGCGGTACGCGCGCTGAGCGAGTATGACTGGCAGTCTGCCGAAGCAAGGCAGGCGTACGAGCAGATCCAGGACCTGCTCGGTCGCGAGATGCTGGATCAGCGGTTCAGCGGCATGAAGGAGGCGCTCCAGCAGGCGACCCCGCAGGACGTGCAGCGGATCAGGGAAATGCTCGACGACCTGAATGCACTGCTCGAAAACCATTCCACCGGTGCGGACACCACCGGCCAGTTCGCCGAATTCATGGCCAGGCACGGTGATTTCTTCCCGGAGAATCCGCAGACCGTCGATGAATTGATCGATGTGTTGGCGGCGAGATCGGCCGCGGCACAACGGATGATGCGCTCACTGAGCCCGCAGCAACGTGCCGAACTGGCCGAGTTGAGCCAGCAGGCCTTCGGCGATCCGCGGCTCGGCCAGGCGCTGGACCAGCTGGATGCCCAATTGCAGAACCTCCGCCCGGGTGAGGACTGGTCGGGGTCGGGTCGCTTCCGCGGTGATTCCCCGATGGGACTCGGGGAGGCAACGCGAGCGATGGAGGAACTCTCCCAGCTCGAGGAGCTGACCGACCAGCTCGGGCAGAGCTACCCGGGCGCCAGGCTGGATGACATCGACCTCGACGACCTTGAGGCGGCCCTCGGTCCGCAGGCCAGGGCAGACGCGGAGGCGTTGGCCGCGTTGGAGCGGGAACTGCGGGAGCAGGGCGTGTTCGAACGCGCTCCCGACGGATCGCTCCGGCTGTCCCCGCGCGCGTTGCGCCGGCTCGGCGAGTCCGCCCTCCGTGACGTGGTCGACAAGATCGGCTCGCGCAGGGGGGAAAGGGCCACCCGGCGCTCCGGGGCGACCGGGGAGCCGACCGGCAGCAGCCGGCCGTGGGCGTTCGGAGATACCGAGCCGTGGGATGTGCCCAGGACGCTGCTGAACGGCCAGCTGCGGCGGGCCGGCGGCGACGACCGCCGGATGGACGTCACCGATGTCGAGGTGGTGGAGACCGAGCACCGCACCCGCGCCGTGGTCGCGTTGTGCGTCGACACCTCGTGGTCGATGGTCCAGGACGGGCGCTGGGTACCGATGAAGCGCACGGCATTGGCGCTGCATCAGCTGATCTCGACTCGATTCCGGACCGATGCACTGCAGCTCATCACGTTCGGCAGGGGCGCCGAGAAGGTGGAGTTGGGTGATCTGATCGGCCTGGAGGGTGTGTACATGCAGGGCACCAACCTGCATCACGCGCTGCTGTTGGCCGGTGAGCATCTGCACCGGCACCCCGATGCGATGCCCGTGGTGATGGTGGTGACCGACGGCGAGCCGACCGCGCATGTCGAGCCCGACGGGGAGCTGGCGTTCAACTACCCGCCGATGCCGGAGACGCTCCGCGCCACCGTTTCTGAGCTCGATCGATTGACGGCCCGGCGTGCGGCGATCACCTTCTTCGTTCTGGGTGACGATCCACGGCTGGCGATGTTCATCGATTCGCTCGCCCGGCGCTGCCACGGCCGGGTCGTCGCACCGGATTTGGACGGGCTGGGCGCCGAGGTGGTCGCCGACTACCTTCGGACCAGGCAGTAGTACCTGCTGCCGGGTCAGCCTGCTGCTACTGCCGTTACGGGCGAGGTCAGGCAATCGAGTTCGTCCTGGAGCACCGCGGCGATGTCCGGCAGATCGGCGCACTGCGACGGATCCGCGATGACGGTGACGGTGAGCCGGCCCGTGTAGGACATCGCCCCAAAGGCGACGGTGATGTTGCCCGTGATCATCGGTACCGCGATGACGTCCACGACGGGCGCGCCACCGAAGGCGAGGCGCTGGTCGGGCCCGCGCAGGTTGGTGACGAAGGTGTTGACCAACCGCTGGTGCGAGATGAACCAGTTGAAGACGCCGATCTTGGCGAGCGCCCGGAACGCGGGCCCGATCAACGCTGCTGACGCTCCCGGAGCCGTGCCCTTCCGGGCAGCGGTGATCCGCGCGATCTGTTTCAGCCGATCGACCGGGTCGCCGGTGACCGGCAGCTCGACAGGGATGACGCCCACCCGGTTGCCCAGTTCGGTAGCGCTGGCCTGTACGCGGCTCGACACCGGGATGGAGATGACCAGGCGGTCGACTGTCTCGCCGCGGCGTGCCAGGACCGTGCGGACGGCGCCGGTCACCGCCGTCAGCAGGACGTCGTTCACGGTGCCGCCGTGGGAGTGGGCCACGGCCCGGACCGCGGCGAGGTCGGCGCGCGCCGTCGCGAGCGCACGGTCGGTGCCGACCGGTCTGTTGATTGAGCAGCGCGGCGCGCTCCTGGTATGTCCTGCACCGAGCTCTGAGAGCGCCGCCGGAAGCTGCCGGAGCACACCCGGCACCGTGCGGGTGGCTCGCGCCACACTGCGCAGGGCATCCCGCTGCAGGTCACGACGCCGCGGTGCGGGCCTTGGGAAAGGTTGTGATCTAGAGGATTTCGTCGATGGGTGACCGTCAACCAGGCCGGCGAGCACCGCGAGTCCACCGATGCCGTCGGCCAGTACGTGGTGGAACATCACCAGCAGGGCGCTTCGTCCCTCGCTCATCCCGGAGATCAGGGTCGCCGACCACAACGGCTGATCCGGCGGCAGCCGATGGGTGACCAGTTCGGCGACGACGTCGAGCATCGCCTGTTCGTCACCGGGGTACGGGCACGGCGTTGTTCGGACGTGCCGACGGATGTCGAAATCGGCATCGTCGATCCAGGCGGGACGGCCGCAACCAAAGGGAGTGCTGACCAGACGTTGCCGCATCCGCGGGATCGCCACAATGCGGTGTGCGATGGCCTGTTGCAGATTGTGTAGGTCGACGACGCGGCCGGCCGGGCCCGGACCCAGGACGAGCGCTGCGGCGACCTGCATGGAGGTCCCGGTCACATCGCAGTCCAATTCCATCACGTCGGACGGACTGGCGCGTTCGATCATGACCCCGGCATCAACCACACCTCTGATGCTGGACCCGTGGTCCGCTCAGCCGTAGAGGCGCAGGTCCCGTCGTGCTGTCTCCGGCGGCTGCTCAGCCGGTGCCTCGATCCGGCAGGTCCTGCGCTATCTCCCAAAGCGTTCCGTCGGGATCGGTGAAGCAGGCCGTCCGCTTGCCCCATGCCCGATCCATCGGGCCGTTGAGCAGCGTCACCCCGGCGTTCTCCAGCTCGGCGCACACCGCGTCGACGTCGTCGACCCAGATGGACAGCATCGACCGCGAGCCGGGGGCCGGACCGCCGACCACTCCCGGTGCCACGAGTTCCTCGGCGAACGGCATCTCCAGCAGGTTGAGCATGGTGTTGCCGAGATCGAAGACCACCGACGCCTCGTCCTCGTGCAGCAGTGTGGCGCGGAAAACCTTCTCGTAGAAGGCCTTCGATCGGTGCCGGTCGGCGACGAACACCGTGATCGCCCCGACTCCCGACAGCTGGTTGGTCATTTCGTCACCCTTCTCTGAACGCTCGTTCGGCGGGTTGACCCGGCCTGGGCGGCGAACTCATCGCCGTCCGACGTTGGCCCTGATGTTGGCGATCAGGATCACCAACGCGGCGAGCACGGCCAGCACGCCCACCCCGACCCGCAAATTGGTGACCAGGATGACGACGAGCGCGACGATGGCCGCCAGCACCGTCACGCTGAGCAGGAACACCGGCAATCGGCGACGCAGCACCGCTTCCACCGTCATCACGATCAGGATCGCGGTGATCGTCGCGCTCCACAGTGACGAGTAGTCGAACAGCACGGCCAGACCCAGCAGGGCCAGCAGGACCGACAGCGAGACCTCCGTCCAGAACCGGAGCAGCAGTCCCGGCGGCCGCGTCGGGTTCACGTCGGGGACCGAGCGGCTGCGCAGATGTGCGTGGGGCGGCGCGGCTTTCGGCGGATCAGACTGCTCCCGGATCAGGTGTTCGCGTTCTATCACCGCGGCGCGCCGGGCTGCGCGCAGATCCTCCACCGCCCGTTCGCGCTCCTGCAGCCGATTCGTGGCACCGATACCGCCGCGGCGCCCCGCGGCGACCGTCGGAGGAAGGGCCGCGACGCCGGTGGCCAGCGACTGCAGAACGGTTTCCTGCTCATCTATGTCGGTCGTCAGCTCGGCGATCTGCGCGGTGAGGTCGGCGAGCCGGGTGCTGACCGCGTGCTCCAGTCGCTCCGGCGTCGCGGGGACCTTGTCCAGCCCCGCCCACCCGACCGGGTCGGACCAGCACGGCCTGATCGTGCCGTTCCGCTCGTACCGGGGACCTGCGGGAGCCCGCTCACCCCCGAACGGATCGGTCGTGTCAAGCCCCCAGAGTCCGTGGAAGTCGCGCACCCACGGTGTTGTCGAGTCGATCAGCACCGGCGTCCACGGGCGATCGCAGCCGGGTCCGATCCGGACGCCGTCGCCGCGCTTGTAGTCGATGAACGGGATGCCGAGGCCGGTGCGCGGCTGGTCGCGCGTCCACGGGAACACCACGCCGCGGATCCTGGAGAGGGCGTGCATGGTCGGTCGCAACGCCGGCGGCTCGACCCGCACGAGGTACTCGCCGGGCAGGTAGGCACCGGAATGGGAACCGGCCCCGGCATAGACAACCGGGTGGGTGCCGTCCACCCAGCTCAGGTCCGGATCGTCCGCACGCCTCCGCAGGTCGTCACCGACCTCGTCGTGGGACGAGAACGCCACCCAGGCCACCCAGAGCCCGTCGGTATCTGACTTTCCGCCGGTATCTGGCGTTGTTCCGTCGGGTGCGGTGGTGAGGTACACCGAGACCTGTTCCCAGTCGGCTTCGTGGTCGTTCACGCCGCCGAAGCTCGATCGCCAGTCGTTCATCGCGTAGAAGAACCAGTATTGGATGACGAGATAGCCCGCGTGGCTGGTGACGTGGGCGTAGTACGGGAAGCGGGACGCGGCGGGGGAGCGCGAATACGCCCGGTGCAGTGCCGCCGTCAGCCCGCCGGGCACCGCGCCGCGCATGATCAGCGAGAGCCGGAACAGCGAGTCCAGCACGCGGCCGAGCAATCCCACCGCGGCGAATCGGGAGGTGCTGCGGAATCGCGGTCTACCGGGGTCCTTGCGCCACTCACGGGACTCGGCCCGGGTCAACGGTGCGGGGACGTAGCGCAGTTCGAGGTTGGCGTCCGTCCGGGATCGCGCGAGCCGGCAGAGGCCGTCGACATCGAGTTCGCCGTGGTCCGCGATGCGCAGCGGTCGCCGCCGGCCCGGAGTCCGCTCCCAGACGGCGGATTGCGCGATGTAGTCCTCCACTTCGGTCGGAAAGAACAGCTCGCCCTCGGTGAAGCAGACGACGGGTTCGTACCGGCGGACCACGGCGGTCAGGTCGAGATCGGGTGGGTGGCCGTTCGGCGAATCGTCCTGCATGCCCCGATCATCGCCTACCAGCTCTGCGGGTCGGTGCCGTCGGGGAGTCGCGGCCGCGCTGCCGCCTGGTCATCAGGTTGTGCCCGACCGGTATCGGTACCCTTTTTAGGATGGACGCCGGGCGTCATGTGAACACCTTCAATGCAGCGGTCCGCAGTGGCGACTGGGATCCGTTCGTCTCGCTCTTCGCCGACGACGCTGTGCTCGAATTCGTCGGCCCACAGGTTGGCCCTTTTCGCGGGCGGGACGCCATTGCGGAGGCCTACCGGCAGACACCACCGGATGACTGCATTCACCTTGCAGGCGCGCCGGTGGTCCGGGGCGATGAGACCGTGATCCCCTATCGATGGGAATCCACCGGATCAACCGGCACGATGCGGCTGAAAAGCGACAGCGATGGCTTGGTCGATCACCTCACGGTGACTTTCGATTGACCTGCGCGATCCGCGGGCATCAAACTCGGCTGCGTCGGGATAGCGCGAGGTCTTACGGCCAGGTTGCCGTCCGTGACGGATGCCAACCAACGGCAGTGCTCTCGCTTGCGGGCTGTCGGCACAGGTAGATTCCCGTCATGCGTAGGCGGGAATCACGGTCCGTTGCGGCCGTTGGGGTGGGATTGCTGCTGCTGGTGGGATGCACCGGGACGCCGGCCGCGACCGATGACACGTCCGCGGCGCCAACGGCATCTGCATCCGGAGCTCCGCCGACGTCCGGGTCGGCCGGCGCACCCAGCACCGGGTCCGCGGCGCCGTCCTCGAGCAGCGGACCCGCGACGTCTGCCTCGGGCAGCACCGTCCCGACGTCCAGTTCCGCGCCGGCCGAGCTCACGCCCGTGCTGGCTTCGGTATCCACCGAACCCGTACCGGTGACCGGAACTGACGGTGCTGTCTATCTGGTGTACGAGCTGTATCTGACGAACGCCACGTCGACTCGTGTGACGATCGATTCGGTGCAGGCATTGGACTCCGATACCGGTGCGGTGCTGCAGACCCGTTCCGGGGCCGACCTTGTCGCTCACTCGAAGGTGATCGGTACTGAGCCTGGCGGGACCCCTCCTTCGAGCGTCGTGCTGGACGGCGGTCAACTGGCAATCGTGTGGGTCGACCCGAGCGTCGAGGCCGGGGAAACGGTGCCGACGTCGGTCGGGCACCAGGTGAAGGTGACCTTCGCGTCCGCACCTAATCCGCTGATTCCCGCCGAGCTGACCGAGACCGTCGCCACCACACAGATCGTCGCGCAGGAAGCTCCGGTCGTCAACCCGCCGCTGACCGGCAAGAACTGGTTCGATGGGAACGGCTGCTGCAACGAGGTGACGCCGCACCGCGGCGCCGCGAATCCGATCAATGGCCAGTTCCGCTTCGCCGAGCGTTTCGCCATCGATTGGGTGCAATTGAACGGCGATCTTGAGCTCACCACCGGTGACAACACCAAGCTGTCCAGCTACCCCTACTACGGCGCGCCGGTGCTCGCGGTGTCCGACGGCACGATTGTCGCTGTCTCCGATGAGTTGCAGGATCAAACGCCGGGCAGTAACCCACCGGTCGGGTCGCTGACGCTGGATCAGTACGGCGGGAATTATGTCGTCCAGCAGTTCGAGCAGAATGGTGAGACCTACTACGCTTTCTATGCCCATCTCAAGCCGGGAACCGCGAAGGCCAGGGTAAGTGTGGGTGAGACGGTGCAGGCGGGTGATCTGGTCGGCGAACTCGGCAATTCGGGCAACACCGATGCACCGCATCTGCACTTCCACGTGATGGATGGCCCGGACCCGTTGGCCAGCAACGGTGTTCCCTACCGTTTCGATTCCTTGCAGTTGGTCGGACAGGCCACCGGCGATGCCGCGGTCGACACGGTGATGGGCGGCCAACCGCTACCGCTGGCTCCGGACGGAGGCAGTGGGACACGGACGGATTCGCTGCCTTTGTACCTGGACCTGGTTGATCTGGCGGCATCCGGGTCGGCTGCTTCCGGTTCCTCGTCCGGGTCGCCCGAATCACCGTCGGGGTCGCCGGGCTCATCGACGGGTTCGTCGTCCTCGGGTCCGGCGTCCTCGGATTCGGCGCCGTCGGGTTCGTCGTCGTCAGGCCCGCCGTCGTCTGGGTCTTCGCCGTCTGGGTCTTCGCCGTCTGGGTCGTCAGCGCCTTCGTCGTAGGAGGCGCTTTCTCCCAGTGACTCGGCCACTTTGAGCCCATCGCCGGCGGTCATAACCGTTGGTGGCTAGGCGGCGTAGCGCATAGCGGGAAACGCTGTCGGCTGCGTCGTCTCACTCTCGATGCTGGACGACATTGATGACGTTCCCGTCAGGTGCGCGGACGAGAAATCGGCGTACGCCCCATTCCTCTGTGGTCAGCGGGTGCACGATCTCGTAGCCCAGTCTCTGTGCCTCTTGGTAGGCACTGTCGACGTCGACTGCGTGCACGGAAATGACGGAGTCTTCGGGGGAAGTGGCGTCACCGGTGACCAGTTGGACGTTTGCCCTGCCGTCGGGCGATGTGTACCGGGCCACCCATCCCATGTTGAATTCCTCGCTGCTGAGCCCGAGGTAATCGGTGTAGAAGCCTTTCGCTGCATCGATGTTCGCCACATGAAGATTGGCAGTGACGCGAATGACACGCATGCGTTGCTCCCCTCAGCAAATGATCGGACGATGATCGTCCGATCAGCGCGGCATGTCCAGCCATCTCCTGCCGCGACGGCTCCCGTTCAGAACGGTGGTGTGTCGTCGTCGATGTCGTCGATGTCGTCGATGTCGTCGACCGTCGCGTTGGCGGTGTCG
>NZ_JBRIIO020000059.1:0-13849 GCF_052976845.2 Nakamurella sp. GG22 | reverse complement strand
CGACTCAGCCCACGGTTGCCGAGTACCACGGACAAGCACGAATCGATGTGGTGGCGGCCCCGGCCGGTCAGCAGCCGCCGTTGGGCCACTGTCACCGTGGTCACGGTGGTCTTCGCGGTGCTGGCCGCCGCGGGTAGCCCCGCGGTGGCGTGGTGGCTGCTGGCCGTCGGCGGCGGGATGCTGGCCGTCGTGGACGCGCAGACCCAGTTGCTGCCCGCCCGCCTGATCTACCCGCTCGCTGGGGTGATCGCTGCCGTGCTGGTGGCGGCGGCGTTCACCGGTGCCGGTCCCGCACCGTTGCTGCGGGCAGTTCTGGCGGCGCTGACCGTGGGCGGGCTGTGGCTCGCCGTCTGCGTTGTGTCGCCCCGGACGACCGGGCTGGGTGATGTCCGCCTCGCTGCGCTGACCGGCGGCGTCCTGGGCTGGGTCGGCTGGTTCGAGGTGTGGCAGGGGCAGGTGCTGGCGTTCCTGTTGGCCGGGCTTACCGCCGTCGTGCTGTCGCTGACCAGCCGTGCCGGGTTGCGGCGGCTGGTGACCGTGCCGATGGGGCCGGCCATGGTCGCCGGGTCTCTGCTGGCGCTCTGGCTGTAGGGGACGGTGGCAGTAGCCACTGTGCCCAGCCGACTGGGCCGCTGTCGGCCGCTCGTGGCCGCTTCGATGTCCGCCACGATGATCTTGCTCAAGTCAGCATGGGCCGTGGGGTGGCCGCCCGGGGAGCGCGGTGAACGAGGCCACCGATGACGGCGGGCGCTCCGAGCGGGGTCAGCGGTTCTGCACGCGGGGACGCGGTGAGGTCAGTCCGGGTTGTGGGTGCCGACGCCGGTCAGCTCGTCGGGACCGGGGTCAGGGCTTGAAGCTGCTCCGCTGACGAGCAGTTGCTGACTGATCACTGACTGGGGGCTGACGGCGCTGCGGAGGGTCGAGACATTCCGTCTTGATCTTCTGGAGGTTGCGGTGTTTCACGGTGTCTGGCCGGTCGGTGATTGGGCGGTGCTGCTCGAGCGGCTGGACCGGTCTGGGGCGTTCGGCCGGTGGCAGCAAGAGGAGCCGTCGCTGGCGGCGGTGCCTGCGTTGGCTGATCTGCCGTCCTTGACGGCCCCTGAGGTTGGGCGCACGGATACGGACCTGGTGCTCGGTGCACTGATACGGGTGGCGGCGGTCGACGGTGGGGACGACTCGGACGCTGCCCTGGTGGTGGTGCATCTGCTCAGTGCCGGGGTGCTGGTGATGGCGTCCCGGTTGGGTGGTGGCAGGGCCGAGGTGGTGTCGGCGATCGTTGCGGAGCTGACGTGCCGGGTCCGGTCGTTCCCGTGGCGGCGCCGGACCCGGGCGTACGCGGCGAACCTGCTGCAGGACACCAAGCACGCCGTGCTGCAGGAGCTGCCGGCGCTTCGGGCCGACGGGGCGCGCCGGGAGATTCCGTTTGGCCCGTCCGACTCGGTCTGGCAATCGTTGGAGAACACCGACCCGTGGTCTGCGGCCCCCGACATCACCCTGCCCGAGGTGGTGCGGTGGGCGCAGCGCAATGCCGTGGCCGCCGACGAAGACCTGCGGATGCTGGTGCGCCTGCACCAGCAGGCGGCGTATGGCACCGCCAACCGGCACAGAATCGCCGGCGAGCTGGGTATCAACGAACGAACGTTGCGCCGCAGGCGGGATAGAACCCTCACGGCGCTCCGCGCCGCCCGGCCCCGGTTCCTGCGCGACCGGGCCGCTTGAGTGCCGTCAACCGAGATAGGCAGGCGACCGGACCACTGTCTTCACAGCCGACCCGTGACTGACCCGGCGCGGGAGCACGGCCAGCCGGCGTGAGGGGTCATGGTGCAGGCTGACACGATGCCACCGTGAACGCCGACACCCTCGACACGGTCGCCAAGCTCGGCCCGATCGCCGTGGGGCTGTCCGCGATCGTTGCTCTGATCGTCGGCTTGATTGCTGTCACCCAGAAGAGCAGGGCGGACCGCCGGGACCAGTGGTGGAAGCGGGCGCAGTGGGCGATTGAGCAGACGTTCGACGACAATGAGGAGCGTCAGGCTCTCGGGTTTCGAGTGCTGCAGGTGTTGGGCACTTCCGAGTTGGCGAGCAAGGAAGAGCTGATCATCTTCGAATCTCTGACCACACCTGAGATACAGACACTGGCGCCGCAGCCGCAAGAGGGTGACCATGAAGAGACGGACACCGCCGAGGGAGGGAACCCACCGTGACCGCGAACTTTGATCCGGCAACTCCCCAGCAGGTGCGCATGTCCGGGGCCCACACATCGGCGACGGCCCCAGCCAAGGTCAAGAGCGCCATCGACGTCCACCCCTCGACCGACAATGACGGCGCTGACGGCTACCCAGGCGGGGACGAGCCTGGGCGTAACGGCTCGACCGCTCCACGTCCAACGGTCGTGCAGGTCGAGGCGGCGAAGCTGCGACTGGTGACCGACCGTCGGCTGGGTAAGACATCACCGGAGTGGCTCCGCCGGGTAGCTAAGGGCCTCCCGCCGCAGCCGGTCGCTGCGGCCCACTGACTTCTTCAGGCGGCACGGTCGCCACCCAGCGTTCCAGGGATACGAGGCCGAACGGTGCGCGCGCTGGCCGGTCACTGGCGTCGTGCAGTCGCTCCGGGGGTATTGCCCGGAGCGGTGAACCAGCCCGCGAGATAGCTCGGGCACGTCCCAGTCTCGGCGGAAGGAACCCGTCGCGCCGCCGGTCAAGCCGATGGACTGAGGGTGACATCTGGATGTAGCGGCCAACACTCCGCGATTGAGGCACCGCCGCCTGGTTGACCGCTCGGGTGACGCCTGGTAGCGACCGGCCGACGCCTGCGCGGCCGCTTCTTCCGCCGGAGACACCCGTGTACCGCGGACTCACCAGATCCATCGAGAGTTTCTTGGCCGTCGGTGTCCACATTTGGGCTCGGATCGAACCTGTTTTTGGTGTGAGGGATCGCAGAAGACAGGCTGGGCGTGCCCATGCGGCCGCCGTGTGGAGCCGTTCGCCGAACCGTGGCCGCAGCAGCGCAGGTGGACCCGGGTGAGTAGGCGGCTGGCGGAGATCGGGCTGCCCGGGCAGCAGCTGCCGGTGCTGGACGGCGGTGATGTGGACGCTGCAACCGGGCGCCTGCTGACGGTGGCCGAGTTGCAGGCTGCGCTGCTGGCGGCGCAGGTGATGGCGGCGAAACGTGCTGCCGCGCTGGTGGGTCCGGGAACACCTCAGGCGGAGGCAACCCGACGGGCCGAGACCGAGGCGGCCGCGGTCGCCTCGGCGGTGGATGCGCCACCGCACGGTGCGTCGTCGCAACCGGGGGCACGGCGGTGGTCGCCGCGGTGGAGCAGCAAGCTCCCCGTGCACCGCTCTTCGGTGCTCCCCGAGAAGGCGGTTTCTGCTCCCGGGGCGTTGGCGCCGGCTGGGTTCACCGGTCCCGCCGCGGTCCGGGCCTGGTCCTGGTTGACCGGTGCTCCGGACCCGTCGGTGCTGGTGTGCGCGGCCGGCGGCGGTGTCGGGGCGACGACAGTGGTGGCGGTGCTGGCCGGGTTGATCGCGGCGGCCCGCCCGGATCGGGTGCTGGCCGTGGAAGTGGCCCGGCGGGACTTCTCGCCGTTGACCCGGCAGGTGTGCGGTCCGGTGGACGCCGTGTCCGTAGGGACGTGGCTGGAACCCGGGGACGCCCCGGTTCGGGACCTGTCCGGGTTGCCGGCCGGGCCGAGCGGTGCCCGGGTGGTGCAGGCCGGCGCGCAGTGGTGGCCGCAGCTGACAGCGCGGTTACCCGCGGACACCGCGGTCGTCGCGGACCTGGGGTCGCTGGAGCACCGCGACACCCACGAGGTGCTGCTGGGGCACTGCGGTCCGACGGTGATGGTGGCCCGCGCCGACTCGGCGGGCGTGACCGCCGCACTGGCCGCGATCACCGAACTGGACGCCGCCGGGTTGGCCCGCCGCCCCGTGCTGGTGCTTTGCGACGCCGCCGGGTCACGGCCAGGTGTGCTGCGCACCGCGAAGCGGCTGGCGGCGACCGCCGCGGACGTACTCGTGCTGCCCAAGGCCCCGGCGCTGCGCCGGGGCCCCGTACCTATCTGCGGGTGGGACCGGGCGCTGTCGGACGCACTGGCCGAGCTGGTGTGCGCGCTGGCCCGCTCTGAGGCCGCACCACCAGCGGACCACCGGCCGCTGCCCCTCGCCGACACAGACACCGGCAGCGACACCGCTGCGGACGACCCCGAAGCGTTGACCGAGAGGGAGCTGTCCTGATGGACCCCACCGCTGATCCCACCACTCCTGCTGCGCCGACCGCGGGCAGCGGCACGGGTGGCATTGACTTCAACCAGTTCCAGCCCAGCAACGAGGGTCTGACCCAGCTGGACATCTGGAAGACGATCGCGAACATCCTGATGTACGTCGGGTACGGCGGGGCGTTCCTGGCGTTCCTGATCGGGCTGATCATGTGGGGCGTCGGGCACAAGATCGGCGGCCGGCACGTCCTGGACGAGGGCAAGACCACCATCATGCGGGCCATCGCAGTCGGCATGATCCTGGGCTCGGCCGGAGCGATCTGGACGTGGGTCGTCGCCCAATGACTATGCTGCGCAACACCTCTCGGGGCAGGCCGGATTACACGCCGCTGCACAGTCCCGGCGGCCGCCGCACCGGTGTCACCGTTGCAGCACTGCTGCTGGCGGCCGCGTTCACAGGCGGCGGGTTGCTGCTAGGCCGGGCCACCGCCGACGCCGCGGCCCCGCCGTCGGCGGCGTTGTCCCCGCACGGCCCGGCGGCGGTCGTTGACGGGGTCCCGTCCGGGTATCCGCGGGACCGGGCCGGGGCGGCGACCGCGGCGGTGAACTTCCTGCAGGTGTGCTGGTCCGCAGCGTCCGGGAGCGGGAACCCCGAGCGGATCCGGGCGGTGATGGCCGCAGCGAACCCGTCGGCCGAGGTGGTCCGCACCATCGGGCAGGGCCGCGCCGCCCGCGCCGATACGGGGCAGCAGCTCACCCCTGCGGCGGTGACCGTGCTGTCCCAGGACGAGCGGCGGGCGGTGGTGTCGGTGTGGGCGGTCAGCGCCTACGGCGCCGCGGTGGGCGAGCTGACCCGCACCACCGGGTTGTGGTTCACCTTCACCGTTGCGTTGTCCTGGGAGCAGGGCGATTGGAAGGTCGCCGACCTGGCCGCCGCCGACGGCCCGGACATCAACGGCGACCCCTCCAACGGGGCTGGCGGGGACAACCAGGTGCCGCTGACCGGCGCCCTGACCGTCTACCTGCGGTAACCGGGCGCCATGTTCGGTTCCCTTGCCCGGGTCGTTGCCGTCACCGTGACGGCGGCGGCGCTGCTTGTCACCTCCGCGGTGCCCGGCGCCGCCGCCCCGGCCGGCCCCCCGACCGGTGGTGATCCGGCGGCGGTCACGGCGTGGCCGGCGGAGCTGCAGCAACTGGTCGCCGGCACCACCGCTTTCACCTCCGCGCCGTGGTTCACCGAGGGCGACTGCACCGGCCGTGGCGGGGACGTCGGTGAGTACGTCAACACCTACTTCGAGCGGGAAGCGGCCTTCCGCCAGCAACTCCTGGCCGACCTGGTCACGGCGGCACCTGACGTGGCGGACGCGGGGGTCACGGCGGCGCCGCCGGCCGAGGACGAGGTTTTCCCCAACGGGAACACCGCCTACGACATGCCGCCCGGGGTGTGCGCCGAGGACCTGCAGGCATGGGCAACCCCGGATGCGTCCTCCCCGTGGGGCTTCACCTGGGCGAACCGGCCCGACACCACCTCGCTGCGCCGGATGGACTCCGCGGGCGGCGTCAACCAGGTCAACCCGCTCACGGTGTGCTCCGACGACCCGGATTCCTACCTGTGTTCCCGGGCGATGTTCGTCGATTGCGACCGGGCCGACGCCGCCGGCAAGCAGCGGTGCCTGGACTGGAACTTCTCGGTGCAGCAGCACCTGAACGGGATGGCGTACTGGATCAGTCAGAACAAGTCCGTGACCGACCGGGTGGGCGATTTCTTCGGGGCGGTGGGGCACGGCCTGTGGACGGCGGGTGCCTGGGTGGTCAGCGGTCTGGGCTGGGTGCTGGGCAAGGTCGGTGATGCGGCCGGGTGGCTGGCCAAGAGAGGCATGGAACAGGTCGTCGCGTTCTTCACCTCCGGCGCGGTGTGGCTGTGGGAGCAGGTCACCGCGTGGATGGTGAACTCCACCACCCCGAACCTGTCCGGCGGTGGGTACGCCGACACCTACAACCTGATCTCCGGGGTCATGCTGGCCATGGCGTTCCTGATCTGGCTGGCCGGGCTGGTCACCGCGTGGCGCCGCGGCCGGCTCACCGGGTCGGTGATCGGCGCGGTCAAGGCCATCGTCGGCATCCAGATCGTCGGCATCATCGCGTTTCTCATGCTGCAACTGGCCAATCAAGCGACGCTGGGCCTGATCTCGGGGCAGCAGGCGCAGATCGCCAACAGTGACTTCACCTTTTCGTTGTTCCAGGTAAACCCGGTGGTCGGGCTGATCGCCGCGGTGCTGACCATCCTCGGGCTGATCGGCGCCGGCCTGGTGCTGATCTTCCAGGCGCCGGTCACGTTGGGGCACGCGTTGTTCGGCACGGTCGCCGCCGCCGGGCAGGCCCACCACGCGACGTCGCACTGGATGGGCCGCTGGTTCATCACCCTGCTGTCACTGTGCTGGTGCAAGTTCTTCATGGTCGGCATGACGATCCTCGCGCAGAACCTGCTGACCAGCACCACCGCGAACCTGGAGCACTACGTTGGGCAGCAACTGTTCTCCGTGCTGGCCGGGATGCTGCTGATGCTGCTGCTGCCGACCACGCCGTGGCTGCTGTCCGGGGTCATGTCCTTCACCGTCGGGCACGCCTCCGCCGCCGCCGACCGGATGGCGCAGGGCATGACCGCGGCGATCGGCACAGCGGCCGCGGCCGCCGCATCCGGTCCCGCACTGGCCGCGGGCGGCGCCGTGGCCAGTGCCGGCGCGGAAAGCATGCACGCCCTGGCCACGATGAGCAGCAACTCCGCCGCACTGGGCGCCCTGAACAACGGCACCTTCGGCGCAGCCGCCGGTGCGGGCGCCGGCGGTGCAACCGGTGGTGGTGCAACCGGTGGTGGTGCAGCCGGGGGTGGCGGCGCGACAACCAAGCCGCCGCAACAGTCCTCGACGGCGCCGGGCGGCGCGGCAACCGGTGCCGAAGACAGCGGCGATGACCCGTTGACCGGGCAGGACGCACCGGCAGATCCGGGGAAAGGTGCTCCCGGAGGCTCCACGGGCCAAGGCGGCGCTGCTGCCGGCGGCGGGTCGGGTGAGCCACCGCCAGACCCACAGGACGCGGACCGGGAAGCGCCCCAGGACCTGGCCACGGCGGCCGCCGGTGGCGGCGCCCGCCCCGCCGCCGGTTCCGCAGCGGGCAGGGGCCGTCAGCCCGGTACCGCCGGCGGCCGGCGGACAGGGCCGCGCAGCGCACAAGGTGCCCGCAACCCTGCCGGCGGTGCCGGGAGCCAGGCCCAGCCCGGCACTGCGGTCGACGCCGCGACCGGCACGGCAACGCCCGGCTCCGCGGCTACGGGCGCGGCACCGATCACCGGTGGTTCCACCGGCACCGCTCCTTCGGCAGCGGCGGCGGCCTCGACCTCGACCTCGACCTCGACCTCGACCTCGACCTCGACGACAGCCTCGTCGACGCCGGCACCGTCATCGGACAGCGGGTCGGGACCTGCACCGTCCCGGGCCGCCGCACCGGGTTCGGCCGCTGCATCGTCGGGTTCGGCCGCTGCACCTGCGCCGGATCCGGGTGCCGCAGGACCGGTGCTGACGCCGCCCAACTCACAGCCACCGCCGCCTGCCGCGCCGCCCCCGACTGCCGCGCCGTCGCCGGTTGACCCGGGACAGCAGGTCCCGGTGCAGCCTGCGCCGCCGGTTGCGGAGCCGCCGGTGTCGGAGCCACCGCGACCGGTGACCGGGCCGTCGGTCGGTTCACCCAGGCCCACCCGATCCCGGCCGAGGCCGGCATGAGCAGCAGTGGAAGTGGAGCAGGGATGGTCAGCAGTGGTGGCAGTGGGCCAAGGCAGTTCGTGTATCCGCCGCGGCCGACGGCGGGGATCGTGGGCCGGTTCGGGATCGTCGACCTGGCGTTCTTCGCGGCAGCGCTTGCGTTGCTGTGGACCGGGTTCCGGTTGCTGCCGGTGTCGGTGTGGTGGCTGGCCGGTTTGGGTGTCGCGGCTCTGGGGTTGGCGGCGTTGCCGTTCCCGCGGATCGGTGGCCGCCCGTTGACGGCGTACCTGCATCCGGTGCTGGCCACGGTGGGGGACCGGTTGACCCGCCGCGGGGTGTTCCGGGGGGCGGTGTTCTCCCCGGCGTCGTTGGCGCACCGGATGGACCTACCCGGTGACCTGGTGAATTACCGGTCGGTCGCGGTGCCAACCCCGGACGGCCGCTCGAGTGTAGGGGTGATGGTCAACGACCGGGAGAAGGTTGCGTGCGCGGCGTTGCTGACGTTCGGGTCGGCGATGCTGCTGGAAGGCAGCACCGAGCAGGGCATGCGGCTGGACGACTGGGAAGCGGTGATGGAGGGCTTCTGCGCCGACGGCGCGGGAGTGTCCCGCTGGCAGTTGCTGGCCCGCACCGCCCCGGACGTGGTCAACGTGGCCTCCCGGCACGCCCGGGAACACGCAGTGGTCCGCTCGGGGCCGGCGTGGCAGGCCACCCAGGAATTGATCGCGCAGGCCGCGCCCGCCGCGCAACGCCACGAGGTGTACCTGATCGTCGCGTTCGACCTGCGGGCACTGGGCGATGAGATCGCTTCCCTGTCCGAGGGTTCCAGCCGGGACGAGGCGATCGGGGTGGTGGTGCTGGAACGGTTGCTGGACCTGGAACGGGGCATCACCGAGGCCCGCGTCGAATCGCGGGGGTGGCTGCGGCCGGGGCAGTACGCGGCGCTGATCCACACCCAGTTCGACCCGGAATCGCTCCCGCTGCACGACGTGCTGGCCGGGCAGGACCACGACCTGGACCCGAGGTTGGCCGGCCCGTCGGCGACCGAGCGGGCGTGGAAATCGTTCCGGCACGACTCGGCGGTTTCCCGCACGGTGTGGGTGCACGAGCTTCCCAAACGGCCGGCCGCGACGAACTGGCTCTCCCCGGTGCTCGCGCAGTCCGGTTTGCGCCGCACCCTGTCCCTGGTCGCCGAACCCCTGGGTGAGGTCAAGGCGCAGGCATCGGCCGAGCGGCAGGCGCTGCGCGCGGAGGGCAGCGCCGCCGAACGGCGCAAACTCGGGCGACCGACCACGGCGCGGCTGCGGAAGGAGGCGCGGGCCGCCGCCGACCAGGACGAGGCGCAGGCCGACGGGGACGGGGTGTTCCGCTACCACCTGTTCCTCACGGTCACCGCGCCGGACGAGAAAACCCTGACCCGGCAGATGCTTTCCGCTCGGCGCCGGCTGATCCGGGCCCGCTGCCAGTCCATCGTGCTGTACGGGGAGCAGGACCAGGCTTTCTTCGCCGGGGCGCTGCCGCTGGCCCGCGGGCTGTCCCCGATGCGCGGGGTGGCCGGGGTATGACCACCACGCAGCGAGCCACCCGCCTCCGCCCCGCGGCGCGCGGCGCCACCCCCGGGGTGTCGGTGCCCGGTGAGGTCGCCCGCCGCCTCGCCGAGCGGGACACCGCCGCCGCCGCGGCCGCCGCCCAGGAACAGGCTGAGCGCGAGCTCCGCCGCAGGGACCGGTTGTCCCGGGGCACCGGGCTGGACCGCCGCGGCGCGAGAGGTGTTGGCGCGGGCCGGCTGTGGGGGCGGATGCGGTTGCAGGCGCACACCGCGCCGTCCCGGATGCTCAAGGGCATCTACCCGTGGATCATGGACCCCGGCCTCGGGGTGCCCGGCGCCTACGTCGGGCAGGACCTGTTCTCCCAGGCCAGTTTCCTGTTCGACCCGTTCGAGCTGTACGCGGCCGGTGTCATCTCCTCACCGAACATGGCACTGGTCGGGGAGATCGGCGCCGGCAAGTCCGCGCTGATGAAATCGCTGATCCTGCGCCTGCTGGTGTTTGGGATCTCCTTCTCCTGGGTGCAGGTCAAACCCGAATACGAAGACCTCTGCAAAACCCTCGGCGTGCAACCGCTGCGGATCGGGCCCGGACAGCTGGTCCGGCTCAACCCCCTCGCCGAGGTGCGCCGGCACCCGGACCAGAACGACATCGAGCACCGCGCCGGTAACCGGTCCCGCCGGATCGCCCTGCTGGAAGGGCTGCTGCAGGTCGCTTTGCGCCGCGGGATGCGGCCGGTGGAACGCTCGGTCATCGGGTGGGCGCTGGACGCAGCGACCGGCGCCGACGACGACGCATCGACCGTCCTGGGCCCGGTGTCGCTGCCCTCGCTGCTGGGCCAGTTGGTCACCCCGACCCGGTGGGAGCACCGGGCCACCGACCTCGGCCTAGACGCAGCCGACCTGGCCGACCAGGCCCAAGACGTGCGCCTCGCCCTAGCCGAGTTGGTCACCGGGTCACTGTCGGGGATGTTCGACGCCACCGACGCCCGCAACACCGCGTTCGACTTCCGGGCGGTGGGCACCGTTGTCGACCTGAACCGGGTCCGGCACAACGAGATGCTGACCGTGCTGTCGATGGTGTGCGCGCAGTCGGCGATGGAGGCCGAGCTGATGCACCCGGACGCCCCACGCCGGCTCGTCGGGTACGACGAGGCGTGGATGGCGATGCGGTACCTGCCGTTGCTGCGTCGCTTCCAGGAGCAGTGGAAGCTGTCCCGGCTGTACGGGATCGCGAACTGGATCGCGTTCCACCGGTTCACCGACCTGGACGCCATCGGCGACGCCGGCAGCGAAACCCGCAACCTGGCAACCGGTCTGCTGGAGGACACCGGCATCAAGATCGCCTACCGGCAGGGTGAGGCCGCCCTGCCGCTGACCGGGGCGTTGATGAGCCTGTCGGACGTGCAGCAGGACCTGCTGCGGTTCCTCAAACAGGGCGTCGGGCTGTGGAAGATCGGCGAGCACACCGCGGTGGTCAAACACATCCTGTCCTCGGTGGAACGACCACTGGTGAACACCGACTCCCGGATGAAGGTCATCGCCGGCATCGACGACATCTCGGACGCCGAATGGGAAACCCTGCTCGAGCAACACGCCACCGGGGACCCCGCATGACCCGCCCCCCGACCACCCGCACCCGCAGCGAGGGCGACGCCGGTCAACGCGCACACCGGGAAAGCCGCGAGGTCACCGCAGGCGCCGCGACCGACTTCTGGGTCCTGCTGACCGCCGGCTCCGTGCTCGCCATCGCGATGCTCACCGCTCCACTGTTGGCCGGGCACCTGGCGTACCTGATCACCGGCCGGGGCTGGCCCGACACCGGATCGGTGATACCGGCCGTGCTGGGAATGCTGACCCATCCCGGCGACCCGACCCGCAGCTGGCCCGACACCGCGGGCAGGCCACCGGCGGTGCTGGTTTGGGCGCTGACCGCGGTGCTGCTGGCCGGGCTGGTCGCCGGGGCCGCGGCTGCGGTGCTGCTGGCGCGACGGGGACACTGGCCCCCCGCGGCCGGGGTGGCCACGGCCGGGCAGGAAGCGAGGTCGATGACCGCAGAGAGTCTGCTGACCCGGGCCGGGTCACTGCGACCGCAGCTGGCCGCCACCACCAAGGCGCGGGAGCTGGCACCGGAGCAACTGGGCGCCCGGCTGGGCCGGTCGGTGGCCAGCGGGCACGATGTGTGGCGGTCCATCGAGACGTCCTCGATCGTCACCGGCCTGTCCGAGTCCGGGAAGACGACGTCGGTGGTGATCCCCGCGGTTCTGGACTGGAACGGCCGGCAGGTGGTGTCCACCACCAAGACCGACATCCTGCGCTGCACCTGGCAGGCCGCCGAGGACCGCGGCGGCTTGGCCGTGTTCGACCCGCTACGGCTGTCCGGTGGGGTGTTCCCGCAGTTGTGCTGGACCCCGATCCAGGGCTGCGCCGACCCGAACATCGCTGAGGCCCGCACCAAAGTCCTCACCGAGCGGGCGGCCGGACCGGACCCGCACGCCGACTTCGCCGCCGACGGCCGCCGCGTGGTGCGGGCGCTGCTGCACGCCGCCGGCCTGGCCGACGCCACCGTCACCGAACTACTCGGCTGGGTCTACAACCCCCTGGACCAACGGCCGGAGCAGATCATCCGCGGCTCCACCCGCGGGTACCAGCTCTACGCCGAGGAACTGGCGTCGGTGCGGAAAACCCCGGACCGGCAACGGGAAGGGTCCTACCTGTCGGTGCGCTCGGCGTTCGACGGGATGTCCACCCCGCAGGTGCTGGCCACCATCGACACCCGACCGTCCCGGGCGTTCGACGCCGCCCGCTGGCTGGCCCACGGCACCGACAGCCTGTACCTGCTGACCCATAACACGATGCTCGCCGGCGCCACCAAGATCGTCTCCCTGATCGTCGCCGACATCCTCGACGCCGCCCGGCATCTGGCCGCCGCATCGACCGGTGCCCGGCTCGACCCGCCGCTGCCGGTGATCGCCGACGAATCGGTGAACACCTGCCGGTTACCGGACTGGGAGACGGTGCTGTCCGACTCGCGCGGGTGGGGGATCAGCGCGCACATGGTCGTGCAGACCCGGTCCCTGCTCCGCGGCGCCTACGGGCGGGACCAGGGCGAGGCGATCTGGTCCGCCGCAGGGATGCGGATGATGGTCGGCGGCGGCGAAGGCGGCGCCGACAGCAAGGAACTCGCCGAGGCGTTCGGCGACGACGAGGTACCCACCTACTCCCGGGACACCACTGGCACCGTGCACTCCCTGTCCAGCCGCCGGCAGCCCACCCGCACCGTCGCCGACATCCGCAACACCCCACCCGGCCGGGCCATCGTGCTCGCGTCCCAGATGCCGCCCGTGGACATCGAACTCACCCCCTGGTGGAACCGCCCCGACGCCGACCGGATCCGCCGCGCCGCCCGCGACTACGACGAGGCCCGCGCCCACCACATTCCCCTCACCAGGGCCCGGCCATGACCCGCCCACCCCGCGACACCGCCGACCCGGACCCGACCCGGCAGGGCCGGCGGCTGTACCCGGTGCCCGGACCCGGTGACACCACCCCCGAGCACGACACCGCGCCCGACCCCGATGACGCCACTGACTCCGGTGACGGCTTCGAGGCCGACGCTGACGACGGGCCGATCCCGTGGGGCAACACCTCCGAGGAACTGCTCGACGAGGCGCTGCAGCAACTGCAGGTGCTGACCGAGCGGATCGGCAAGCTGGACGAGCTGATCAACGCCGACCGGCACGACCAGGCCGGCACCGGCGCCGGCAAGCACCTGCGGTACCGGTACGAGCGGCACCCGCCCGGGGACGCGGCCGCCGCCCACGCCGAACTGAGCCGGTGGGTGTCCTGGCTGGTGGCCACCTACCAGCTCACCGACACCGTGCCGCCGTGCTGGGACCGGCACGACGCCCTCGCCGAGGAACTCGCCGGGTTCTACGTCGCCTGGCAGAACGTGTGGGCCGACGAAGGCCGCTACGACGCCGCCGTGCTCTGGCACGACCAGCTGCACAGGGCGGCCGCCAACCGGTGGCCGATGTGGCTGCGCGGCGCCCGCTGCTCCCAGACCTGCGCGCTGGACACCGATTTCGCGCAGCAGACCCACCACCGGTGGGCTGAGCAGGCCGCGGCCGGCGGCGGCGCTGACCACCGCCTCACCCGCACCCGCGAACTGGCACTGCCTATCCCACCGCCCACCAAGAAAACACCCCCCAAGAAGAAGGCACCCCAGAAAGGCACGACGCCGCCCGGTGGCCCCACCGGCAAACCCACCCCCGCACCATCACATCGATTCGTGCTTGTCCGTGGTACTCGGCAACCGTGGGCTGAGTCGGA
>NZ_JBRIIO020000058.1:0-14457 GCF_052976845.2 Nakamurella sp. GG22 | reverse complement strand
GCGGGTTACGGGTTGGTCAGGTGCGGCTCCTTCCGGCCGTCGAGGACGGTCGGGTTGGTGACTTCCCGAGCCAGGGCGCCTTCGATGAGCGCGCGTTGGGTGACGTTGCGTTCGGCGAACGCTTGGCGGGTCCGGTGTACGACGTCGGGGTCGATGACCGCGCCGATCATGACGTGGTTGCCGAGGCTGCCGCGGGGTGCCCGCCGGCGGGTGTTGGCCGGGTCGTGGAACACGCTGGGGCAGGCGATTTCTCGCAGCAGCGCTGCTTCGAACAGCTCGCGCAGGGTGATGCCGCGATCAATGACGGCTTGCCGCGCTGCGCGGGCGATGTCCGGGTGCACGACGGCGCTGATCGCCATGCAATGGGTGGAGGATCCACGTGCCGCACGCGAGACGGTCATAGCGATATGGCTACCAGTGGTCCCTGGCCGACGGTGGGACCCCGCACGCCGCCACGCCGACAACACAATGCGGGCCGGTGAAGCCGGCTCCGCAGCCGCATACCGTGCGCGCCGGACAGGCGCCCCGGTATGGACGCAGGAACCGCGTCGGTGCAAGGTGCGAGCCGCGACACGCGGGCCGCAGGAGTAATGGCCCGCGACCAGATATGCGCTAGCATCAGCTCTGCCGCTCATTGCAGAACCTTTCGGTGATCGGCCGGATCAGCGCCAACTGACCGGCCTCCGACGAGAAGCCGTCCCGCGCCAACGGGGCGGCTTTTGTCGTTTCGTATGGAGTTGGTGGTGCTCGCCGTCAGGCGGTCTTGAGTGGCAATTCCTCCTGATCGTCGTTGTGCGGGGGCAACCACACGGGGCACCCGTCCGCGTCGACCTCGTCGCGGTCGATCAACCGCTCCAGGTACTCCGCAAGGGAAATGCCGGCAGCGTCGGCTGCACGGTTGGCCTTGGCGCGCCGCTCGGGGGCGACGCGGGCCTGCATGATCACCGGTTCCGGCTTGCCGACGTGCGACCGCCGGCGACGACCCCTGATTGCGGACATGACCCGATGATCGCTGTGAATGCATTCCCAGTGGTGAAGGCGCGCCCATATGAATCCATTCGCTTCCGAGTGATGGCTGCTGATCCGGACAGAACTGCGCCGGCGATGACCAGGCGTGCCGCCGAAGTGCGGTGCGTCCCGCCGCCGACGCCGGTGTGATGTCGGGGCGGGAGGAACGGTGAGTTGTTCTCTCGCGGCCCGGTTGCTCCTGCAACGGATTCGGCGGCGATCGGCTCGCACGCCTACGAGTCCGGCGACACCTGGCCGGCCGCGGTGCGCTGCTGGGGAAGAACAGCCCGCGCCGCCCAGCGCCGCGCCTGCCCCGGGAGATGCTGCCGCTGCGGCGAGAACGACGTTGCCCCAGTCGCGGCCGGGCGGGGGGACCGAGGATCTCACCGAGCCACAGGTTCCGGCGCCGTGCGATCGACAGACTTGTGCCGGTCACGGTTCCAAGTGCATGCCTCATTTTGCTGGCCAGCAAGGAAGCGTGCAGCGCCGCGATGGATGCTTCGGTGCGCGCGGTGATGACCTGGCGAGACAGGCTGCGGCGCAGGCTGATCATGGTCGTTCCGAGCTGGCGGGCGACGTCACTCAGCTGGTGCCCCGCGGCGGCGAGGTCATCGATCTGCTGGTGGGCGCGCCGGGCGGGTACCAGTCGCCGGGGAGAACCACTGCTCGGGGTGACAGGCACGGAGAGAAGCTGCTGCGCGGTCGCGGTGCGGACCTGGCGGGGGCGTGGCGGTGTCCTGCGCCGAATGCCCAGCAGGCGCCGGATGGTGCCGACCGGGACACCGGACAGTTTGGCGATCCGCTCGATCCCGACGCCCTGTTGGCGTAGGGCCGCGAGATGCGCTTGTACGGGCGCGGCCTCGGTGTAGGGGTTCCACCGGCCGGCGCTGATCGCCGCGATCCGTTGGATCTCGGCGGCGCGGTTGGCGGCACGGCAGCGGGTGCACCCGCACCTGTCGGACACGTACGCCGCGCGGGTGCCATGGCTGTGCGGCGCACCTCGATGGCGGCAATTGCGGCGAAGGGTGTCCCGCGCGCCAGCGGTCGACCTGCGCGGGGGTCGTGCCGAACTGCGGTCTGTCGACACCTCGTTCAATGCTCGACCGTCACCCATCAGCAGCATGCTACTGGTACGTCATACCAGTGGTCTAGCACACCAGTGCTTAGGGTTCGGGCATGGGTTCGCCGCCGGAGGTCGTCGCGTTGGCGGAGCTGACTCAGATGTTGGGGGTCACCAAGAACCGGGCGATGCAGATCTCCCGAAAGCCTGACTTCCCGGTTCCGCTCGGCGAACTGAGCGTGGGCAGGATCTGGTCCTACGACGCGGTCGTCGAGTTCTGCCGGGCCACCGGCCGGCGGGTGAATCCGATCGTTCCCAAAGCAGGCGGAGAGCCCGCCGATGGTGGGCGCGTGCAGTCGCAGTGACATGGATTGGATCCTTGGGTCTTAGGAGCTGTCACCTCTTACAGGTTCAAAACCGGGCCAAATGTGGACACCGCACGGCGGTTTTTTTGGGACTTTCACCCCCGTCCCCGGGCCGCGGCGATCTCTGAGGCTCAGCCGTCAACGCAGAACCGGGGCGGAATGTGTCGTGCCCTGCTCACTTGCCTGAACTTGAGCGCGTAGTCGGCGTTCGAGTTGACGGGTAGGACTCGAATGGGCCATCGTCCTCGTTCGAGACGACGGCAACTACTCAGCGTCTCGACTACTCCACGGGGAGCAGCCATGCGACGGCGAATACCTGCCGCCTTGATCGGTGCGCTGGCCGGCGCGTGCGTGCTGCTTGCCGGCTGCTCCGGGTCCGGCGTCAACGCCGAGACGCTGGACCCACCTGCCACGACCACGTCGGCGCCGCTAGCTGCGTCGTCGTCGGCGCCGGTCAGTGCGGTGCCGCCCGGCTCCGCCGTTGCCAGCCCGAGCAATGTGGCTTCGGCGAGTGGTGGGGTGGCGGACGTGGAAGCGGCGGACCGCGCCGCGATCGAGTCGCAGTGGATCGAGTCGTGGGACGTGTACATGGAGATCGCCCGAACCCCGAAGGCGGAGCGGGAGGCACTGGTGACGACGATTGCCGTCGACCCGGCGCGGGCGAACATGCTCAAGGACGCCGCGAAATTCGACAGCCAGGGCCTAGAAACCTACGGCGAGCTCGGGCACCGCATCTCTTGGCCGCAGCCCGTCGGCGGACGGACCTTCGCTGTGATCGATGACTGCCAGGACCGAAGCCACAGCGGGTCGCGGAAGACCGCGACGGGCGACAAGGTCACCGTCGGCGTCGCCCGCGACCACTACCAGGGGCGGCTGGTCAAGGGCGAGGACGGGGTGTGGCGGGTCGAGCAGGTGTTCTACCTGAAAGAAGAGCCGTGCTAGGTCGCCTGACAACGGTTCTGGGACTGGTCCTTTCGATGATCGTGCTGACCGCACTGCCGGTGACGGCAGGTCCGCAGGACGACCCGCCGCCCGTCCAGATCGTGGCCGGCGACGGAAGCCTCTTAGGGGACTCGACCTACTCGTTGACGTTGTCGCTGGACGAGGCGGCCGGCAGTGAGGCACTGGAGCCTGGTCAGGTGCAGCAGGCTCGCGCGGCCGCCGCGTCGGCGCAGGACAAGAACGCCGCGGAACCCGACGCCAGCTCGGGCGGTGCATCGGATGGGGACGCCGACGGTTCAATGATTTCGTTGGATGCTGCCGGGGGTGGCGCGGCCGCGGCGGGTGTAGGGGAGTGCGGGTTCCGGCCGGCGACGGTCCCGGCGGGCGACCCGCGGTGGGCCGGGAACGACCCTGCGGCCGGGGCGTTGCTGGTGAATCCGTGCAACGGGCCCGGTCAGTTCGTGTTCGTGCCGACCCCCCCGGCGCCCGCCGCGGGTCCGGGGGCGCCTGCTGCGGCCCCAGCTCCACCACCGCCGCCGGATCCGGCGGTGTTGGCGCGGCAGGCCTATGCGGAGTTGTCGTTGCCGGAGCCGGTGGTGCACCGGTCGCCACCGGAGGACAACTCGGATCCGGCGTACGGGGGGCTGCCTTACACATGGGTGGGGCTCAGTACCTACTACTGGGTGACCGACTGGCAACCGCTGGCGAGAACGGTTGAGCTGCGGGGGGTTTCGGCGACGGTGACGGCGACGCCGACGGGTTTGACGTTCGACCCGGGTGATGGGAATCCGCCGGTGAACTGTGACGGCCCTGGCCGTCCTTGGGTGGAGGCGGATGGCAATGATGCGCCGTCGGATGGTGCGTGTGGGTACACGTACCGGTCGGTGACCCCGGACGGGCCGTTGACGGCCACGACATCGGTGCAGTGGTCGGTGTCCTGGACCAGCAGCACGGGCGCGTCGGGGACGTTCCCGGCTTCGACGACGTCGTCGGATTCTTCGTTCCTCGTGGAGCAGATTCAGGTGGTGATTCGGTGACAACGTCGGTGAACGGGGTGAACGGCTCGGCCCGACCGGCCGCGCCGGCCGGTGCGGCCCGCAGCGGGGCATCAGCGACGCCGGTGGCGCGTTCGCCGTTGCCGACCCGGCAGCGCCGCCCTGGTTACGCGGCGCTGGGTGCGCTGCTGGTGCTGGGCCTGGGCGGCGGCTTCGGGTACCTGTATTCCACGGCGGGGGAGAAGGTGCCCGCGGTGGTGGTGGCGCAGCCGGTCGCGGTCGGCGAGGTGATCGAGCGGAGTGATCTGTCGACGGTGGATGTGGCGGGGGACATCACCGCCATCGCCGGGGAGAACCTGCAGTCGGTGGTGGGTCAGCGGGCCGCGGTGGCGTTGCTGCCGGACACGTTGTTGCAGCGGTCGATGGTCACCGACGCGGATCCGATCCCGGCCGGTCAGGTGCAGGTCGGGGTCGCGGTGAAGGGTGGCCAGTTGCCCGCCGATGGACTCATTCCGGGTGATCGGGTGCAGGTGCTGGCATTGCCCGGAGCGCAGAAGACCGGCGGGGACGCGGGCAAGCCGGTGGTGCTGGCGGGGGCGGCGGTGGTGTTCGCCGCCCGCCCGGACCCGGTGCAGGCCGGCGGCACGTTGTTGACGTTGCTGGTGCCGGCCGCGGACGGTCCGGCGGTGGCGGTGGCCGGCGCGTCGGGTTCGGCGGCGCTGGTGAAGGTCCCGGCGCTGTGATCGTCTCGGTGTGCTCGGACAAGGGCGCCCCCGGGGTGAGCACCCTGGCGACCGCGTTGGGCATGGTGTGGCCTGGGGAGCGGGCTGTGCTGGAGGCGGACACGGCCGGCAGTGACCTGTCGTTCCGGCTGCACCCCGCGGTGTCGGACACGCCGGAGGCTCATCTTGCGCCGGACCCGTCGATCGCCGGTTTGGCCACGGCCGCCCGGCTGGGCCTGTCGGCCGCGGGACCGTTGCCGTTCACGCAGGACACCTCGCTGGGTGTCCCGGTGGTGCCGGGAGTGTTGTCGGCGGAACGGTTCCGGGCGTTGCGGTCGCTGTGGCCTGGCCTGGCCGGGGCGTTGGGGGACTGGCCGGGGATGGTGCTGGCCGACTTGGGCAGGTTGCAGCCCGGTGGCTCGGCGGTGCCGTTGGCGCAGGCCTCGACGGCGGTGCTGCTGCTGACCCGCGCCGATCTGGAGGGTTTGTTCCACGTCCGGGACAAGGTGGTGGAGCTGACCGGGGTGCTGGGCCCGGGGGACGGTGACCGGGTCCGGGTCGGTGTGGTGGTGACCGCCCCGGTGAAGGCCCGCCGGGCCGCGGTGGAGCAGGTGGAGCAGGTGCTGGCCTCGATCGGGTCGCCGGTTCCGGTGCTGGGTTGCTTCGCGCAGGACCCGGCGGCGGCGCAGGCGTTGTGGGCGGGGGTGGTGACCCGGCGGTTGGCGGGCAGCGACCTGGTGCGTTCGGCGCGGTCGGTCGCCGAGGCGGTCCTGACCACGTGGCCGTCGCTGGCCGCCGCCGGTCCCGGCGGAAGTGCCGCGCCGGCGCCGCACGAGGAATCGGCGGCCGTGAACGCGGCGCGGGAGGTGGTGGCGTGAGCAAGCCATTGACCCAGACGCAGGTGGAGTACGAGCTGGTGAAGGCGCTGCGGGAGCGGGTCGCCGACGCCATGACCCGGGCCAAGCAGGACCGGGAACGCCGCGGTCTGCCGGAGCTGGCCGAACCCGACGAGAGGCAGCTCGCGTTCAGTTTGATCAGCGCCGCGGTGCAGGCGCATCACGCGGAGATCGTCAACGCCGGCGGAGAGCTGCCCGTGGACACCGATTACGACCTGCGGTTGATCATGGCCGTGGACGCGGCCATCTACGCCGCCGGCGAGCTGCAGGAGCTGCTGGACGACGAGCAGGTCGAGAACATCGACATCAACGGGTGCGACGAGGTGTGGATCACCTACGCCGACCGGGGAAAGGTGCGTGGGGCGCCGATCGCGGCCACCGACGACGACCTGATCCAGATCGTGCAGAACCTGGCCGCGTACGCGTCGATCAACGCCCGCCCGTTCACCAGGGCCAACCCGGAGCTGGACCTGCGGCTACCGGACGGGTCCCGGCTGTCGGCGGTGTTGGGTGCGGGGGAGCGGCCGGCGGTGTCGATCCGCCGGAACCGGTACTCCCAGATGTTCCTGTCCCTGCTGGTGGAGTTGGGCACCATCGACGACCGGCTCGCTACGTTCCTGCACGCGGCGGTGCGGGCCCGGATGAACCTGGTCATCGCCGGCGCCACCGACGCCGGGAAGACCACCCTGCTGCGTGCCTGCATCAACTGCATCCCCCGCGATGAGCGGCTGATCACGGTGGAACGCTCACTCGAGCTGGGATTGCGCCGGCAGGGCCTGCACGACGACGTCCTCGAGTGGGAGGAAGTGCTGCCTGACGCCGAGGGGCACGGCGGCATCACCATTCAGCAGCTGGTACGCCGCACCCGCCGTCACAACCCGTCCCGTGTTTCGCTTGGCGAAGTGATGGGGCCGGAGGTTGTCGAAATGTTGAGCGCCATGAGCCAGGGGAACAACGGGTCCCTGTCGACCATCCACGCCCGAAGCGCGGCCGACGCCTTCGCCAAGCTCGCCCAGTATGCCGAACAGTACGAACACATCGAGAACCGGGTCGCGCACGCGCTGATCGCCGGCGCCGTGGACTTCGTGGTGTTCATCGGCAAGAACCGGTACCTCGGCGGCCGCCGCACCGTCACCGAGGTGGTAGAGGTCAGCGGCGCCCCGGACGGCCGGGTCGCCTCCGCGCGGATCTTCGCCCCGTCCCCGATCGACGGCCGGGCGGTCCGCGTCGAGGACGTGCAGATCAGTGAGCTGCGACGCCAAGACCTCGCCGACGCCGGGTACGACGACAACGCCGCCGCCTACGACTACCGCGCGGACTCTCACCCCCGGGGGCCGGCGTCGTGACCGGTACGGCGGCGTTGGTGGTGCTGCTCGGTATCGGGATCGGCGCCGGGCTGCTGCTGATCGTGGTGGGGGTGCGCGGGACGACGGTGGATCCGACCCGGCCGCCGTCGCGGGTGTCCCGCGCGGTGGCTGCGTTGCGCTCGCCGGCGCTGGCGATGCGGTGCCTGGCCGCCGCGGCGGTCGCGGTGGGGGTGCTGGCGTTGACCGGGTGGCCGGTGGCGGCCGCGGGCCTGGCCGCGCTGGTGCTGCTGTGGCCGAAACTGTTCGGCGGCGGCGCAGCCGAGGCCCGGCAGATCGCCTCGTTGGAGGCGTTGGTGGTGTGGACCGAATCGCTGCGGGACACCATCGCCGCGCACGCCAGCCTGGAACACGCCATCCCGGCGGCCGCGGTAAACCCCCCCGAGCTGATCCGGCCGGCGCTGATCCGGCTGATCGGGCAGATCCGGGCGCGGGTGCCGATGGACCGGGCGCTGCTGAACCTGGCGGCCGAGCTGAACGACCCGAGCGCCGACCTGGTGATCGCGGCGCTGATCCTGAACGTCCGCCGTCGCGGCGACCGCCTCGGTGAGGTACTGACCGGGTTGGCCGCCTCGGCCCGGGAGGAACTGGAGATGCGGCGGAAGATCTCCGCCGGGCGGGCGCAGCTGCGCCGCGGCATGCAACTGGTGGTGGCGGTGACGTTGGGCATCGCGGTGTTCCTGGTGGTGTTCAGCCGCACCTACATAGCCCCCTACAGCACGGTCACCGGTCAGGTCGCCCTGGCCGTGGTGGTCGGCATCTTTGCGGCCGCGTTCGCCTGGATGCGCAACCTGTCGGTGCAGCCGCCGGTGCCGCCGTTCCTGACCCGCCCCGGGTCACAGCCGGACCCGATCCAAAACCGGTTGCTGACCACCCTGGTCGAGCAACCCGCCCTGGCCGGAAACCCTTTGCCCCGGCAGGTGTCCCGGTGATCACCGCGGTGCTAGTGGGCGCCGCGCTCGGTGGGGCGCTGTTCGCGTTGCTGCTGCGGTTGGCGCCGCCGGCCACCGCGCCGCTGGTGCAGCTGGCGTTGTTCGACGCCCGGCACGGCGCCGCCCCCACCCAGGCGCACGGGCCGGCCACTACCGGTCCGGTGGGTGGTGGGCTGCTGGGGCGGGTGCAGGTCCGGTCCGGGCGGTGGCTGTTCCGGCAGCTGACCCGCCGCGGCATCTCCTACACCAGCCTGCGCCAGGACCTGGCGTTGACCGGCCGGACGTTCGAGGACGCCCTGGGCCGCAAGATCACCCTGGCCGGCGCCGGTCTGCTGCTGGGCCTCTTCGCCAGCGTCGGGTTGGGTGTCGCCGGGGTCGCGCTGCCTGCCGGTGCCCCGGTGGTGCTCGGTGTGGTGCTGGCGGTGGTGTTCTTCTTCCTGCCCGATCTGGACGCTCGGGCCGACGCCGCCCGGCGGCGGGAGGAGTTCCGCCGCGCCCTGGGTGCCTACCTGGATCTGGTGGCGTTGGAGATGGCCGGGTCGGCCGCCCCGGCGGAGGCGCTGCCGTCGGCGGCGCGGATCGGCGCCGGCTGGCCGCTGGCCCTGATCCGGGACACCTTGTACCGGGCCACCCGCGGCGGGCGGAACCCGTGGACGGCGCTGGCCGACCTCGGGCAACGGATCGGTGTCGGGGAGCTGCGGGACCTGGGCCAGCTGATCGCCCTGGTCGCCCACGACGGCGCCCGGGTCCGGTCCACCCTGACCGCCCGCGCGCAGACCATGCGCCGGCACGAGCTGGCCAACCTGGAAGGCAAAGCCGGCAAGGCCGATCAGAGCATGCGGATCGCGCAGATCCTCATCGGCCTGGGATTCATCGCCTTCCTCGGATACCCCGCCGTCGTCGCCGTCCTGTCCTTCTGACCACACCGACCCGCACCGGCCAGACCCCGATCCGACGAACCGCAGTGCCACGCCATGCACGTCCGCTTATCGAAAGGAACCGCACATGTTGAAGCTGGAACTGGACCTGGTCCGCGCCTGGGTGATGACCCGGGTCGTCGAGCTGCGCCAGCAAGACTCCGACCGGGGCAGCAACACCGCCGAGACGGTGATCTGGGTGGCGGTGATCGTGGTGGCCGCCCTGGTGATCGGCGGCATCATCGTCGCCAAGATCACCGACAAGGCCAACAGCATCAGCCTGCAGTAGCGGCGGGATTGAAATTGCAGGCAGGACTTGCGGGGATCCGACGCCGATGGCGAAGGGTCCTCGGTGTCGGTGACGGCAGGGACCCGGACCGCGGATCGGTCACCACCGAAGCGGTGATCATCGTGCCCGTCGTGGTGGTGCTGACGATGGTGGTGTTGCAGTTCGTGCTGCTCTGGCACGGCCGGCACGTCGCGCAGTCCGCCGCCCAGTCCGCGGCCCGCTCCGCCGCGGCGTATCAGTCCACCGCCGCGGTCGGCCAGGCCGACGGGGACGCCTACCTGCAGCAGGTCGCGCCGAACCTGCTGCCCGGCCGCAGTGTGCAGGTCAACAGGGACGCCACCACCGTCACCGTCACCGTCACCGCGGACGTGCTGACGGTCATCCCGTTCGGGTCTTTCACCGTTGACGAGTCGGCCGCCGCGCCGGTAGAGGCCTTCACCGGTGGTGCCGGATGACCCCGCCGACCCCTGCGCGGCCGGTCACCGGCTGGTGGGCGGGGCTGCGGCGCAGGGTCAAGGGAAACAGCGACCGCGGGTCGATGACGACGGAGCTGGTGATAGTGGCACCGGTGGTGCTGGTGATCCTGCTGCTGGTGGTCGCGTTGGGCCGTTACGCGCACGGCAAGCAACTGGTCGAGCAGGCCGCCGCGGCCGCCGCTCGCGCCGCGTCCCTGGCGTCCACGGCCGGGCAGGCGCAGGACCGCGCGCTGCAGGCGGCGTCGGCGTCCTTGGGTGATGCCGGGGTGTCCTGCGCGTCGATGAGCGCCGCGGTGAACACCGGCTCGTTCCGGGCCGGCGGCATCGTGAGCGTGACGCTGACCTGCACCGCGGACCTGTCCGGGCTGGCCCTGGCCGGGGTGCCGGGGTCGGCGACGATGACCGCCACCGGTGCCGCACCGTTGGAGACCTACCGGCAGTTCGGCGAATCCACCTCGGGAAGCAACTCGTGACCGGGCAGCTGATCGGGCTGGGCGACCGGGCGATCGCCGCGGTGCGGCACCGGTGGCGGGAGCTTCGCCCGGGCGGGGACCGCGGGTCGATCGCCGGTTACCTGGTGGTCAGTGCGGTGGCCCTGTTCGCGTTGGCCGGCCTGGTGCTCGACGGCGGGGCCGCTTTGACCGCACACGGCCGGGCAGCGGACGTCGCGCAGCAGGCCGCCCGGGCCGGCGCCGACGCCCTGGACGAAACCTCGCTGCGCAGCCCGACCCCGGCCGGGTTGTCGGCGAACCCGGCCGCCGCCCGGGACGCGGCGCAGGCGGTGCTGACCGCCGCCGGGATTTCCGGTGAGGTCAGCGTCGCCGGTTCCCAGGTCACCGTGTCCGCCCGGGCCAGCGAACCGACCGCGATCCTGTCCATGGTCGGCGTCGACCAGGTCGGCGGGTCCGCCACCGCCACCGCCATTCCTTTGCACGGAACGACCACGGGAGCGTCCTGACCATGCCCATCCCCCGTCATGCCCATCCTCGTGCCCATCGCCGAGGAGCACGGTGATGACGCGGCTGTTGCGCGTTCTGGCATCCATCGCCGCGTCCGTGCTACTGGTGGCCGGGGTGCCCGCTCTGCTGGCCAGCACGATCGGCAACCCGGCCGATCGGCTCCCCGATCTGCTCGCCGGTGATGTCAACAACCAGGTTCTGCTGGCCGCGCTCGCCGCTGTGGTGTGGTTGGCGTGGGCGCAGTTCACCGTGGCCTTCGTGGTCGAACTGTTCTCCGCGGTGCGCCGCACTCCGATGCCGGCGCGGATCCCCGGGGTGTTCACCGCCCAGCAGGGACTGGCCCGGGCACTGGTCAGTGGGGCGCTGTTGCTGCTGCCGCTGACCGTTTCCACGGTCGCCCCGGCCGCGCAGGCCATCGCCATGACACCCGCTACGGTCCCCGCGTCCACTCCCGCCGCCGCTGGAGCGACCGTGGCGGCGGCCGCCCCCAGGCCGCAGGTCCCCACCCAACCGGTGACGGTGACCCCGGACGGTGCCCGGACCTGGTGGGACCTTGCGGCGGCACACCTCGGTGACGGGTCACGCTGGCACGAGCTGTGGGACCTCAACCAGGGCCGTACCCAGGACGACGGCACCGTGCTGCGGGGCGATCGCACCGTCCTGCGGCCCGGATGGACGGTGCTGGTTCCCGCCCCCGCCGCCACTGCTGACCAGACGGGATCCGGTGCGGTCGCCGGGGACGACGTGGACGTGACCGTGCGGCCGGGGGACACCCTGTCAGAGATCGCTCAGGACCACGGAGCCGCTGATTGGACCTCGGTCTGGCAGGCCAACGCCGGCCGCACCGAACCCGACGGTGAGCGGTTCACCGATCCGGACTATCTCGAACCCGGTTGGACGATCACCATCCCCGCTGCCGCTGCTGACTCCGGCCCCGGGGCCGCTGACTCCGGGGATGACTCACCCGCCGGGACCCGGGTCTTGGTCCGGCCCGGTGACACCCTGTCCGGCATTGCCGCAGCTCACGGCGCTGATCCCGCCGCGGTACTGGCCGCCAACACCGGTGTGCGGCAACCGGACGGCCAGCAGCTCACCGATCCGGACGACATCGAACCGGGCTGGACGCTGACCATTCCCAGCGGCGCGGCCCCGTCGTCAGCACCCGTGCCAGGAACCGCTGACTCCGCCCGGTCACCGGCAGCGCCCTCACCCGGTACTGCCGACTCCGCCCGGCCACCGGCAGCGCCGGCCCCCGGAACCGCTGACTCCGCGCGGCAACCGGCAGCACCCGCACCCGGAACCGCTGATTCCGCCCGGCCACCGGCAGCAGCCGCACCCGGGACTGCTGACTCCGGTGCTGGCGCGGCGGCGGACGCTGTGGCCGCGGACTCGGCACCGCAGGGGTCGTCGTTGGTGGGGACGGATTTCGCGGTGTTCGCCGGTGGTGGTGGTGTGCTGGCCGCGCTGCTGTTGGCGGCGCTGATCCGGGCCCGTCGCCGGCAGTTGCGGCACCGCCGGCCCGGTGAATTGCTGGCCGGGACCCCGGCCGGTTTGTTGGCCGTGGAGCGGGCGTTGCGCAGTGTCGGCGGGGCCAGGGCCGCTGACGCGCAGTGGCTGGACGAGGCGCTGCGCGGGCTGGGCCACACCGTCGCCGCCGGCGGCGACGACCTGGTGGTGCCGGACATTCTGGCGGTATGCGCGAGCGTCACCCGGCTGCGGTTGGTGCTCGCCGATCCCGGGGCTTCGGCGGTTTTTGGGGCGTGGTCGGTGCAGCCGGACGGCAGCTGGACACTGGACCGGGGGCAACCGACCGGGTACGACCCGGAGCGGCGGGATCGGGAGGTGCCGCCGTACCCGGCGCTGGCCACCGTCGGGTACACCGCCGGCGGGGAGCACTGGCTGCTGGACCTGGAACGGGTCGGGGCGCTGACCCTCACCGGCGATGCGGAGCGGGCAGTAAACCTGGCCCGGTTCCTGGCTGCGGAGCTGGCGCACAACTCCTGGGCCGAGCTGCTGCAGGTCACCCTCGTCGGGTTCGGCGCCGAGATGGCAAGGATGCACCCCGACAGGTTGACGTACACGGCGGACCCGGCGGCCGCGTTGGCGGCTGCGGCGGCGCAGCGGCGGTCGGTAGCCGCCGTGGTCGACGAGTCGGGCCTGCCCGTCCTGCAGGGCCGCGGCAGGGGCATCGCCGGCGACGCCTGGGCGCCGCACGTCCTGCTCATCGCCCCGGACGCCCTGCCGGACCGGGGGACCCTGACCGACCTGCTCGGCGCGATCACCGACCGCCCGGATCGGTCCACCGTCGCGTTGGTCGTCACCACCGGCGACTGCACCGACGCGGATGCCGCTGCTGATGGGTTCGTGCTGCGCGTCGATGAGCACGGTGTTCTGTCGATCCCCGCCTTGGGGTTGGAGCTGATCGCCCAGCAGATCCCGGCCGGGCAGGCCGGGCAACTGGCGCAGCTGTTGGCGCTCGCGGCCGACACCGACCGGGCAGCCGCGGCCTCGCCGCTGCCGGCGGGCACCCCCGCTTCGACGCACCCGCGGCCGGAGCCGGACGACCAGCGGTGGGCGCGTGCCGATTCGGCGTTGCCGTTGCCGCAGCAGGTGTACCTGGAGCAGACCGCGACGACGTCGGAGGATCTGCAGGCGATGGCCCCGGTGGTGCAGGCCGACGTCCGCGAGCGGTTGGCCGCCACCGACCGGGACCTGGACGACGACGTTCGGCAGTGGACCGACCCGGCCAGCAACCGCCCCCGGATCGCGGTGCTCGGCTCGATCACCGTCCACGCCACGGGTGGGGCCTCCCCGCGGCCGTTGTCGGCGATGAAGGGGGAGATCGCCGTGTACCTGGCGATGCACCCCACCGGGGTCAGCCCCGAGCAGTACGGCACCGATCTGTGGCCTGACGACCCGGGCATCGCGGGCAGCACCAAGTTGCGGAACAGCATTTACGAGCTGCGCCGCGCGTTCGGGGTGAACGCCAGGACCGGCACCGAGTACCTGCCGCGGAACGCGGCCACCACTGGGGCGCTGTACCGGCTGCAGGATGTGTTGGTCGACGCCGAGCTGTTCCGCCGGCTACGGCTGCGGGGCTTCACCCGCGACGATCAGGCGGATCGGTTGGCCGACTGGTGGCAGGCGTTGGGTCTGGTCCGCGGGGCACCGTTCAGCGCGCAGCGGCCCGGCGGATACGGATGGTTGGCGGCGCGGCCGGTCGACCACCAGTACACGGCCACGATCGTCGACCTGGCCCACGCGGTGGCCACGCACCATTTGGCCGCCGGGGAACCGGACCGCGCCGAGGCCGCGGCGAAGGTAGCGCTGGCTGCGGCGGAGGGGGCCAGCGACATCTCCCTGCTGGACCTGGTGTGGGCGTGCGATGCGCAGGACCGCCGCGCCGAGGGCGACGCGCACGTGAAGGCGATCCTGGCTCACCACGACACCGACGACCTGGAGGACCTGCCGCCCCGCACGTACGACGTGCTGCGGCGCCGCCAGTTTCTTCCACCCGCCGCGTGACTCTCCG
>NZ_JBRIIO020000057.1:0-15027 GCF_052976845.2 Nakamurella sp. GG22 | reverse complement strand
GTCCGCCTCGTCCATGACGTCGTCGTGGTACAGCGTCGCGAGGTGGATCAACTCGACGACGGCGGACGCGATGATGACCTCTTCCGCCTCCGGATGCGGACCGACACCGGCCGCCACCAGGGTGAACAGCGGGCGGAACCGCTTGCCGCCGGCGTGCATCAGGTGCGACGCCGCCTCGGTGACGAACCCGAACTCGCTGATCAGTTCACGCTCGAGCAGATCCTCCACCCTGACCAGCCCGGAGGAGACCCGGGCCGACAGGCGCGGGTCGGCCAGCTCGATGCCGGCGAGGATGGTAGGGGCGTTCACACTACCGAGCCTATGTCAGCCGTCGACGTGCCCGGTTCCGATGGTGATGTCAGCAACACTGTGGCCTCACAAGCTGGGGCCTCACAAGCTGGGGCCTCACAAGCTGGGGCCTCACAAGCTGGGGCCTCACAAGCTGCGACCTCACACGCTGGAACCTCACACGCTGGGACCTCACGACAGCATCGGCAGCGGCACGGTCAACCAGTCCAGCGCCGGCCCCGGGAAAAGGCCCAGGCCGACCGTCACCAGTGCGGCGACGGCGATCACGATGACCGTCAACACGCCGGGAACCACCACGAACGGCGCCCCGGTGGTGACCGGGCTCGATCCTGCGGCCCTCGATCCTGCCGGGCTCGCACCTGCCGAGCTTGCACCTGCCGCGCTCGGACCGGTGGCCGACCCGGACGGCGCGGCGGAACCGCCAGAGGCGGCGCCGACCGTCACCCGCTCCGGCGGCGGGAACTGACCGGCCGGTTCGGCGAAGTACATGACCACGACGATGCGCAGGTAGAAGAAGGCGGTGACGGCCGTCGCGACCATGGCCAGCACCACCAGACCGCCGAACCCGGAGGCCATCGCCGCGGAGAAGACACTGAACTTCCCGATGAATCCGGCGGTCAGCGGGATGCCGGCGAACGACAACAGGAACAGGCTCATCGCCAGCGCAAGCAGCGGGGACCGCTTGGCCAGTCCGGCCCAGTCGGAGACGTGCGAGGCCTCGCCGTCACCCTTGCGGACGACGGTCAGCACCGCGAACGCGCCGATCGTGGCGAACCCGTAGGTCAGCAGGTAGAACAGCGTGGCCGACGCGCCCTGCTCGGACATCGCCAGCACGCCCAGCAGGATGAAGCCCGCGTGCGCGACCGACGAGTAGGCCAACATGCGCTTCATGTCGGTCTGGGTGATGCCGATGACGGCGCCGATCACCATCGACGCGCCGGCGATCACGCCGAGCACCGGCTGCCAGGTCCAAGTCATCGGCTCGAGCGCGACCATGCACACCCGCAGCATCGCCGCGAAGGCCGCGACCTTGGTGCAGGACGCCATGAAGGCGGTGATCGGGGTCGGCGCACCCTGGTAGACGTCCGGTGTCCAGAGGTGGAACGGGCCGACGGAGGCCTTGAACAGCAAGCCGACCAACACGAGTGCAAGACCGCCGAGCATCAGGATGTCGCTGCTGTCGCCGGCCCTCGCCTGCGCAGCGATCGCCGCGAACTGGGTGGAGCCCGAGTACCCGTACAGCAGCGCCAGTCCGTAGACGAAGATCGCCGAGGTGAAGGCGCCCAGCAGGAAGTACTTGACCGCGGCTTCCTGCGAGATCAACCGGCGCCGACGGGCGAGCCCGCACAGCAGGTACAGCGGCAGGGACAGCACCTCGAGGGCGACGAACAACGTCACCAGGTCGGTGGCCGCCGGGAAGATCGCCATCCCGGCGACCGCGAACAGGGCCAGCGGGAAGACCTCGGTCTGCATCGGGGCTGCGATTTTCGCGGCCGCCCGGTCCCGGGCCGATCCGATCCGCGCGGCAGCCTGGGTGACGAACGCGCCCCCAGGTTCCGACACCCGGTCCGACATCAACAGGATCGACGGCAGTGCGAGCAGCAGCAGCACGGTCCACATGACATAGGTGCCGGCATCGACGGCGAGTGCGCCGCCGAACGTCACGCCGTAGTCCTCCTGGCTCTTACCCCAGAGCGTCCAGCCGAGAGCGGCCGTGATGATGACGAACGCGAAAGAGGACTGCACCGGGAAGCGCAACCGGCGCGGCACGAAAGCCTCGAAGAGCAGCGCGATGACGGCGCCGGCCAACAGGATCAGCACCGGGGCGGTCTCGCTGTAACTGATGGCCGGAGCGGCGATCGGGTCCGTCGGCGCACTCACCAGGGTCGAGAGGAGATCCATCAACTGCCACCTTCGATGGGAGCGTCAATTGCGGGCGGCGGGTTGGTGTAGCCGGCGTCGACCATCGTGCGTTCCGCGGTGGGATTGATGACGTCGAGCACCGGCTGCGGGTACACGCCGAGCAGCAGGATCAGCAGCACCAGCGGTGTCACCACTGCGATCTCGCGTGCGGTCAGGTCGCCGAATCGGGCACGGATCCGGCTCGGCTCGTGCGGCGACTCCGCGGTGGAGTCGCCGGTCGGGCCGGCCCCCTCCGGTTGCAGCGCCGAGCGGTGCGCGCCGCCGGTCAGGGCGGGGGCGCCGGCGGTGACCGGAACACGCTCGCCACCACTCCCGGGGCCGCCGTCGCCGAGGCCACCGCTCCCGCCGCGGGGGCCGTCGTCCAGGCCGAAGTTGCCGAAGTCGTCACCACGGTGGGCGCCGCCGAGAACGGCGACACCACGGACCGGACCGGTCATCGTGCGCTGGAAGATCCACAGCATGTAGACGGCAGCCAGAACGATGCCGATGGTGGCGACGGTGGCCCAGCCCGGGTACCGAGTGAACGTGCCGATGAGCACGAGGAACTCGGAGATGAACGAGTTGGTGCCGGGCAGCGCGACGGTCGCGAGCGCGGCGATCAGGAAGACCCCGCCGAGAATCGGTGCGACCTTCCAGACGCCGCCGTAATCGCCGATCAGCTTCGAGCCGCCGCGGGCGGTGAGCATCCCGACGACGATGAACAGCAGCCCGGTGGCCAGACCGTGGTTGACCATGTACAGCGCAGCACCGGCGATCGACTGGGTGGTGAACGCGAAGACGCCCAGCGCGATGAAGCCGAAGTGAGCGATCGAGGTGAACGTCACGAAGCGCTTGAGGTCGCTCTGGCCGGCGGCGACGATCGCGCCGTAGATGATGCCGAGCACGGCCAGCAGGATGATGACCCAGGCGAGCTTCGCGCTCGCGGCCGGCAGCAGCGGCAGACAGATCCGCAGGAACCCGAACGTGCCCACCTTGTCCAGCACGCCGACCAGCAGGGTGCCGGCGCCCACCGGGGCCTCGGTACCGGCGTCGGGCAGCCAGGTGTGCAGCGGCACCAGCGGCGCCTTGATGGCGAAGGCGATCGCAAAGCCGGCGAAGATCCACATCTGGGTGGATTCCGGGATCTGGTTGGCGATCGAGCGCAGCGTCACCCAGTCGAACGTGCCGGCGCCGAGAACATCGGCCGACGCGACGTACAGGCCGATCAGAGACGCCAGCATCAGCAGGCCGCCGAGCAGCGAGTACAGGAAGAACTTGGTCGCCGCGTACGCCCGCCGGACCCCGCCGAACGCCCCGATCAGGAAGTACATCGGGATCAGCATGACCTCGAACATCACATAGAACAGGAAGACGTTCGTCGCGGCGAACACCCCGACCATCGCCGCCTGCAGGGCCAGCAGCAGGGCGAAGTAGCCGCCGATCGTGCGGCCGACCGGGAGCTTCTCCTCCCAGGACGCGCCGAGCACGATCGGCATCAGGACGGCGATCAGCGCGATCATCGTCAGCGAGATGCCGTCGACGCCGAGCGAAAAACTCACTCCGAACGACGCGATCCAGTCGACCGAGAACGTCTCCCGGAACGGGACGGCGACCTGCGCCGCGGCGTCACCCATCGACGAGCGGTAGGCGATCCACAGGGCGATGACGACGACCAGTTCGGCGAGCGAGAAGCCGAGCGCGGTGAACTTCGCGGTTCTGACCGGCGCGCCGGACATCCCGGCGAGCACCAGCGCACCGAGCGCGGGAATCGCGATCAGAGCCAGTAAGTAGACGGAGTTCACGCCGACCTCACCACCAGGAGCATCAGAACGACGGCAAGCGTGCCGGCGAACATGGACAGGGCGTAGGACCGGACGAAGCCGTTCTGCCAGTGCCGCCATCGGCCGGAGAGACCGCCCAGCGCCGCAGCCGTGCCGTTGACGGCGCCGTCGATGCCCTTCGCGTCGGCGAACACCGACGCACCGGTCAGCCAGATGCCGGGCCGGGCGAACAACGCCTCGTTGATCGCATTGCCGCCCACGTCGGCGCGGGCCAGCGCGACGACCGGGCTGACCGGCATCGGGGCCGCGACCGGCACCGGCCGGCGGCCGATGATCCAGTAGGCGACGAACACGCCGAGCGCGACGACGGCCAGCGTGGCCAGCGTGATGACGATCGGCGCGACCGGCGGTTCGGGGTGCTCATAGGGACCGACCGACGGGGCCAGCCAGTTCATCAACCGGTCGCCGGTGGCCAGGAACCAACCGGCGCCGACAGAACCGATCGCCAGGATGATCATCGGGACGGTCATCACCGGCGAGGACTCGTGCGGGTGGTACTCGCGGCCGTCGGCCGAGCGGAGTTCCTTCCAGCGCGGTTCACCGAAGAAGGTCATGATCATCAGCCGGGTCATGTAAAACGCGGTGATGCCGGCGCCCAGCAGCGCGGCCGAGCCGAGGATCCAGCCCTCCGCACCCTCTGCGGCGAAGGCGGCCTCGATGATCGGGTCCTTGGAGAAGAAGCCCGAGAAGTACGGGAAGCCGATGATCGCGAGATAGCCGCAGGCCATCGTCACGAAGGTGATCGGCATCTTGCGGGCAAGCCCGCCGTAGTGCCGCATGTTGACCTCGTCGTTCATCCCGTGCATCACCGAGCCGGCGCCGAGGAACAGTCCGGCCTTGAAGAAGCCGTGGGTGAGCAGATGCAGGATGCCGAGCGCGTAGACGCCCGCGCCGAGACCGACTGCCAGGAACATGTAGCCGATCTGCGACACCGTGGAGTAGGCGAGGACCTTCTTGATGTCGTCCTTCGCGCAGCCGCCGATGCAGCCGACCAGCAGGGTCACCGTGCCGACGATCGCGACGACCAGCCCGCCGTCGGACGTCAGGTCGAAGATCGGCGCCGAGCGGGCGATCAGGTAGACGCCGGCGGTGACCATCGTCGCGGCGTGGATGAGGGCGGAGACCGGGGTCGGGCCCTCCATCGCGTCAGGCAGCCAGGCCTGCAGCGGCACCTGACCGGACTTGCCGCAGGCGCCGAGCAGCAGCAACAACCCGATGACGGTGACCGTCCCCGGCGACTGCGCCGCGACCTCCTCGATCTGCGAGAAAACGCCACTGAACGAGACGGTGCCGGTTTCCTTGAAGATCAGGAAGATGGCCAGCGCCAGGCCGACGTCACCGACCCGGTTCATGATGAAGGCCTTCTTTGCGGCGGTGGCCGCGGCCGGCCGGTCGGACCAGAAGCCGATCAGCAGGTACGACGCGAGACCGACGCCCTCCCAGCCCGCGTACAGGGTGACGAAGGAGTTGCCGAGCACCAGCAGCAGCATCGCCGCGACGAACAGGTTCAGGTAGGCGAAAAACTTTCGCCGGTCGGCGTCATGGGCCATGTAGCCGATCGAGTAGATGTGGATCAGCGAACCGACGCCGGTGATCAGCAGCACGAAGGTCAGCGACAGCGGATCGATCAACAAACCGAAGTCGATGTTCAGCGACCCGGACTGGATCCAGGTGAACACCGAGACGTCATGCATCCGATCGGTGGCCGCGTCGCCGAGCACGTTCGCGAAGATCACCAAACCGAGCACGAACGCCGCGATCACGGTCGCGCACCCGATCAGGTGCCCGACCCGGTCCAGCCTCCGTCCGCCCAGCAGCAGCACGATCGCACCGGCCAACGGCAGTGCGATGAGCAGCACCGACGCGCCGTAGATACCCGTCACTGCCCTGATTCCTTCACTGTGCTCGCTCCACGATCTAGAACTTCAGCAGGTTCGCGTCGTCGACGGAGGCACTCCGCCGACTTCGGAAGATGGACATGATGATCGCCAGACCGACGACCACCTCCGCCGCGGCGACCACCATGACGAAGAACGCGAACACGATGCCGTTGAGGTTTCCCCAGAGGTTCGAGAACGTCACCAGCGACAGGTTCACCGCGTTCAGCATCAGCTCGACGCACATGAAGACGACGATGGCGTTCTTGCGGACGAGGAAGCCGACGGCGCCGATCCCGAACAGCAGCGCGGACAGCACCAGGTAGTGGTTCGGCGTCATCGCGCACGCCCCCCGTCGGCCCGGTCGGCATCGGACAGGTCACGGTCCGAAAGGTCACGGTCGGCCAGGTCGCCGTCCGCCAGGTCGCCGTCCTCATCGGGCCGGCGCGGGTGCTCGGCCGATTCGATCTCGGTCAGGGTCCGGCCGCTGCGGAACCGGCGGGCGACGTTCTCGCTCTCCGACATCTCCACCAGGTCGGACACCGACCCGGGGGCGATCGAGCCGTCCGGCAGCAACGCCGGAGTGGCGTTGGACATCGAGGTGGCGAACACCCCGGGGCCGGGCAACGGCGACATCCGGTCCGAGCGCATCCGCTCGTGCACCCGCTGGCGCTGCGTCTTGCGTTCGCCCGGCGCCTTTTCGATGTGCGTGAGCACCATCGCGCCGGTGGCCGCGGTGATCAGCAGCGCACTGGTCAGTTCGAACGGGAACAGGAAGTCGGTGAACAGCAGTTCGGCGATCGAGCCGATCGGCCCGCGATCCGCCATCGCCGCGGTCAGGCCGACCGACGGCACGTTGTCCAGCGCCCGGAGCAGACCGGTGACCAGCAGCGTCACGAAGGCGATGCCGATGACGGTGGCGATGATCCGCTGCCGCTTGAGGACCTCGAAGGTGGAGTCGCCCGCGTCCCGGCCGGTCAGCATCAGCACGAACAGGAACAGCATCATGATCGCGCCGGTGTAGACGATGATCTGCACGAAGCCGAGGAACTCGGCGTTCTGGGCGATGTACAGGCAGCCCAGGCAGAGCATGGTGAGCACCAGCCAGAGTGCGGAGTGCACCGCCACCCTGGAGAACACCATGCCGACGGCCCCGAGCAGCGCGAGCGGCGCGAGCACCCAGAAGGCGATCAGTTCGCCACCGGAATCGATGACCTCGGCCGCGGCCGCCGCGGTGACGGCCAGAGCGCTGGTGATCACGACGGCGTCCCGGTCTGGCTCGCGACCGGCACCGCGGTCCCCGCCTCTTCCGCCTCGGACATCTCCGGGCCGGCAGCCCGAGCAGACGCCGGCTCCCCGACAATCGACCCTTCGCCGGCCACCCCTGCCGCCCGCTGGCCGCTCGGGGCGTCCCGCAGGAGCTCCGGACCCTTCGCGTAGTAGTCCTCGTGGTCGCCGAGCCGCATCGGGTGCGGCGGCTGTTCCATTCCGGGCAGCAGCGGCGCGAGCAGCATGTCCTTCGTGTAGATCAACCGCTGGCGCTCGTCATCGGCGAGCTCGTACTCGTTGGTCATGGTCAGCGACCGGGTCGGGCACGCCTCGATGCACAGCCCGCAACCGATGCAGCGCAGATAATTGATCTGGTAGTTCTTCCCGTACCGCTCCCCCGGGCTGTACCGCTCTTCGTCGGTGTTGTCGGCGCCCTCGACGAAGATCGCGTCCGCCGGGCACGCCCACGCGCAGAGCTCGCAGCCGACGCACTTCTCGAGGCCGTCGGGATGACGGTTCAGCTGGTGCCGGCCGTGATAGCGCTTCGCGGGCTGCTCGGGGTTCTTCGGGTAGTCCTCCGTCACCACCGGCTTGAACATGGTGGAGAAGGTGACCCCGAATCCCTTGACGGGATCAAGAAAGGACATCGCTGCCTCCCGGCAGTTCGTTGGTGCCGGATCGCGCGCCGCTCGGCACGGCAACCCGGTGGTCCCCGGTCTGTTCGGTGCGCTGTTCGGTGCGCGCTGCGCGGATCGGTGCGACGGGCACCTTGAGATCCATCGGCGGGACCGGGTAGCGACCGAGCGGTGGCGCGACCACAGTGGCCGATCCGTCCGCCGTTCGCTCCTCGATGGCCAGTGCGTCGTCCTCGAAGTCCTCTTCGTCGTCGCCGCGTTTGCCCGGCCATGCGACCGCCGCGATCAGCAGCAGCGCCAGCGGGATCCCGACCCACAGCAGCACCTCGGTGGTGGTGAAGCCCTCCGAGTTGCGCAGCACCCGGACGGCCCCGACGAGCACGATCCAGACCAGCGAGACCGGGATCAACACCTTCCAGCCGATGGACATGAACTGGTCGTAGCGGATCCGTGGCAGCGAACCACGCAGCCAGATGAACACGAAGACGAAGCCGAGCACCTTGATGAAGAACCAGAGCATCGTCCAGTAACCGGTGTTCGCCCACGGGAACAGGCTCACCGGCCACGGCGCGCGCCAGCCGCCGAGGAACAGCGTGGTGGCGATCGCGGAGACGTTGATCATGTTGATGTATTCGGCGAGGAAGAACAGCCCGAAGCGCATCGACGAGTACTCGGTGTTGAAGCCGCCGACCAGCTCGCCCTCGGCCTCGGCGAGGTCGAAGGGGGCGCGGTTGGTCTCGCCGACCATCGCGACGCAGTAGACGACGAACGAGACCGGGAGCAGCCACACGTACCAGCCGGGGGTCTGCTGGTTGACGATCGCGGCGGTGGACAGCGTGCCGGAGTACAGGAACACCGCGACGAACGACAGGCCCATCGCGACGTCGTAGGAGATCATCTGTGCGGCCGACCGCAGGCCGCCGAGCAGCGGGTAGGTGGATCCGGACGCCCAGCCGCCGAGCACGATGCCGTAGACACCGACGGAAGCGAGGGCAAGCGCCACCAGCACGCCGACCGGTGGGTCGATCAGCTGCAGCGCGGTCTGCTCGCCGAACATGCTGACCTCGCCGCCGACCGGGATGATCGAGAAGATCAGGAACGCCGGGATCGCGGCGAACGCCGGCGCAAGGATGTAGACGACCTTGTCCGCCCGCGCCGGGATGATGCCTTCCTTGAATTGCAGCTTCAGTGCGTCGGCCAGCGACTGCAGGAGCCCGAACGGGCCGTTCCAGTTCGGCCCAGGCCGGTGCTGCATGCGGCCGACGACCCGGCGCTCGAACCAGATCGCGAACAGGGTCAGCAGCAACAGCATCACCATGACCAGGACGGCCTTCACCAGCGCCAACCACCACGGATCGTCGGCCAGCAGCGGCTCGACCGACCCGTCCGGGGCGAGCGGAACGTTCTCGGCGGCGGCGCGGTACGCGGCCGCGATGGTCGAGAATGATGCGCTCATCAGCGTTCCCCTCCTGAGGCGCCGGCACTGCCTTGATCAAAACTGCCTTGATCGAAACTGCCCTGACCGAAGCCGGGCCCGCCACCCGGTGGCAGGCCGACCGCGGGCACAACCTGCACGACATCGGACACCGTCGCGCCGAGCCGTCCGGAGGTTGCCACCCCATCGATGTGCGCGGGCAGCCAGACAACGCCGTTCACCATCCCGGTGACGACGAGCGGGAGGGTGATCGAGCTGAGCGGGCCACGCACCGTCACCGCGTCACCGCTGTTCACGCCCAACGCAATCGCATCGGCCGGCGACAGTCGCACCACGTCCGGCCGGGCGGTGCCCATCAGGTGCGGCTCCCCGTCGAGGCCGCGGCCACCGTCGAGGTTCATCCGCCAGGACGCAAGCACGAAGCCGGCCCCCGCACCCGCACCATCGGCCCTGTTGATCATGGCAAAACTCGCGGGATCGGGCCCCGACACGCCGTTGCCTGCGCGAGTTACGTCATGATCAACACCAGCAGAGTCCGCCACGGGGAAGGCCGGGCGGGAACCGCTCCAGACACCGAGCCGGGCCATCTCACCGGCAGCCGCCGCGGCGGTCTGCGTGTACAGGTCGACGTCCATCTCGACGCCGAGGGTGTCCAGGATCCGGGCCTCGTCGAGCATGCCGGCCTCGGGCAGGGCGGCGTCGAACAGCCGCAGCCGGCCCTCCCAGTTCACGAAAGCCCCGGACTTCTCCGCGACGGCGGCCACCGGGAACACCACGTCGGCCAGTTCGGTGACGGCGCTCGCCCGGATCTCCAGGCTGACGACGAAACCGGCGCTGGCCACCGCTGCCAGTGCTGCGGCGGGATCGGGCAGGTCCGAGATCTCCACACCACCGATCACCAGACCGGCTAGGCCTGGTTCCGCAGGCTCCGCAGCGTCCTCCGCGAGATCGGGCTCGGCGATGCCCACCGCCGCCAGGATCCCGGCGGTGTCACGGCCCGGTGTCTCGGGAATCGATGCGCCCCAAGCTGCCTCGACCTCCGCCCGGGCGGCGGGATCGGACAGTGGGCGACCGCCCGGCAGCACGGAGCCGATCGCGCCGGCGTCCAGCGCACCGCGCTCACCCGCTCGGCGTGGAACCCACGCCAGCTGGGCACCGGTGGCGTCGACCAGTGAGCTGACGGCGCTCAGCAGACCGGGGGTCTGGGCCGCCCGCTCGCCCACCAGCACGACGGCGCCGGGTGTGCGCAGGGCGGCGCCGAGCCGATTGCGCTCGGCCGCGTCGGGAACACCAGCGTCGGCGAGGGTTTCGCCGGCCAACCCGGCCAGCACGCTCGGCTCGGTGCCGGGGACGGCGCCGACGAGCGTTCCGGACAGCTTGTGCAGGCCCGCGCTCAGCACGGACGACACCGAGAACACGGCGAGGCCACGACGGGCCGCCTTGCGCAGGCGGAGGAACAGGATCGGCGATTCCTCTTCCGGTTCGAGGCCGACGAGCAGGACGACCGATGCCTTCTCCAAGCCGGCGTAGGTGACGCCGCCGCGCTCGGGGGAGGTGCCGGCGACCCGGGATGCGAGGAAGGCCTCTTCCTCGGCAGAGTGCGCCCTGGCCCGGAAGTCGATGTCGTTGGTGCGCAGTGCGAGCCGGGCGAACTTCGCGTAGGCGTAGGAGTCGGTGACGGTCAGCCGGCCGCCGGTCAGCACGCCGACACCGCCGGACTCCCGGGCGGCCAGCAGGCCTCGAGCTGCGACGGCCATCGCCTCGGTCCAGGAGGCTTCGTGCAGTTCGCCGTCCTCGCCGCGGACGAGCGGGCGAGTCAGCCGGTCGGCCTCACGGACGTACGGGAAGGCGAAACGACCCTTGTCGCAGTTCCACTCCTCGTTGACGTCCGGGTCGGTGCGGGCCAGTCGTCGGGTGACGGCGCCCGCCCGGTGGTCGGTGCGCATCGCGCAGCCGCTCGCGCAGTGCTCGCAGACAGTGTCGGTGGAGACCAGGTCGAACGGCCGGGCCCGGAACCGGTAGCCGGCCGACGTCAACGCACCGACCGGGCAGATCTGGATGGTGTTGCCCGAGAAGTAGGACTGGAACGGCTCTTCGGAGTTGATCCCGATCTGCTGCGCGGACCCGCGTTCGAGCAGATCGATGAACCGGTCACCGGCGATCTGGTCGGAGAACCGGGTGCAGCGCTGGCACAGCACGCACCGCTCGCGGTCCAGCAGGATCTCGCTGGACACGGCGATCGGCTTGACGAACACCCGCTTCGGGTCGCGCAGCCGGGACACCGCGGAACCGTTCGCGAGGGTCTGGTTCTGCAGCGGGCACTCGCCGCCCTTATCGCAGATCGGGCAGTCGAGCGGGTGGTTCAGCAGCAGGAATTCGAGGTTCGAGCGTTGCGCCTTCTCGGCGACAGGGGAGCTCAGCTGGGTCTTGACCACCATGCCGTCCGCGACGGTCTGGGTACACGACGCCTGCGGCTTGGGCATCGGACGGCCGCCCATCTCGACCTCGACGAGGCACTGCCGGCAGGCGCCGACGGGCTCGAGCAGCGGGTGGTCGCAGAACCTCGGAATGGCGATGCCGATCCGTTCCGCGGTGCGGATGACCAGCTCACCCTTGGGCGCGATAACGCTGACGCCGTCGACGGTGAGCCGGACGTGCCCCTCCGGAACCGGTTCCGGTTCCGGCGCGGGCGCACCGGCGGGTGGAGTCGCAACCTGGGTCATCAGTGAGCCCCCACGAGCAGACGTGATTCGACCACCGGCGGAGTGCGACCGGTGACCAAATCCTCGAACTCGGATCGGAAGTACTTGAAGCTGGACAGGATCGGTGTCGCGGCGGCGTCACCGAGCGCGCAGAACGACCGTCCGGCGATGTTGCCGGCGGCGTCCGCCATCGTGTCGAGGTCCTCGAGGGTGCCTGCCCCGGAGACGATCCGGCGCAGGATCTGCACCAGCCAGCCCGTGCCCTCGCGGCACGGTGTGCACTTGCCGCACGACTCGTGCTTGTAGAACTCGAGCCACTTCCAGACGGCCCACGGCACCGAGACGGTCTCGTTGAAGCACATCAGCGCCGTCGTGCCGAGCATGGAACCGGCGGCCGCGACGTCGTCGAAGGACAGCGGCACGTCGAGGTGCTCGGGGGTGAAGATCGGCGTCGACGACCCGCCCGGGGTGAAGAACTTCAGCGGGATGCCGTCGAGCATGCCGCCGGCGGAGACCAGCAACTGGCGCAGCGTGGTTCCCATCGGGGCTTCGTACTGACCGGGGTTGGTGACGTGCCCGGACAGCGAGTAGATCTTCGGCCCCGGCGACTTCTCGGTGCCCATCGAGCGGTACCAGTCCGAGCCGCCGAGCAGGATCGCCGGCACCGAGGCGATGGTCTCCACGTTGTTGACGACCGTCGGGCAGGCGTACAGACCGGCGATCGCCGGGAACGGCGGCTTCAACCGCGGTTGGCCGCGGCGCCCTTCGAGCGAGTCGAGCAGGGCGGTCTCCTCACCGCAGATGTACGCGCCGGCGCCGCCGTGCACGACGATCTCCAGGTCGTATCCCGAGCCCAGGATGTTCTTACCCAGCAGCCCGGCGGCCTTCGCCTCGTTCACCGCGTGCTGCATCCGGCGCATCGCGTGCACCGCCTCGCCGCGGATGTAGATCGCGCAGAACGGCGCGCGGATCGCGTAGGAGGTGATGATGCAGCCTTCGATCAACGAGTGCGGATCGGCCATCATCAGCGGGATGTCCTTGCAGGTCCCCGGTTCGCCCTCGTCGGCGTTGATCACCAGATAGTGCGGCTTGGTGTCGCCCTGCGGCAGGAACGACCACTTGAGACCGGTCGGGAAACCGGCGCCGCCGCGGCCGCGCAGACCGGAATTCTTGATCAGTTCGGTGAGCCGGCCGGGATCGACCGCGAGGGCGGCCGGCAGCGCCTGGTAGCCGTCGAGCTGCCGGTAGGTGTCAAGGCTCCAGGACCGGGGTGATGCCCACCGCCGGGTCAGCACCGGCGTCAGCGGGGCGGCTCCGTCGGCCGGGGTCGGGAATCGCTCGCCGCGCGCCGGGGCGGCCCCGCGGAGCGCATCGGCGACCGACATCGGTCCGCTCGGCTCGGCGGGCGGGGCGACAGCCGGACTGATCGTCACCGGGATGGGATCCGGCGCCTCGCCGGTACCGGGCGAGCTGAAGGTGCCCGGGCCGGTTTCCTTCGCCACGGACTGCTCGACGGGCGATGCCGCGGGCGGCGGCACCGCTGCGGGCGCCGGTTCGCCTGCTGGCGTCGTCCCGTTCGGGGACGGATCGGCCGGAGTGCTCATCGCTGGCTCCTCATTTCTTCTCCGGCAGCGCCGGCATCTCGAAGGAGTCGGGCATCGTCGGGGCGCGCTGATCGGTGTGCTCGGCCAGCACCGCGCCGCGCAGCGTCGGCACGGAAGCGGTCGGCGCCTCCACGCGGGACTCGAGATCCGGGTAGATACCGGCGATCTCGAGTTCGACCGACCTGAAGTCGGTCAGCGGTGCGCCGCGGGTCGGCGACGGCCGCTCCCCCGCCTGCAGGGCCGTCACCAGGTCGAGAGCGCCGTCCGGGGTCTGGTTGTCGAAGAACTCGTAGTTGACTTGCAGCACCGGCCCGTGATCGCAGGCTGCCAGACATTCCGCGTGCTCGAGGGTGATCGAACCGGTGGTACCCGGCTCCCCCGAGGTCTCCTCATGACCGACACCGAGGTGCTGGGACAGGGTCGCGTAGATCGCGTCGCCGCCGAGCCCGGCGCAGAGCGCGTTCGTGCAGACGCTCACCAGGTGCTGACCGCAGGGCGTGCGCTTGTACATCGTGTAAAAAGTCGCGACCGCCGAGACCTCCGCGTCGGTCAGCTGCAGCTTGGTCGCACAGAACTCGACGCCCGGCTGCGAGACGAACCCCTCCACCGACTGCACGAGGTGCAGCAGCGGCAGCAACGCCGACCGGTACTCCGGGTACTTGGCGATGATCTCGTCGGCCCGCGCGTGCGTCAGCTCGTCGAAGACGACGGTGGACGGCAGGAAGACCGGGACGCCGATCCGCCTGTTGTGTTCACTCATCGGTGACACCTCTCGACTCCGCGCTCGTTCCGCTCTCTACCGATGGCTCGCTCTGGGGTCGCTCCGCGCCTCGGCGCCAGGGCGCCTGCGATGCTCACTCCCCCGCGCTCGCGGGCGCCGGGGCGCCTGCGATGCTCACTCGCTGTCGTCATCGGTCGACCCCACCCATCACCGGATCGATCGACGCAACCGCGGCGACAACGTCGGCGATCATCGAACCCTCCGCCATCGCCGGCATCGCCTGCAGGTTCACGAAACCGGGGTCGCGCAGGTGGACTCGCCATGGCCGGGTACCGCCCGAGGACACCACGTGGCAGCCCATCTCGCCTCGTGGGTTCTCGATGGCAACGTAGGCCTGCCCGGCCGGGACCTCGAAGCCCTCGGTGACCAGCTTGAAGTGGTGGATCAACGACTCCATCGACTGGCCCATGATCTTGCGGATGTACTCCAGCGAGTTGCCCATCCCGTCGGAACCGATCGACAACTGAGCCGGCCAGCCCACCTTCGGGTCGGCCACCATCACGGGGCCGGGCTCTTCGAGCCGCTTGACCACCTGCTTCATGATCTTCAGCGATTCCCACATCTCGGCCAGCCGGATCAGGAACCGCGAGTAGCAGTCGGCGTCGGTCGAGGTCGGAACCTCGAACTCGTAGTCCTCGTAGCCGCTGTACGGCATGACCTTTCGCAGGTCCC
>NZ_JBRIIO020000056.1:0-18803 GCF_052976845.2 Nakamurella sp. GG22 | reverse complement strand
AGGCTCCCACCTCAGGATCGGACCGCAACACCTACACAGACGATCTGACACGCCCTGCGAGCCCGCCGCGCTGTGCCAGATGTTCGAAGCGTTCCACTCCGCAGTCCGCGGAGTCGTACTGTGCGGAGACCGACACGTTGCGACAAGAGGCTGATCGCTGGAAAGGTCGCTTCACTCCAGCCTCAGTGCATCGGGCCCTTTGACCTGTTGTGCCCAGCTGCTCGCCCGCTGCGCAGGAGGTCGGGCCGGCGCCCGGCGGGGCATACCGGGCCATGTCGATCGACGAGCCGTATGCGCCGACCAGCCCGGCCGCGCGGCCGGCACTCCTCAGGTTTGTGGTGCACTGCGCTGTTCCCTGGGCAACTGCGCAGCCTTCGGCTAAAACTGTCCGCCGCTACTAGCGAAACCGGTCGGGGGAAGGTCGCTAGTTCACCTTGCTCCGCTCGCGAGGCTAGCGCCCCGACGCGCTGGTGGCCGGTGGTGAGAGGACCTGCATCGAGAGTGCTCGTTGTGGTGGTGCTTGAATCGCACCCCGGCATCTTGGCTGCGGGTTCCCTCACTGCGGGTTCGCAGGCGTCAGGACGCTTAATCCGGAGCCGTCGCCCGTCATCGCAGGACGGTGCGCGGCCGGAACTCCCACGAGCGCTGATGCAGCGGCCCTGCGGCGATCCAGAGGTGGATGCCGCCTTGCGGCCCAGGACTCTCATGTCCCCGTCGGCACTACGAGGAGCCGCCGAACGCCTATACAGCTCGCAATACAGCCAGCAATACAGCGACTGTGACATCCCCCAAGAAGTCGCACGGCGGATACCGTTTCGGCCCGAGCGCGATGCACTGTCGCAGCGACGCCTTAGCTGCTGATCCTGCGGCGCCGCCATCCTGCGCGCCGAGTCAACACGCCGAGGCGGACGGAGCACTCCGGCGTCCGCGAGTTCGGCGTCGGCACGTCCCAGCGAGATGTTGCAGGTTTCGTATACCGCTGCCCGCCGTGCAATACCGCGTGCAATAAATTGAGCCAGCAATATTGCCTGCGTGCAGTACCGCGGTCGGCCTGCCGCCCTCAGCGCATAGCCAGTGTGCAGGTTCGGCAGCTGCACAGTGCAGTCGGTAGGCAGCCCGTGGCATCTGCACATGGCGCAGAAGCGAGGCTCCTTCCGCGTTGCGCCGACGGCCGTCGCTTTGGGCTGTGGATCGGAAGCCATCGGCATCCCGGAACGGGGCCGGGCGTTGGCACCTACCCGCGCGTCTGGGGTTGCGTCAGGTCGCGCTGCAATCGGAGTGGTGTGTCGCGCTGCACGCCCCGTTGGGGCTTCTGGTTACCCTGCACGCAATGAGCGATTGATACGTAGTGGTCGTTAAGGCGACGGTCCTGTGGTGATGGTGCCGTCGACGGTTGACCTCGGCCGACCGGACATCCCCAGGTGGGACTCGGATCGGTGAAGGTGCAGCGGGGGAGTGGATGTCATGCTGACCCGCTGCGCCCGCTAAGGATAGTGACCGTGGCTTCCGACGCTGTCCCGGCGGGGTATGACCTTCTGCCTCACGTGAAGGCTTGGCGATGACCGAGCGCGCTGACGAGCGTGACCTGGAGCAGGCCGATGGACCGGACTGCAGGAAACGCTGCTCGAGCTGGCGGCAGAGTTCCCCTTCGTCGGTCCCAGGTCCGGTTCGATGTGGATGGCAAGAAGTCCTTGTCGACCTGCTGTTGTTTCATGTCGACCAGGGTCCGGTTCACCCGCACGATCGACGCCAAGCGGGGCGGTGGCAGGACGGCATCACCTGTGGCTCTGGGTCCGTTCGTGAGTTTGTCGGGGGTTCACATCCAGGCGGTGGGTCGCCGAGATGGAGGCCGGTGGCGGTGCCCCGAGCGTCTTCGGAGGCACCGGCGAAAACACTGGCGGGCAAGATGGAACCTTGGTAGGCGCACCGCTTTCAGTCGACCCCTGACGCGGGATAAACGAAGACGTCGACCGAGTCTCCCCGGTAGTGGAATCGGATGACGCTCCCGTCCGGGAGACCTTCGATGTAGTCGTTCCCGACGAAAGGCCATTCGCCGGTGTCTGCAAAAAGATCGACCTCAGGCGGTACGCAGTTGGCACCGTCGACGGTGCGGCTCGCGACATGGATGAGCATGAAGCATTGAAAGCCCGGTCTCTCCATGAAGAACCAAGGTTCGTATCCCGCATACGTTTGGTAGCTGCGCATGCTGGAGGGATCGCTCTCCGCTCCGAGCCTTTCCAGCATTGAGAGAACCAGTTCGTCTGCGCCGCGCGCGGTCGGACGCAGGGTGGCATCGGGATCCGGTCCGTCGAGCCACGCCACTGTGTACCCGAGGGCAACAACGGCCACAAGCGCGCCGGCCACGAAACGGCGGGCGAGGGTGCCATTGAAACGATGCGCTGACGACCGCAACGTGTCCTCTTTGGACGCCACCACAGGAGCGAGGCCGGTTGCAGAGTCTGGCCGATTGGCTTCGGACTGAGTCCGGAGGGAGACAGCCGCTGGGCCGCCATCCGCGGCTTCAGCGTGTCCGCCGTTCTTGGTCTCGATGCAATTGAGGAGGCTTTCGGTGCGTGCCGCTTCCAGTTCGGTCAGCTTTGCCAGCGCGGCGGGGTCGTTCTGAATATCGGGATGCGGACCGTATGCCCTCCTTCGGAGCTCCTCCAGTTGGCGCTCAGCGTCTGACGGGGGTGAGGGGGCGTCCATCAGTCGGCGTCCGTCATGAGGTGGACATAGGCATCCACGGTGTCGCCGCGAAGGATGAACCGGATGATGCCGTCGCCGGCGACCCCGTCGAATCCTTCGAACCCATCCCCAGTCGAAGAGACGTCCATGATCAGGTCTGCCGGAAACGGCGCGCAGCGCCATTCTGACAAGACGTCGTTTGCTCGGTGCACCGCCCAGAGACACGGCGAGTCGAACGCGTTCACCCCGGACCAGATCTCCAGTCCGAGATAAGACCCGAAGCCGCGCCAAGTTGAGGTGTCGATTACGAGCCCGGGCACTTCCTCGACCACCAGTTCGCGGACCCGGTTGTCGGCCTCGGCCGCAGTCGCAGGCAGAGTGGCGTCGGGACCCGGCGCGGACACGAGGAGGACCATCGCGACGATCCCGACTGCGACAACCAACGCGCCAACCGCCCACGCGAGGCGAGTCCACCACGTCGCCGTCGCCCGACGCCAGAGCGACCGGGACGAGCCGTCCCTCACCGCCAGCAGCGTGGCGTCAGCCGCCGATCCGGTCGGCTCCGGCGCTACCCGGTCTCCTGTTGAGGAGGTGTCGGCGGGAACCACCGTCGGCGCAACATCCCGACCGGCGGCGCTCTCGCTTGTGGCCGCATCCGCCAGACGCTTGACCTCAGCACGGTGCGTCGCCTCGAATTCGCGCAACCTCGTCAGGGCCGTCGGATCCGCACCGATATCGGGATGCTGGCCGTACGCCCGCGCGCGCAGTTCAGCAAACTCGCGGTCGGCGTCCGAAGAAGGCGTGAAGCCTTGCACAGCTGGGAAATTACACCCGATTTGGGAGAATTCGTATCCCTACAACGCTGGTCGGCACGAACCCTTGTGGCTGCCTGACGCTTCTGGCCCGGCTGACTCACCGCGGTCTCGCGTTTGATTCGTTCGTACTGTTCACGTTTGGCTACCACTGAGGCACTACGGCCTCAACTCGCATAACGGGGCGTTATGCGAGCCAGCCAGCACGGCGGTCGGTCCGTTGGGGTGCGTGCGGGGGTCTCCAGCGGCCAGTTGTGGCCTGGTCGGTTGAAGGTGGAGGTTGGAGGTTGGAGGAAAGGGATACAGGTGGGATTGCCGGAGGCCGTGGGTGCACGGTCGCGCCACGGTCAAGCGCCAGCCCTCGGCCCCGGTACACATCGACTGCGGTGAGCACACCGCGGATGGTTGACGTCGACGTTAGTGACGGTTCAGCCCGCTCGACTCTTGGCTGACGAGGGCGTGAGCGTTCTCGAGGGACGTCGTCGCTGACGGGTGTGACGAGATCCTCGTGCACAACGACGAGGCGGCACCGGGGTTGAACGTCTGTGCAGAGCGCCGCCTGCCGTGTACTCCGCGCATGACGTTCGAGATTGCTTCCGCCGGCCTGTCTTACGCGCCTCGCCAGGGGACTTGTGGGGTAAGGGCGAGGAACGATGATGCCTCGGCGGCGTTGACGGACGAGTTTCGTGGAGTCCGTCGCGTCGGTCGAGCTTCGAACATGACCCGCTCGTGGTCGCGTCCGCGGCAGAGCCGGACGCCAGCCAACAAGGGGCGAAACCCGTCCGAGTGACCACGCTCCGGATCGGGCAGAGCACCGACGGCGGGACCTGCGGTTCGGGGTCTGGCGATTTGAGGTCGACGGGATCGACTGCAGGGCGACCGTCGGCACGGGCGCCGACTCCTTCGGCACCATGCCGTTCCGCGGATTAAAAATGGCGAGTTCCTAGGTTCCGGTTCGACAACTCCGCTCGAAGGCAGGAAGGAATACCGACCCGGCTGGTCAGCGGTACCCCTATCTGGGGCGGTATGAAGTCCGTCAGTTCCACGGCAACGAGACGTTTACGCCGACGATCAAAACTGGAGCCGATCGGTTGAGCGGCCGATCGTCGAGAGACCGAGATCAGCTGGTTGCGTTTGCACGGTTCGGTGGTGCTGTTCGTTGGGGAACCCAGGTTCCGGGACCAAGGACGGCGATCGAGGGATTTCTTGCTCCGCCTGTCTTACGACCAGCCCCGTCAGGGGACTTGTTGGTGAGAGCGAGGAACGATGATGCCGGTGGCGACGGTGACTGACGAATTCGTTAAGTTCGTCGTGTCCGCCGAGCCGCGGCTGCGGATGGCTCTCGGCTCAGCCTTGGGTTTCGATGTCGCGGAGGATGCCACTGCCGAGGCGATGGCGTTCGCGTGGGAACACTGGGACCGGGTGCTGGCCTCGGACAATCCCGTCGGGTACTTGTTTGCGTTCGGACGGAACACTGTTCGGCGGAGTCTGCGGCGCCGGCCGCCACGCCTGCCCGAGGTGCGTTCTGTCGAGTTGCCGTGGATCGAGCCAAGTCTGCCGAAGGCGCTCGGCCAGTTGTCGGAACGCCAACGAGAGGTCGTGATGCTGCTGTACTGCTTCGAGTGGACGTTCGCCGAGGTCGCCGAGGTGCTCGGCTTGTCGAAGGGCACCGTTCAGGTCCACGACCGGCGGGGCATCGCCCGGCTGCGACGCGAGTTGGGATGCGGCGATGTCTGACCTGTTTGACCAGCTCCGCGCCTACGGCCGGCAAATTGAGGCAGACCATGGTGTCGACGCCGCGGGCCCGGCGCCCGCCGGGTCGGTCGTCGTCCAGGAGGAACCGCGTTCGGCGGCGCGGTCGCGGCGTTCGACGTGGGTCCTGGTCGCGGCCGCCACCGCGGCGGTTGCCCTTAGCGCTTCTCTGCTGTTCCCCGCTGCATCTCCTAACGGAAAAACCAGGGATTACCAGAGATCTGATCTCGTGGGCGGCGTCTGCCTGTCCGTCGTGACTTGCACAAGCAGCGCCGAGCGCACCGATACCGGTGTCGCCGGTCAGCCTGCCCCGTCCACCTCGGGGACCGCCGCCGTTCCACCCCCGCTGTTCGACGGGAGTCCTGACATCACGGCGGGGACCTATTCCCTTGACCTGCGGGGCGTGCCGATGCAGATCACCATCCCGGCGGGATGGGTACGCCACGAGGACTTCTACCTCACAGCCGGACCGGAGGACACCTCCGACGGCTTCGTCGCCTTCTTCGACGTGACCGATGTGTATAAGGACCCATGTAACTGGATCGCCGGCAAGGCCGAGATCGGCCCGACCGTCGATGATCTCGTCGCGGGCCTCCAAGCGCAGCCGGGCCTACAGACCTCGGCCCCCGAGCCGCTGAACGTGGACGGCCTCACCGGCACCGAACTGACGTTCTCGACCCCAGCGGATCTCGACCTGAGCACCTGTTACACAGGCACATTCGCGCTGTGGACGATCGCGTCGGGCGGCCCGACAGACAGGCAGATCAGCAGCACCCCCGGGGACACCGGGACCGTCTGGATCCTCGACCTGAACGGCAAGCGCGGCGTCATCAGCTTCGGGTCCGATGAACCCACGTCCGATACAAGCGCCCAGATCAAGGAGATGGTCGGCTCGTTGACGATCGGCTAAAGGACGGGCCGGATCGGCACAACTGCCCTTTCAAATCGGAGTCAACTCACCAAGTTCACATGGCAACCAGTAGGGAGGCTCGGATGCGTGACCTCAAACACCAGCTCAGCGCATACGGCCGGCAGATCGAGAAAGACACCACCCGTCGCCCCGGCGCCGCCGAGGGATCGGTGCCGGGGCCAATCGGAACCCGTTCGCCACGGCGCACCGGTCGACCCCGACCGCTGGTCACGGGCGACGGGCGCCGTCGTCGTGACTGCCACAGCCCTGGCCCCTTGGGGGAACGGCGGGTTCCCCTACGCGGCGCGATGCGAGTTCATCACGGAGCAGGGAGGCACTGATGAACGGTCGAGGTAGGCGAGCATCGCGTCCCGCAGGGATGACGCTATGGAGCTTTGTGCTGGTCGCGGTCGTCGGCCTCTCCGGCTGCTCCGGGTCACAGGGGGCCGTGGCTGGTTCCACCGAGGGCTCGGCGACCTCTCCACCGACTGCTGGTCCGGTGCCCTCGGGTCCGTCAGTCGGTGAATCGTCGACGGACACCGCGGCCGAGGTCGCCAGACTCGTCAATGTGTACTTGAGTGTCGTGAACCAAGATGCCGACCTGGTCCAGAGTCTGTTAGTGACGCTCAACGGGGAGGAGCTGTTCACCCACTACAGCGCCGATTCCGGTGCCTCGGTGACACACAACCTGTATTCGGTGACCAAGAGCGTGATGTCGATGCTGGTTGGCATCGCGATCGGGGAAGGTTTGATCTCTTCGTTGGATCGGTCCTTGGCCGAACTGCTGCCCACCCACGTCTCGATCATGGCGCCCGGAGTCGGTGCAGTCACGCTTCGGCAACTGCTGACCATGACCGGGGGAATCACCGGGGTGGACGGTCGCTCACCGGGGTACCCGGCCGATGCGGACTGGACGGCGCGGACCCTAGCCACTCCACTGGAAAAACCAGCAGGATCCGAACTCATTTACTCGGACTACGGTGCGCATTTGATATCTGCGATCCTGGTCGAAGCGACGGGGAAGTCGGTGCTGGACTACGCCCGGGAGAAACTGTTCAACCCGCTGGGTATCTCTACCGAGCCCGCTGCTCAGCCATACGTGTCCGAAGCCGAACTGCAGTCATATGACTCCACACCGGGATTCGGCTGGGCGACCGACCCGCAGGGGCTCAACCTGGGCCATAGCGGCCTCAAGATCACCGCCCCCGACATGATCAAGTTGGGCACCCTGTACCTCCAGCAAGGCCAATGGGACGGCAAGCAACTGGTGCCCGCAGAATGGGTTCGCGAATCGACGAGCAAGCAGGTAGCCAATGACTGGAGTTACGGCTACCTCTGGTGGCTGCCCCCCCTGGACGACCATCCGAGGTTCGCGGCGCTCGCTTGGGCCGGGCAGGTCCTCGAGGTCGTACCCGACCTGAACCTGGTCGTCGCGGTCTCCTGTACGAATCCACCCGAGGACGGACCCCAACCACTCGAAGCGAGCAGCTTTGCCGAGATGATCGACCAACAAATCGTCCGGACTCTGACCGGGCGGTAACAACCCCCGCCAGTTCCCGGTGGCCGGTGTCCGTTCCCGTCCAATCTGAGTCACCATCCGGCATGCGTCACGTGACGGAATGGGTGGCTCTCCGGGGCCGCCGGCCCCTCACAGCCCGTTAGCCCGTTGGGCCTCGCATCTGATGCAGAATTCCAGCGATGCGGCTAACTCGCATAATGGTCAATTATCGGCGGTCAGATAACCGCCGGTGTAAGTGACCCGCTGCAGCTCCGGCGATTCTCCGCACCATTCCGCCGGCCGGGTTCTACCGTGGAGCCGAGCCCGCTGACCGGCGGGAACGTGGCCTGGTCGGGGGTGGCTGATGGCCGGATGGGTGCGGGATGGGTTGCCGGTGGTGGCGTTGCCGCCTAGGTTGGCGGAGTACCACCAGCTGCGACAGGCGGTCGGGTTACCGGCCCGGACCGACGCGCAGGCCACCGCGGCACTGCGGGGCAGTTGGGCGGTGTGCCACGTCCAGGCGCCGGGCGGCGCCGCCGTGGGGATGGGCCGGGTGATCGGCGACGGCGGCTGGCACTTCACCATCACCGACGTGGTCACCGAGCCCCGGTACCGCAGGTTCGAGCTCAACGAGAAGATGCTCGGCTGGCTGCTCAAGCAGATCGCGGTGCGGGCCCCGGCCGACCCGTGCGTCACGGTGATCACCCCCCCGGCCGACCGAGAGGTGTACGAGAGAGCCGGTTTTCAGGTGCTGAGCCGGTTGGGGTCAGGCCTGCACATGATCCTCGAGCAACCATGACCACCACCCACAGGGCCACCGACGCCGCGCACGCGAGGCCGACCGCCGCGCCCCCGCAACGGCAGAACGTTGTCGCGGCGGAATACCCCGCGGGCGAACTGTTGGCGTCGGCCGCACCGCAGAACGAGGTCGCCGAACCCTCAGGAGGAACAGCACCACAGTCCTCGACTGTCCGAGTGCCCGCACCGCGCCTCACGGTCACCGAGGCGCCGCCGGTGTTAGCGAGTGTGCGGATGGCTCGGCTGGCGGCATTCACCGCCGCCGATCTGGCCAGGGTCCGCGACAACGGGGAAGTCGCGACACCGCCTGTCCTGACTGATGCGGCGCTGGCGGATGTCCTGTCCGTGGTGGAGGCGTCCACGGCGGGGGCGACGAAGGCGGCGTACCGGTCGGACTGGGCAAGGTTCACGACCTGGGCGGGGGAGCGGGGGCACGCAATCCTGCCGGCGGACCCCTTGGTGGTGGCGTCCTATGTGACGGAGGCGGCTGCCGAGATGACCGGGGTCGGGCGGTGGCGGTACGCGCCGGCGTCGTTGACCCGGTGGGTGTCGAGCATCAATCAGTTCCACACCGCGGCCGGCCTGGCGGCGCCGGGCCGGTCGGAGGTGGTGCGGCGGGCGTTGTCCGGGATCCGCCGCATCCGGGCCACGCCACCGGTCCGCCGCTCACCGTTGTTGTTGGACGACCTGCGCACCCTGCTCAGCACCATCGACCAGTCGGCCGGCGCGTGGCCGGGTGGGGTGGCGGCGCGGCGGGATGCGGCTTTGTTGTTGATGGGGTTCGCCGGGGCGAGTCGCCGCTCCGAGCTGGTCGGCCTGACCCTGGGCGATGTGACCCTGCACCGGGCGGATGGGTTGCATGTGCGGTTGCGGTCCTCGAAGACCGATCAGGAAGCCGCGGGTGCGGTGAAGGCGTTGCCGTTCGGGCGGGACCCGGCCACGTGCCCGCCGTGCGGGTATGTGCGGTGGCGACAGGTCCTGCAGGCGTGGGACACCGCACCCGACAACGAGAAACGCCGCGCGGTGATGACGGTGCTGCGCCGGCAGGCCGCGATCACACCCGCACGCGGTGACGACGAGGAAGAGGTGGCGGTGCTGCATGTGTGCCGCAGCACCCGGCTGCCCGAACCCGCCGACCCGGAGCGGGTGCTGTTCTCGTCCGTGCACAAGACCGGGACGATCAGCCGCAAGCCAATGAGCGGGCATGCGGTGAACGAGATGATCCGGCGCCGCGCCGGCCAGGCTGGTTTCGGTCCCGCCCGGACGCGGCAACTCGGGGGCCACTCCCTGCGTGCCGGGTTTGTCACCGAAGCGTTCCGGGCCGGCGCGGACGCTCACGCCATCATGCGGCAGACCGGCCACACAAGCTCGGCGATGCTGGAGGTGTACGCGCGGGAACACGCACCTCTCGTGGGGAACGCCGTCACCCGCCTCGGCCTGTGAGGTGACCAGCGCCAAGGGTCGTCCGCCGCAGGCGTTGTCGCCCAGGTCGGTGCGGGCGTACGCGGGGGACTGGGCACTGTTCACGGACTGGTGCTCCGCGGCGGAGGAGTGGGAGCTGCCCGCGGATTCGGACACCGTGCTGTCCTTCCTCACCGACTGCCCCGCCGCCCCCGCCACCCAGCGCCGCCGGGTCACCGCCATCGATCACCACCACACCACCGCCGGTTACCCGCGGCCGGGGGACACCCCGCAGGTGCGGGCCGCGCTCGGCCGACCCGTCCCGCAACCTGATGCTGCGCCGGTCATGTCGGACGCGGTGGAGGCCGCGCTGCGCGGCCTGCCGTCCCATGGGTGGACCCGCGGCATGTTCGGCCGCCGCGACCGGTGCCTGCTCGTGCTGTCCCAACTGGCCGGGGTGCCGTACAAACACCTCGCCACCCTGCACGCCGGGAACATCACCCTGGTCGACGGTGTCGCGACCATTTCTGCGCGACCCGGGACATGGCAGGTCCTTCCGGGCGGGGACCCCGTGCTGTGCGGGCCGTGCGCCGTGGCCCGGTGGCTGCGGGTGCTGAACATGGAGGCGACCCACCCCAGCACCCGGGATCTCGCCAAAGCCCTCAAGAAAGCCGGGCCGGTGACCGGCACGTCGCCGCACCTGTGCCGGTCCACCCGCCCCCTCGACCCCGCCACCCTGCCCGCCCCGTTACTCGCACCGATCGACCAATGGGGGTACGCCCCATTGGTCCCCCAGCGACTGACCCCGCACTCGGTGTCCCGCCGAACCCGGGACCTCCTCGTCGGGGACCTCGGCGCGCACCGCGACCTACCCGTCGACACCCACGATGAACCCGAGACACCCACGCCGGCGCCGGTTCCGGCGCCGCGGGCGGTGTACACCAAGGCCGACGCGCAGCGGGCGTGGGAACGCCGCCGCGCGGACCTGCAAGACCTCGCAGGCGTTGAAGCCACCCTTCACGAGGTCGACGCCCGAGCCAAGGAACTTCAGCAACGGATCACCGCCCTGTTAGAAGATGAAACCGGTGGATAACAGCGACTCGTCTTTTGCATATTTGTCGGCGCTGATGCACTGCTGGTAATTACTGCCGATCCTGTTGCACATTTGACGCTTGTTCCGGTAACTCGCAAGCGCACTGCTCACCCGGCTTGTGTCATTTCCCGTACCATTCACGGCATGGTCACTCAAACTCAAGTCACGGTTGTGGATGACATCGACGGCTCCACTGATGACGTCATCACGTGCGCCTTCGGTCTCGGTCCGAACCAGTACGAGATCGATTTGTCCGCGGAGAACCGGGAGGAGCTCGAGAACGTACTGGCCAAGTTCATCGACGCCGCTCGGCTCGTGCAGGGCGGCAAGCGGGCACGACGCAAATCGTCGACATCAACGCGAACCGATCGCCAGCACACCGCAGAGGTGCGGGCTTGGGCGAAGGAGCAGGGCCTTCAAGTCAGTGAACGAGGCCGCATAGGCAAGGAGGTCCTAGACGCCTACCGCGACGCCCATTAAGACAGGCCATACCAAGGGATATCTTGGCGAGCGGTACGAGCGGTCCGGCCACTTGCTGCAAAGGTCGTGACCGTGTCCGACCGTGGTTGATGACCTTACCGATGGACCTGTTAGCGACATCCCGATTGCCGGTAGTCATTAGTCAGCGCCTTGCCCGGTGGCAAGTGTCGCGCGCCGCGTGTGCTGTGCGATTTCCTGCGCCAGTGCTTCGCGCTCGGGTATGAATCCAAGCTGACCCAGCAGATGCAAATTGTCGCGGAACATGCGCGTCTGCGCCATCCGTCCATCACGGAAACTGTCGAAGGAAACCACTGCCACGGAGAAACGCTTGCCGGTGGCAAGCAGGCCGTTGAAGTCGCCCCGGTGAGTGGCGTTCCAGGTGAACCGGGTGGCGACCGCATCTTGACTGGCCACCTGCTCGTCGATCGTCCAGACCGTGTCCGGGAACGCACGCTGTGACTGATCCATGATGTTCTTGAGTGCTGCCGGTCCCTCGAGCGTGCCAAGGGTGTCGTCTGCCAAGGTAAGTGGCACCTTTCTTCCACGGTAGATGGCATCCTCCGCAAGCTGGTCAGCGCGCTGACCTGCGCCGATGCGAATAGCGGGGTGTGGACCGGCGCACGCCTGTTCGAATTTGATGCCAGTTGGCGTGGTTCGAAGGTGCCAACTAATCTGGCAATTCACAGCTCAGGCCACCGACGATGCCCGGCAACCGCGGTCACGCGTCGGCGAGACGGCTCGTGGCGCTGCGCAGCGTGCCCACCATCTCGGCGATCGCGACGAGAGCGGGTTGATAATTCGATACTCCTACGGGAGCTCACCGGGGTGCCCGCCCTACTGCGGACAACCTCGCCACCGAAATCGGCCGATAGCGTCAGACGCTCGTCGAAGCGACGGCCGAAACATCGCCACGATCTGACCGATCGTCGATGCGTCGTTGGTTGACCAGCCGTTGCGTCGTCCGATGTGGCGCCGCGCGGCGCTGTGCGGCAGCGAAGACGCGGACGGGCTTGGGACTGCCGTCGGATGCACCTGCAGGACATCGGGCGGCATGGCGGTTGTTGTGGACCAGGTAGACGCCGAGCGGGAGACCTCCCGCGCCCATTCAAATCCGCGTCGACACTGCCAGTGACCTGCGGTGATGCCCCAGGCTGTTCGCCGCGCCGCGCACGTGTGCTCGAAAATGGCGCCAATTATCGCGACCAGAGTGCACCGAACAATGCGATCATTTACAGGATCAGCCGGTCTTTTTGGCCAGCCCGCTGCAGCAGATCGGCGAACTGGGTAGCGGTGTACTCGATCGTGAACTGGTTTTGACCCGTTCTGACGCTTTCGTCAAGCACACACCCACACAGCGTGACTGCAAGTTTATATTGGGCGGTGCCGATCGGGTGGTGTGGCTCCGCGCAGACCAGTATCGGGCGAAGCATCTGAGGCAGTTGCCATAATCTCTCCTACCGTCGCACTTTGCGTGCCCCGCCTACGCGTTGACAGGTTGACGTCGGACGAGCACTCTGTGCAGACGCGCGTTCGGTGCCCATTTCACAGCCAACGGGGGGTCCCGTGTATACCGCCGAGGACCTTCCTGTCATCAACGCTGTTCTGTCGCACTATCCCGAAGCGAATCAAATCGTGAAGGTGCTTTGTCGAGCAGTTCCGACATTACAGTTTCCTATTGATAGTTCGGGTCAACTCCAGAGATTGATGCAACTCTTCGTGGCGACGGGTGAGGCCTCAAGGCCAAACGTTGTGCTGCGCGAAGAGGTTTTTCCCATCGAGTCCGTGGAGGACCTCGTCGTGAAGCTCGCGGACGTTGCCAATGCCACACGTTATGAGTATTCGCGATCTCGTAGTGCAGCGACCACTAACTAGCTTCCATCTTCAGCCCAGGTGAGCAGTTACAGAGCTTCACGGTGGGCCCCTCGAGCGGCGATTTGAAAGGTGGGCAAAAGTGTGGGTTCAGGTCGACTGGTCGGGAGGGGTGAATCCGCCCGGTGTACATTTCCAAAAAGGCGATCAGCAGTTGGCAGTCTCCAATATTCGCGCCGGCGATGGTCGCGGTGGCACCCAGTACTTTGTGGAGCCACTAGGTGACAATGAGATCGTCACGATAAGAGCTCACGGGTTTAACACGGAGACTATAAACACAGATCGATCAGCCTATCCGCCGTACGTGAAACTGCATCATTACTGGCCCTACGAAGTGGAATGGATTTGGCTCCAAAACGGAATGACTTTGGATGATGGTGACGTCATAAAGATGACGGTTGAGTACGATGTGCTAGATCCAGCAACTGATGCTGTGGAATTCGTAATACAGTGCGACTTGGGGTGGCGTAAGGAACTTAACCTACCCGACGGTGAGGGGAATAGCTGGACAATTTGGACGCAGGACGATCACAATTGGGATTCAGAGTCACTGTGGGCTCACCAAGTCCACAACGGCCAGCATCTAACGCTCAGGAAGGCAAAATTCTTCAATTTTACATATCCGATGTACCTCGTAGGTGATCTGCAGCGTCTGCCTCCCCTTTCGCGGGCCACTTTCTCGTGGATCGAGCACTAAACCCAAGTACTGCATGTTCGGTCCAGCATCAGTTGCCGTCGTAGTGGGCCCGCTGTCACTTTTGGTCCGAACCCCACCCCAGTACTGCACCCGACGCCGGTCAGCCAGTCCACGAACTCGTGGGTTCCGCCGGCCCCGTCGGCCCGCACTTGGACCCGCCCGCCGGGTCGAGAACCTTACCGCTAACGGGAGTTGAGCAAGTGCGTCGGTGACGACGGCCAGTGCCGTTGTTGCCGTCGGTCGACCGACCCGATGCACATGGTTCTCGTCATCCGGGGGACAGAGGGCTCCATCGCGATGAGCCATCGAGCGGCCTCCGAAACGAGCAGCGTCGATTGTGACGACTACAGACAGGACCGCCATGCCGTGGATACACCTTACGTCCGAAAGCGTAATGAGCGCCGGGGCTCTGACCCGCGAAGCGGGTGGGCGATTGGCCCTCTTCGCGCGCGGTACCGACAATGCTATTCGGCGCATGGCGCAAGGATCCCTAACCGGCACTTGGACCAGCGCGGCATCACTCGGCGGATCTTGCACAGGCCGACCGGCGGCATGCCTGAATGATCCCGGCGGTCTATACGTCGTCGTCCGTGGTGACGACAATACCCTATATGAGAACTGGCAGAACCACGTAGACGGAATCTGGGTCGGCTGGCGGCAGCTGTCGGCAGAACCAGTTACCAGCGATCCGTCCGTGGTTCTGCAGGGCGGGGGGCGATTGGTAGTCTTCGCGCGGCTTGCGGACAACGCAATTGCCCACATGTGGCAGGTTACCCGTAACGGCACTTGGTCCGGCTGGGAATCACTCGGCGGTTCGGCTACCACCGGCCCGGCGGCATGCCTGAATGATCCCGGCGGTCTATACGTCGTCGTCCGTGGTGACGACAATACCCTATATGAGAACTGGCAGAACCACGTAGACGGAATCTGGGTCGGCTGGCGGCAGCTGTCGGCAGAACCAGTTACCAGCGATCCGTCCGTGGTTCTGCAGGGCGGGGGGCGATTGGTAGTCTTCGCGCGGCTTGCGGACAACGCAATTGCCCACATGTGGCAGGTTACCCGTAACGGCACTTGGTCCGGCTGGGAATCACTCGGAGGTTCGGCTACCACCGGCCCGGCCGCAAGCCTTCATGAGCCTGGTGGAATGTATGTCGCTATGCGCGGCGAAGACGGTGCCTTATGGCGCCGTTGGCAGAATAAGGTGGACGGCCCATGGCAGCCTCCTGGCGAGTCGGATGTCAAGCCGCAGCGGTCACTCACGGAGGTCGACGACGAATGCGCATTTGGCGTAGAAACGCTATTCGTTCGTGGCCAGGGGAACTCCATTTTTGCTATCCGAAGAGAAAAGATTGGAAAAGTGGGAGGCAGGGCATGGGGCGACTGGCGGTCACTCGGCGGCGCCGCAGCGACTGCTCCAGCAATAAGCGTGAATCGCAGAAGAGCAACTAATGCCGTCTTCGTTGGAGGCGTAAGCGGGAACCTGCAGTATATCGAGCAAGCCGATTATCGCACCGCCACCTGGGGGGAATGGATCTCGTTAGGTGGAACACTTGATCTGACGGCCCCACCCGCTGTAATTCCATTGCCGTTACACGAAGAGGACCCCGGCGTGCAAAGGGTCGCGTTAGGACGCTTCGCCGACGGGAGGATACATTACCGCTTTCAGCAGAAAAACGGAACATGGCTTGATTGGAAGCCCCTGGGCCAACTCAAGACCGTAGGCAGGATGGCAGTTGTATACAGGTCGGACACCGTAGATCCGTCCTATCCATCCTACGTATTTGCTCTTGGCTCAGACAATGCGTACTGGTTCACGTCACAGCGTTTCCAGTACGACGATGCAGGGAAACAGTGGCTCGATCCAGACGCATGGGCACCGTGGGAGTCGCTCCAAGGACATTGGACATCGAGTCCCATTGCTGGGCGCAATCCCAAACAAAGCGGTCCTCGCGTTCTGCTACTTGGCCGGGGGCAAGACGGTCAAATCTATGGCAACGAAGGGGACGATTCATTGCCCAATTGGCAGGGTTGGGTGCCTTTCGGCGGAGCGGGCTCTGGCGAGCTCTCGGCTCGGACCTTCGGTCCGCCCTTCTCGGGAAGTCTTGGAGAAATCTACTCCAGAGGACTAGACGGTGGCCTATGGATCCTCGATGGAAAGAACACCGGGTTCATACCTAACTTCGAATGGTCCGACGTGTGGGTCCCGTATGGCGGCATCCTGAGTGGTCCCCCGAACTCGTTACCGTTCGGTATATACAATGGGTCAGGCATTCAAGCGAGAACCATCGCGACTTGGATCGTGGCGCGGCACCCGGATGGGCAATTGCACCAGCTGCGAAAGGTGGCTACATCTCAGTATGGGCTGATAACTTGGGATGATTGGCAGCCGTTAGTCACCGGGTCCGGGGTGGATGCACAGCTAGACTGGGGCCATCTCGGACGCGATATTGGGCGCATCAACACCAATAATCAAAAGACAGATGATACCAACATGATTCGCTATTCAGTGGAACACGCCGTGGTGCCCCCTGAGATCGTAGAAGTAGTCCTAGACAGCGTTACCCCGAAGTGGAAAAAATGGGCGAAAGTCGATGACGGACACGGTGGGCGTTATACCTTGGAGACGAACGGGCCTGTCACTGTTGCAGTTGGTTCAATCTTCGAATACCAGCTCCTTGCAGCTAGTGTCGAGCTGTGGAAAGCAAAAACATATGGCGAGATGTTCGTGATGGCTTTCCTTCCATTAAGTCCACTAATAGGTGGCGACCGTGTCACAATTCGGTGGGAGGAAGATTGACGCATTTGCCGCCCAAAGGGAAGATCACTCGAAGTGCGTTGGCTGCGGAAGCTGACAGCTCGTGGCTAATGGAAGCAAATGGCCGACGGTGTCGCGACCATTTCTGCGAAGGCCGGCATCAGCAACGGACGCACCGAGGGCTACAACCGCATCGTCAAACACGTCGGCCGAACCGCGTTCGGCTTCCGGAACACCGAAAACCACAAACGCCGCATACGATTCGCCGGCACCCGCGCATCCCGCCGGGTGTCAACCAGAACTCCGCTTCCCTGCTAACTCTGAAGACCCGTCATAGCGATCACCCGGCTCCGCTGCCACGCCGAATCACGTGCCTACGAGACCAAGCGAACCGCGCAGGGCAAGACCCATCGAGACGTCCGCCGCTGCCTCAAACGCGCACTCGCCCGGCGGCTCTACCGGCGCATCCAAGCGGCTACCCGGCCGCCGAAACCAATCCCAATCGATGCCCCCGTAGCCGCTTGACATACATAGGAGCGCCCAATGGCCTATTACGCCAGTACTTTCCCAACGGGCACCGACCTCAGGGTTCACAGCCCCGCGGATTTGATCGCCGCCGCTGCACAGCTCAACAGCAGACCACGGAAAACCCTCGGCTGGGACACACCAGCGGAACGCCTTAATAACCTTCCTCGAGCGCAATGCATTAACGACGTGTTGCAACGACAGCTAGAAACCGCTCGATCAAACCGTGCCAAATAATCGACCATCTACACACCATCACTTCACCAATCGATGCCGCTGGTTGCGGACAGTTGGGAATCCTCCCGGCCTTCGTTGGTGACGTGTTTCTGGGTCCACTCCTCCGGCTCGCGGGCTGCAGTAACCTGAGTGTCTAGGTCCCAACCCAATACATTCATGTAGTATTCGTCAGCGCCTTGGATGAGCTTCTCGGCTTCAGTTTCACTGAAGTTCGCCTTCTTCAGTGACTCTTTAGCGATGTAGCGCTCGTCTGCGTAGGTAGTCCCGTCAGGAAATTGTGCCCGCAGGAGCCGCTGTGACTCGGTAACCAGACCGTGCTTTCCCTCCTCGAGAAGGACTGCCGGCGCCTTGCGGCTGTCGTAGGCTGGATGATCAGGTAGCTCCGTTGTTCCGCGACCTACGGCGTTCGGCACAATATGGTGTGCCTCCAGAAAATGGTCCTGTCCGTAAGTAATCTCCGTCCCGGACGCGTACGACATGTAGCCAACACCGCTGGTTGCGGACAGTTGGGAATCCTCCCGGCCTTCGTTGGTGACGTGTTTCTGGGTCCACTCCTCCGGCTCGCGGGCTGCAGTAACCTGAGTGTCTAGGTCCCAACCCAATACATTCATGTAGTATTCGTCAGCGCCTTGGATGAGCTTCTCGGCTTCAGTTTCACTGAAGTTCGCCTTCTTCAGTGACTCTTTAGCGATGTAGCGCTCGTCTGCGTAGGTAGTCCCGTCAGGAAATTGTGCCCGCAGGAGCCGCTGTGACTCGGTAACCAGACCGTGCTTTCCCTCCTCGAGAAGGACTGCCGGCGCCTTGCGGCTGTCGTAGGCTGGATGATCAGGTAGCTCCGTTGTTCCGCGACCTACGGCGTTCGGCACAATATGGTGTGCCTCCAGAAAATGGTCCTGTCCGTAAGTAATCTCCGTCCCGGACGCGTACGACATGTAGCCAACTGCACCGCTCGTACTTCCAGTAGCCTCTATTTCAACCTTTTCCGAACCAGCTTCACCGATCGGGCCCATGCCTTTTTTGGGTTGAGTGCCGTTGCTGGATTGATCCAGTTCGATCTGATCCAGCTCAGCACTTGCAGTAACGGGGCGCTCCAACTTGCCCACATTTCCGGTGGCCGGCCCATCGTCGCTGCCAACCACCTGCACTGTCTGGTCGGGGCCACCGCCAAATTTTGACTCTGTGTCCGGGCTGCTGTTCCGCGCGTTGTCCTGGACGGTACCGAGCGGCGTCACCTGTGGGCGTGTCAGATCGTCTGTGTAGGTGTTGCGGTCCGATCCTGAGGTGGGAGCCT
>NZ_JBRIIO020000055.1:0-19484 GCF_052976845.2 Nakamurella sp. GG22 | reverse complement strand
GGGTGAACGCGCTCGACCGGCTGCAGCAGGCCAACGACACCCTGCAGATCGTCGAGGTGCAGGTCCGGACGCTGGCCAGGACGGTCCGGGACATCGCCACGAAGGTCCCCGACTGTGACGGCTCGCAGCCGCCGATGCCGATGGCGTCATCGATGCTGAGCGCCGCCGCCGACGCGATCGAGGCCTTCGCGCACACCATGCTGCGGGCCGAGAAGGACGCCGCCGCAGAGGTTGTCGGCGGTCCGGCGCGCCGCTCGATCGCGGTCGGCCGGGCCCAGATCGGGGAGATCAACGCGGACCTGGCCGACATGCTGGCGGCCAACCTGGCCCGTGGTGTCTTCCTGGGAGCCATGGTGGTCGAGACGGGTCGCGTCCTCGACGAACTGGAGTCGGGGCTGGACGCCATGCGGCCGGCCGACGCCGCCGATAGGGCCGCCGACAGCTGAGACTGCCGTCCCACCAGCGGGCGTCAGCGCCAGGGCAGCTCGGAGCGACCCTCCCAGTACTCGGCAGGGTCCAATGCCGACCCGGTCAACTCCGCCAGGTCCTCGCGATCCAGGGTGAGGGTGTCGGCCAGCAGGTTCTGCGCCAGCTGTGCAGGCCCGGCGGGGCCGAGCAGCACCCGGTTCGCCCACGGCTGTGCGGCGGCTGCGGCCAGCGCGACCGCGTCCGTCCCGACCTTGTGCCGCTCGGCCAGCGACCGGAGCACATCGGGCGGCGAGGTGACCAGCCGCCCGTTCGCCAGCGCCTCTTTCACGATGACGGTGAGTTCCCGGCGGGACGCCTTCGCCAGGGCTTCGCCCGCGCTGGTTTCCAGCAGGTTCCAGGTGGACTGCACCGCCGAGAACAGTGCGGCGCCGCCGCGGGTGACGTCCAGCGCGCGCAGGATCGTCTCGCCCTGCCCCGGTCCGGAGGTCGAGAACCCGACCGCGACGCCGGAGTCGCGGAGCCGGGCGAGGGCGTCGAGCAGCGGGCCGTCATCGAACAGCGGCGAGTCCGCCGTGAGCGAGTGCACCTGATAGAGGTGCACCCTCGGCAGGGTCCGCACGGTCAGTTGCCACTGCCGCTCGAACTGCTGGATGGAGTGTTCCTTGATCTCGTGAACCTCGGCGTCAGGATTCCAGTCACCGACGTACGCGTAACCCCATTTGCTCGAGACGGTGGGCGCGCGCTCCGGCCAGTCGGGGTCGGCATCCGCGCGCGAGCGCCACCACTGCCCAACGAACTCCTCCGCCCGACCGTAGGAGCGGGCGGTGTCGACCCAGTCGATCCCGGCCTCGACGGCGGCGTCGAGCACCCGGAAGGTGTTGCGCCGGAACGCTTCCACGCTGCGATCGGCAGGCAGCGCGGTCTCGCTGCCGGTGTTGATGTACGCCGGCCTGCCGAGCACGGCGGTGCCGATCGCCCACCGCGCCCGCCTGCGCACCACCCGCGGTTGGCGGCCGGGCATGGCAATGCCCCCGAACGTCACGGGTGGCCGCCCGTTCGGGGGCATCGCTGCACTGCTTCCGGTGCTACAGGTACTGGCCGGTGTTCGACGCGGTGTCGATTGCCCGTGAGCCCTCGGACTGCTTGCCCGACACCAGGGTGCGGATGTACACGATCCGCTCGCCCTTCTTGCCGGAGATGCGCGCCCAGTCGTCCGGGTTCGTGGTGTTCGGCAGGTCCTCGTTCTCGGCGAACTCGTCGGTGATGGCATCGAGCAGCTGGGACACCCGCAGACCGTTGATGCCCGTTTCGATGCGCGCCTTGATCGCGGCCTTCTTCGCCCGGTCGACGATGTTCTGGATCATCGCTCCGGAGTTGAAGTCCTTGAAGTACAGGACCTCCTTGTCACCGTTCGCGTACGTCACTTCCAGGAACCGGTTCTCGTCCGTTTCGGTGTACATCCGCTCGACGGTGTGCTGGATCATCGCGTTGATGCACTCGCGGCGATCCCCGGCGAACTCGGCAAGGTCCTCGGGATGGATCGGCAGCTCGGGCAGCAGGTACTTGGTAAAGATGTCGCGCGCGGCCTCGGCGTCCGGGCGTTCGATCTTGATCTTGACGTCCAGCCGGCCCGGCCGGAGGATCGCCGGGTCGATCATGTCCTCGCGGTTGGAGGCGCCGATCACGATGACGTTCTCCAGGCCCTCGACGCCGTCGATCTCGCTGAGCAGCTGCGGGACGATCGTCGTCTCGACATCGGAGGACACACCGGTCCCGCGGGTGCGGAAGACCGAATCCATCTCGTCGAAGAACACGATCACCGGGGTGCCATCGGAGGCCTTCTCGCGCGCCCGTTGGAAGATCAGCCGGATGGTCCGCTCGGTCTCGCCGACGTACTTGTTGAGCAGCTCCGGGCCTTTGATGTTGAGGAAGTAGCTGGTGACCTTCTCCTCGCCGCGGAGCAGCGCCACCTGCTTGGCCAGCGAGTTCGCCACGGCCTTCGCGATCAGCGTCTTTCCGCACCCGGGCGGGCCGTAGAGCAGCACACCCTTCGGTGGCCTCAGCTGGTATTCGGCGAAGAGGTCGGAGTGCAGGAACGGCAACTCGACGGCGTCCCGGATCTGCTCGATCTGCCTCGTCAGGCCGCCGATGTCGCCGTACTCGACGTCGGGCACCTCCTCCAGGACGAGATCCTCGACCTCCGACTTCGGCACCCGCTCGTAGGCGTATCCAGCCTTGCTGTCGACCAGCAGCGAATCACCCGGCTTGAGCGGGATGTCCATCAGCGGGGCGGCCAGATGCACGACCCGCTCCTCGTCGGCATGACCGACGACAAGAGCCCGACCACCGTCGAGAACCTCGCGCAGCGAGCAGACCTCGCCCACCACGTCGTACTCGCCGGCCTCGACAACTGTCAGAGCCTCGTTCAGGCGAACCTGCTGGCCGCGCTTGAGCCCGGTGACGTCAACCGTGGGCGAGACGGACAACCGCATCCGCCGGCCGCCGGTGAACACCTCGACGGATCCGTCGGGTGCCTCGCCGAGGTAGACGCCGTATCCGCTCGGCGGCTGCGCCAGCCGATCGACTTCTTCCTTCAGCTGGAGCAGCTGAGCCCGGGCGTCACGCAGGGTGACGACAAGCTTTTCGTTGCGTTCCGAAAGGGCGTTGATCCGGTTCGCCGATTCGGTCAGTTGCCGCTCGAGCGGCCTGGTGTCGCTCGGTACCAGCGCGAGCCGGCGACGCAGCTGGGCGACCTCATCGTTGAGCACGCGAATCTGCGCGCTGAGCTGAGCCGGAGTCTGCCGGTAACCATCCTCCGGGCCTGAGCCCGGCGTGTTGTCGACGCCTTCCGGCGAGTCGAACTCGGTCACATTGCCCTCCCCTCACATCGGAGCCTGCAGGATTGAAGCCTACCTGCGGTGACCGACAGACCTTGGGAACCAACGGGGATCCACCAGGTGCCGTCGACCGACGAGGTCGGAACTATTCCAGAAGTAACCCACCCGACGGCGGTCTAAACACCCATACCGTGACAAACCTCATTGCGGGTGATGAGAGGCGCCCGCACGCCGTCGGAACGACGATTTCAGATCGTTACGTCGGCGATATCCAACGAACACAGGCCGGCTCGCACCGGCGACCCATCACCGGCCGCCCGAGGTGGGACGTCGCTGCGGCCGCGGTGCGACGACTCCGGGGGCGAGCCGGCGGGCGGTGAGCAGGAACGCGGTGTGGCCCATCATCCGGTGTTCCGGCCGGACGGCGAGGCCGACCAGGTGCCATGGCCGGTGCAGCGACTCCCAGGCGGCCGGCTCGGTGAACCCGCCGTGCCCCCTGATGTCCTCGGCGATGCGGGACAGCTGCGTGGTGGTCGGGACGTACACGGTCAGTACGCCGCCGGGCACCAGATGGTCGGCCACCGTCGGCAGCACCGACCACGGTTCGAGCATGTCCAGGACGATCCGATCCACCTGGCCGGAGTGGTCCGCCATGTCGCCGACGGTCAGCGACCAGTTCTCCGGGCGGTGTCCGAAGAACCGCTCCACGTTGCGGATGGCATGGTCGGCGTGGTCCTGGCGGATCTCGTAGGAGATCACCCTGCCCTCGCTGCCGACCGCCCGCAGCAGCGAGCAGGTCAGTGCGCCCGACCCTGCCCCGGCCTCGAGAACCGTTGCGCCGGGGAAGATGTCGCCCCAGTGCACGATCTGCGCCGCGTCCTTCGGGTAGATCACCGCTGCCCCGCGCGGCATCGACAGCACGTAATCGGTGAGCAGCGGCCGCAGCGCCAGGTAGGACGTGCCACCGGCCGAGGTGATCAGGCTTCCCTCGGGCCTGCCGATCAGACTGTCGTGCGCCAGGGCGCCGCGATGCGTGTGGTACGTCGCTCCCTCCTCCAGCACTACGGTGTACTTGCGTCCCTTCGAGTCGGTCAGCTGGACCCGGTCGCCCGGACCGAAATCGCGATTCACACGTGCTTCTCTCTGTGCTGGTCTGGTTGCCGCTGGTCTGGTTGCCGCTGGTCTGGTTGCCGCTGGTCTGGTTGCCGGTTCCCGGTCGGGTCCTGGTGCAACGGTTGCGCCGCGGCGGGTGCTGAATGCGCGAGCTCCCACCAACGGGCCGGACGCCGCGCGGCGGCGGCCAGGATGTCCTCGCGGTGGAGCAGGCCGGCCGGCCTACCGGCCTCGTCGATCAGCAGGAACGCGGCGGAGCCGGCACGACGCGCGCGCCCGACGACGGCGGCCGGGGCGTCGTCGGGCAGCACGATCGACTCGGGAGGCAGGTGGATGGACGCCAACGAGGTCGGGGCGCCGGGAGCCCGCAGCACCAGGTCCTGCGCAGCCCTGCTGTCGAGCACGCCCCGGGTGACACCGTCGGGCCCGATCACCAGGACCGCACGGCCGCCGGCGGCCTGCAGGGCGAGGGCGATGGGCGTCTCGCCGGGAAGTTGCACCACGGGGCGGGCGAGCGCGGTCAGCGGGAGCCCCGCCGGCCAGGTCGACCGGGCCCGCCGGCCCCGCTCGGCAGCTGCGCCGACGGCGACGAACAACGCCATCGCCACGGCGATCCCGGCCGGCAGCAGGGCGTCGGCACCGTCGCCGATCAGCAGTGCGACTGCGTACCCGACCAGCAGCAGGGAGATGAGATACCCGCCGATCACGGCGACGGTCGTGCCGGTGCGCCGGTTGCCGGTCAGCACCCAGACGGCTGCCCGGAGCACCCGGCCGCCGTCGAGTGGGAGGGCGGGCAGGACGTTGAAGACGGCCACCACCAGGTTGGACAGTGCCAGCAGCATGACCAGTAACCAGGTAACGGTGCCCGGTTCGGTCAGCTGGACCACGAGCCAGGACAGACCGGCGAGGACCGCGGACACCGCCGGCCCGGCCGCGGCGATGACGGCCTCCTCACGGGGCGACCTGGGCACCCGTTGCAGTTCCGAGACGCCCCCGAGCAGGTACAGCCGGACCCCGACCACGTTCATCCCGAGCAGCCGGGCCGCAAGGCAATGCCCGAGCTCGTGGGCCAGCACGCTCGCCCCGAGCAACAGGCCCAACAGCACCGAGACGGCAACTGCCACGAACGGCCCGGTACCGGGCACCACCTGCGCGATGACCGGAACGCCGAGCGCACCGATGATCACCACCGACAGCACCCAGGACGGGGCGACCGAGATGGGTACGCCAGCGATGCGGCCGACGACCACACCGTTCGCTGTCCACCGTCGACCCGGGTCCGCGGTGCCGGAGTCCTTGCTACTCACGTTCGCAGGGTAGTGGCTGCCGCGCGTCGGTAGGCCGGGTGAGTGCAACCGGGCCGGCAACAGCGGGCACGACGCGGCGGCGCGTCACGGCCGCCTGTCGGTGCACCGAACTACCGTGACGCCCATGACCACAACGATCGCCGGCGATCCCGTTGCCCGTCCGGCTGTGCCGGCCGGGGCAATGGTCGACCAGCCGGCGGTCGTCAAGGACGAGCCGGTCGAACGGATCCGGCGTCCGCTGGCGTTGTCACCGTCCCGGGCCGGCGACTTCAAGACCTGCCCGCTGCTCTACCGGCTGCGGGCGGTCGACCGGCTCCCGGAGGCACCCAGCGCCCCGGCCGCACGCGGCACGCTGGTGCACAGCGTGCTGGAGCAGATGTTCGGCCGGCCGGCGGAGCAGCGGACCCCGGATCTCACCGCAGCGCTGGTCGCTCCGACCTGGGAACGAATGTCCACCGAGTACCCCGACCTGGCCGGGGTGGTCGACCCGGCCGAGATGACCGGCTGGCTCCACTCCGCCGAGGATCTGGTCCGGACCTACTTCTCACTGGAAGACCCCCGGCGGTTCGATCCGGAGGCGTGCGAGCTGGCGCTGGAGATCGAGATCGCCGGCCCGGTGCCGTTGCGCGGATTCATCGACCGGCTCGACCTCGCGCCGACCGGTGAGCTGCGCGTCGTCGACTACAAGACCGGTCGGCCGCCCGGGCCCGACTTCGAGGCCAGGGCGCTCTACCAGCTGAAGTTCTACGCACTGATGATCTACCGGCTGCGCGGGGTGCTGCCCGCCCAGCTCAAGCTCATCTACCTGGCCGACGGGCTGACCCTGCAGTACGCGCCGTCGGAGCAGGAATTGATCAGCTTCGAGTCAGCGGTGGGCGCACTCTGGCGGGCGATCACCAGGGCATTGGAGACGGGGGATTTCCCGCCGAGGCCGAGCTCGATGTGTCAGTGGTGCGCACACCAGGCGCTGTGCCCTGAGTTCGGCGGAACCCCGCCGCCGTATCCCGGGCCGCCCGGGCTAGCGGCCGTCCCGGGTGCCGACGTCACGGTGGCCCCGGGATCACAACCGGCAGGAGCGGATGTCGCTGGCGAGGATGGCCTTGGCGCCGAGCTCGGCAAGCGCGTCCATCACCGGGTTGACCTCGGCCCGGCGCACCATGGCCCGGACGGCACGCCATGACGGGTCCGCCAACGGGGCGACCGTTGGCGACTCCAGTCCGGGGGTGATGGCCGTCGCCCTGTCCAGCAGGTGTTCCGGGCAGTCGTAGTCCAGCATCAGGTACTGCTGAGCGAACACGACGCCCTGCAGCCGGCTGCACAGCTGCCTGGCCGCCGACGAGACCTCGGTGCCCCGTCTGGTCAGCAACACGGCCTCGGACTCACAAATCACGTCACCGAACGCGACGAGCCCGTGCTGACGCAGCGAGCGGCCCGAATCGACGACGTCCGCGATCGCGTCGGCTAGCCCCAACTGAACAGAGATCTCCACCGCCCCGTCCAGCCGGATAACTTTGGCCTCGATGCCGTGCTCGGCAAGGTCGCGCCGGGCCAGGTGCGGGTACGACGTCGCGATGCGCTTGCCGGCGAGGTCGGCGATGTGCCAGTCGCGGTCGGCCGGTCCGGCATAGCGGAATGTCGAGTAGCCGAAACCGAGCCCGATCAGCTCGTCGACCTCGGCGGCGGAATCGGCCGCGAGGTCCCTGCCGGTGATACCCAGGTCCAGCTCGCCGGAGCCGACGTAGACGGCGATGTCCTTGGGGCGGAGGAAGAAGAACTCGACGTCGTTGGCCACGTCCAACACCGTGAGATCACGTGATTCGTAGCGCTGCCGGTACCCCGCCTCCCGCAGCATCGACGCGGCCGGTTCGCTCAGCGTGCCCTTGTTGGGCACGGCAACTTTCAACATCAAGAACTCCTTCGGGGGTCGCCCACCGGGTGTGGACGGCACTGCGGGTCGCTGGCTGGTGGCGGGATGCGGGCGCGCGCGGCTCCCGGACTTTGGCGCCAGGGATGGTCGATCGACGCGGGCCCTACAGATGCTCGTAAACCTGCTGCAGGCTGATGCCCCGACCGATCATGATCACCTGGGCGCGGTACAGCAGCTGCGAGATCTCCAACGCGAGGCTGTCGTCGTCCTCGTGTTCCGCCGCGAGCCAGACCTCGCCGGCCTCCTCCAGCAACTTCTTTCCCTGCGCATGAACGCCGGCGTCCAGCGCCGCGACGGTGCCGGACCCTTCGGGCCGGGTGGTGGCCCGGTCGGTGAGCTCCTCGAACAGGGAATCGAACGTCTTCACAGGGTCAGATTGTCGCAGAGCCGACGGGGCCCCCGCGCCGCCCTGTCGATGCGCGGAGCGCGTGGGAGGCGGCGCGAACCGAACGCCGATCGTGGCGGTGGCCCGCGGGGCGCCGATCGCCACGAACCGCCGGCGGCCCGTCCGTCGGGTCGGAGTTCCGGTCGGCGTCGTGGCAGGCTCGGGCAACCCACGGACTGCACTGCTGAAAGGACCGTCGTGTCGCTCGCCGAACCCACCGACGACGGTGACGGCCCGCCGGGTGAGGCGGCGGGAGCGCCCCCGGGGCCCGTTCCGGCCGTCGGTACGAGCGACGGCGGGGTGTCCCGGCGGGTGTCGCGTCGTTGCCGTACGGCGGCCGCCGCGGCGTCGGTCCTCGCCGGGGCGTGCCTGCTGGTGGCTGCGGTCCGGCCGCAGGATCTCGTCAGCGGAGTACTTGTCCTGCTGGCAGCTGCGGCGGTCCTGACCGCGGCCGTGCTGGTCAGGCGGTCCGCACTCTGGACGTCGATCGCGTCGGCGACGCTGCCCACGGCAACCGGTCAGAGCGGGACAGTCGGTGCGCCGCAACCGTTGTCGCCGCCGAAGCCGGGTGCACCGCTGCGCCGCCGGATCGGCGCCTGGGTCGTGCCCGTGCACGCCACGGACGGACCACAGCCGGGTGCGGGTGCGCTGGTGGTGCATGCGCGCACCGACGGGATCACGCTGACCGCCGGCGACCGGGTGCGGATCTGGCGCGCGGGCCGGGCCGGCGCCGAACCCGTGGCGGCCGGGGCCTCCCAGACGTCGGCCCCTGCCGGGGACGGCGAGATTCCCGCCGTGACAGGCCGTTTCGTGCTCCGCCGGGAGTCGGACGGCGAGGTCTTCCTGGGCACGACCCGGCTGACCGACACCTGGTGATGGGCATCGAGAACCCCGACAGCGCAGCGCGGATCCGAGGGTTGACAGTCGCCGACTGGGCCGCGGTGGAGGCCATCTACGCCGCTGGGATCGCGACGGGTGACGCCACCTTCGAGACCGAGACGCCGTCGTGGGAGCAGTTCGACTCCGTGAAACTGGCCGCTCACCGCTGGGTCGCTGTCGACGTCGCCGACCTGATCCTGGGGTGGGTCGCGGTCTCCCCTGTGTCGACGCGGCCGGTCTACCGCGGCGTCGTCGAGCACTCCGTCTATGTCGATCCCGGCTCAGCCCAACGGGGAGTGGGGACCGCCCTGCTCAGAGCGCTGATCGCGTCGACCGAGGCTGCCGGGATCTGGACGATCCAATCCGGGGTCTATCCGGAGAACCGGGCGAGCCTGAATCTGCACCGCACACACGGGTTCCGGGTCATCGGAACCCGTGAACGCGTGGGCCGACACCACGGGAGGTGGCGTGACGTCGTGCTGATCGAGCGCCGGAGCAGTCACGTGGGTCAGGAGCCGCCACACCCGATGTGATCAGATCAGCTTGGACGCCTTTCGCCTGGCCTTGGCCGCCGCCGCGACGGCCGGGTCCGGCTGGGCGGCTGCCCTGGTCGTCGTCGCGCGGGCTGGTCGAGCGGTGGCCGCGGCCTTGGACGTGCCGTTCCTGGCCGCCGGCACGCCGGCGCCGTTGACCGATTTCCCGTTCGCTGCGCTTTCCTCGGCCGCACCGCCGTTCACGGCCGCACCGTTGCTGGCGCCCCCGTTGCTGGCGCCGCCGTTGCCGGCGCCGCCGTTGCCAGCGCCGCCGTTGACCGCAGCACCGTTGACCGCAGCACCGTTGACCGCAGCACCGTTGGCTGCACGACCGTTCCGCGCACCGGTTTTCCGCGCCACCGGCGGCTTCGACGCCCGGGACACCCCGCGACCGGCAAGCACGGGAGCGAGGAATTGCCCGGTGTACGACTCCGGAACGGCCGCAACCTCTTCCGGCGTGCCCTGGGCGATGACGAGGCCACCGCCGGAGCCGCCTTCCGGACCCATGTCGATCACATGGTCCGCCGTCTTGATGACGTCGAGGTTGTGCTCGATGACGATCACCGTGTTGCCCTTGTCCACCAGACCGTTCACCACGCCGAGCAGTTTCTCGACATCCGCGAAATGCAGTCCGGTGGTCGGCTCGTCGAGCACGTACACGGTCCGGCCGGTCGACCGCTTCTGCAGTTCCGATGCCAGCTTGACCCGCTGCGCTTCGCCGCCGGAAAGGGTCGGCGCGGGTTGCCCGAGCCGGACGTACCCCAGGCCGACCTCGACCAGCGTCTTGAGATGCCGGTGGATCGGCCCGATCGCCTCGAAGAACTCGGCCGCCTCCTCGATGGTGGTGTTCAGTACCTCGGCAATGTTCTTGCCCTTGTAATGGACCTCGAGGGTCTCCCGGTTGAACCGGGCGCCCTTGCACACCTCGCACGGCACGTAGATGTCCGGCAGGAAGTTCATCTCGATCTTGAGCGTTCCGTCGCCGGCGCAGGCCTCGCAGCGACCGCCCTTGACGTTGAACGAGAACCTGCCCTGCTGGTAGCCCCGCACCTTCGCCTCGGTGGTGGAGGCGAAGAGTTTGCGGACGTGGTCGAACACGCCGGTGTACGTCGCGGGGTTCGACCGGGGGGTGCGGCCGATCGGCGACTGGTCGACACCGACGACCTTGTCGACCTCGTCCACGCCGGTCACCCTGGTGTGCCGCCCCGGCACCATCCGGGCCCCGTTGATCCGGTTCGCCAGCACGGCATGCAGGATGTCGTTGACCAGGGTGGACTTTCCGGAGCCCGAGACACCCGTCACCGCAATGAGAGTGCCGAGCGGGAAGTCGACCGTCAGGTCACGCAGGTTGTTCTCCCGGGCGCCCACCACGGTCAGCTTGCGCCGTTTGTTCACCGGCCGGCGGACCATCGGGACGGCGATCTCCCGCCTCCCGGAGATGAAGGCTCCGGTGACCGACTCGGCCGACGACTCGAGGTCGGCGACGGTGCCCGACACGACGACCTTCCCGCCGTGTTCGCCGGCGCCCGGCCCGATGTCGACCACCCAGTCCGCGGTCCGGATGGTGTCCTCGTCGTGCTCGACGACGATCAGCGTGTTGCCCAGATCACGGAGCCGGGTGAGGGTCTGGATCAACCGATGGTTGTCCCGCTGGTGCAGGCCGATGGACGGCTCGTCCAGGACGTACAGCACACCCACCAGCCCGGAACCGATCTGCGTCGCCAGCCGGATGCGTTGCGCCTCACCGCCGGACAGCGTGGCGGCCGGCCGGTTGAGCGAGAGGTAGTCCAGCCCGACGTCGAGCAGGAACCCGAGGCGGGCGTCCACCTCCTTCAGCACCCGCTCGGCGATCATCCGGTCACGTTCGCTGAGCACCAGGCCGGGGAAGAACGCGGCGGCGTCCTTGATCGACATCGCCGACAGCTCGGCGATGTTCCGCCGGCCCAGTTCGGCATGCTCGATCGTCACTGCGAGGATCTCCGGCTTGAGTCGGGTGCCGTGACAGACCGGACACGGGACCTCGCGCATGTAACCCTCGTACCGCTCGCGGGCGAAGTCCGAGTCGGTCTGTGCCGCACGCCGCTCGAGATACGGGATGACGCCCTCGAACTCGGCGTAATACGAGCGCTGCCGGTTGTACCTGTTCCGGTACGTGACATGCACCTGCTCGTCCACGCCGTGCAGGACTGCCTTGCGAACGTGCGCCGGCAGCCTGTCCCACGGGGTGTCCATCGAGAAACCCATCACCTCGGCCAGCCCCTGGAGCAGCCTGGTGAAGTACTCGCTGGTCGTGCCCGCTGACCACGGATGGATGGCGCCGCCGCCCAGCGACTGCGAGCCGTCCGGCACCACCAGGTCGGCGTCGACCTCCTTGCGGGTGCCCAGCCCGGTGCACTCCGGGCACGCACCGAACGGTGAGTTGAAGGAGAACGACCGCGGCTCCAACTCGTCCAACGCGAGGGGGTGGTTGTTCGGGCAGGCGAGCCGCTCCGAGTACCGCCGCTCACGGTGCGGGTCGTCCTCGGGGAGGTCGACGAAGTCCAAAATCACCACACCGTCGGCCAGGCCCAGCCCGGTCTCGACGGAGTCGGTGATGCGTTGCTTCGCGGTCTCCCGATTGACCAGTCGGTCGACGACCACCTCGACCGAGTGCTTCTCCTGCTTCTTGAGCTTCGGTGGCTCGGTCAGCTGGTAGACCACGCCGTCGATCCGGACGCGGGAGTAGCCCTTGGCCTGGAGATCGTTCAGCAGGTCGACGTACTCGCCCTTGCGCTCGCGGATCACCGGAGCGAGGACCTGGAACCGGGTGCCCTCGGGCATCTCGAGGACCCTGTCCACGATCTGCTGCGGGGTCTGTTTGGAGATCGGCTCGCCACAGATCGGACAGTGCGGGTGCCCGATCCGGGCATAGAGCAGCCGGAGGTAGTCGTAGATCTCGGTGATGGTGCCGACCGTCGACCGCGGGTTCCGCGAGGTCGATTTCTGGTCGATCGAGACGGCCGGCGACAGCCCCTCGATGAAGTCCACGTCCGGCTTGTCCATCTGCCCGAGGAACTGCCTGGCGTACGACGACAACGACTCGACGTACCGCCGCTGGCCTTCCGCGAAGATGGTGTCGAAGGCGAGCGACGACTTCCCGGAACCGGACAATCCGGTGAAGACGACCAGCGAGTCGCGCGGCAGAGTGATGTCGACGTTCCGCAAATTGTGTTCGCGGGCGCCTCGCACGATCAGGTGGTCTGTCACGTTGAACCATGCTAGGCGCGTGGTCCGACAGCCCTGCATTCTGCGGTGCCGGGTACCCGACGGGAAGATGACCTGATGAGCATCGACACCCCGCCCCCGGTCCGGTGGGCGCTCGCCGGTTACGGCTCCGGCGGACGCATCTTCCATCGGCCGTTGATCGCGTCGGCGACCGGATTGGAGCTGGTGGCGGTGGTGACCGGCAACCCGGAGCGGCAGGCGCAGGTGCGGACCGACGCCCCCGGTGCGACGCCGGTCGGATCGCTCGCCGAGCTGGCCGCGCTCGGTGTGCAGGGGGTGACCATCACCACACCCAGCGCCACCCATGCGCCGCTCGCACACGAGGCGCTGGACCTCGGCCTGCACGTCGTCGTGGACAAGCCGTTCGCCTTGACGGCGCCGGACGCCCGGGAATTGGCCGAACACGCGGCGGCGGCGGGACTGGTGCTGACGCCGTACCAGAACCGCCGTTGGGACAGCGACCTCCGCACGCTGCGCAGCCTGATCGACGACGGCGAGCTGGGCGCGGTACACCGGTTCACCTCCCGCATCGATCGCTTCAAGCCGGTCAAGGAGAGCTGGCACGGCGGCACCGCGGCGCAGGGTGGCGGGACCCTGCTCGACCTCGGACCCCACCTGGTCGACCAGGCCCTGTTCCTGTTCGGTCCGGTGGCCACCGTGCATGCCGAGCTCCGCACCATCAGGGCGGGGGCCGGGGCCGAGGACGACATCGAACTGCACCTGCGGCACACCGCCGGAGTGCAGTCGACGCTGGCCGCCGCGATGGCGTCGGCCGCACCTGGTCCCCGACTGCAGGCCAACGGGACCCGCGCCGGGTTCGTCATCGATGGGTTCGACATCCAGGAGGAGCAGTTGAAGGCAGGCGGCACACCGGCGTCGCTCGGGGACCGCTGGGGCGTGGAGCCCGAGTCGGCCTGGGGCACCCTCTACGACGGGGAGTCGTCGCGTCGCGTGCCGAGCCAACGGGGCGCCTGGGACCTGTACTACCCCGCGGTCGCCGCCGCCGTCACGGGCGGTGCCCCGCCGCCTGTCGACCCCCGGGACGCGGTGGCGACCGCCGCGGTGCTCGATGCCGCCCGCGAGTCGGCTGCCAACGGAACCGTTGTGAGCCTGTAGGTGACGCAAGGACGGAGCGCGATACCTGAGCCGCCGGGCGATACCGGCCGCGGCGGGCATCGCCTCGTCGCGGGCCGGTACCGGCCGGACCGGATGATCGGGCGCGGTTCGCACGGAACGGTGTGGGCCGCCACCGACGAGCTGCTGCGCCGCCGGGTCGCGTTGAAGAAGATCGACATCCCGCGCGACATCCCGCCCGCGGCCGCCGAGGAACTGCGCGAGCGGACCCTGCGGGAGGCACGGGCGGTCGCGGCGCTGTCCAACCTGCACGTCGTCACGCTGTACGACATCGTCCCCGCGACCGAAACCGGCCCGGTGCTGGTGATGGAGCTGGTCGAGGGCACGACGCTGGCCCAGATCATCGCGCGGCGGAGCATGCTCGCTCCCGCCGTCGCGGCCACGGTCGGGGTGGCTGTCGCCTCCGCTCTGCTGTCCGCGCACGCCGTCGGCATCGTCCACCGCGACGTGAAACCGGGCAACATCCTGATCACCCACCAGGGGATGGTGAAGCTCAGCGATTTCGGCATCGCCCGCAACGTCGACGAGGCGTCCACGACCAGTCCGCGGGTGATCGTCGGCTCTCCCGCCTACCTCGCCCCGGAGGTGATCAACGGCGAACCGGCCGGGCCAGCATCCGATGCGTGGAGTCTGGGCGCGACGATGTTCGCCTGCGTCGAGGGGCACCCACCCTTCGACCGCGGGACCGGCATGGACACCGTGCTGTCTGTCGTCAACGACCTCGTCCCGCCGCATCCACACGCGGGTCAGCTGGAGCGGGTGATCTCCGGGCTGTTGGTCAAATCGCCCACACTGCGCATGCCGCTCGATCATGCGTTGGCGCTGCTGCGTGCGGCGGCCGCCGACCCCACCGGGATCAACACCGGTCTCGGTTCAGATCCCCCACCGGTCGGGATGCCGGCCAACCCTGTCGGCCTCGCGACGCCGGCGTCCACCCTGCCATTGCCGGGGACGGCCGAGTTGCCCCCGCCGTGACACCGCCTACCGTTTGGCAGATGAGCGACGACGCACCATCTTCCGCGAGCGGGTCCGACACCGGCGACTACACCGGTCACGTCGAGCCGCACGGGCGAGCCTCGACCCGCACCCTTCCCGAGATCACCGTCAGCAAGATCTCGGTGGGTCCGATGGACAACAACGCCTACCTGCTGGTCTGCCGGCACACCGACGAGGCCGTGCTGATCGACGCCGCCAACGACGCGGACAGGATCCTGAATCTGCTCGAGAGTGCCGCTGGCACACCGCCTCTCCGCGCCGTGGTCACCACCCACTCGCACCGCGATCACTGGCAGGCGCTGTCCGCGGTCGGTGAACGGACGGCCGCGACGTTGTACGCCGGCGCCGATGACGCCGATGCCATCCCCGTCAGGACCGATGTCAGTCTCGGAGACGGCGATACGGTCCCGGTCGGCGACTGCCGCCTCGAGGTGATCGCGTTGCGCGGGCACACCCCCGGCTCGATCGCCCTGCTCTACACCGACCCCGGCGGGAACCCGCACCTGTTCACCGGCGACTCGCTGTTCCCCGGAGGTCCGGGCAAGACCTCGTCACCCGAGAACTTCTCGTCCTTGATGGACGATCTCGAGGCGAGGGTGTTCGACCGGCTCCCCGACGAGACGGTGGTGTACCCGGGACACGGTGACGACACGACGCTCGGCAACGAGCGGCCGCATCTGGGGGAATGGCGCGCCCGGGGCTGGTGAGGCCGGCGGGCGGGGTGGACAGCTCGGCGTGGGCCACACGCAGGTGCGGCCCACCCCTCCGCCGAAATCAGACGGTGACCGGCGCGGCCGGCTCCGCAGGGGCAGGCGCGACGGGCACGTTCGGCCGGCGCAGGCCGACGAACGCGGCGACACCACCGAGGGCGACCAACGCGGCGGCCAGCAGCAGCCCCGCCTGGTAACCACCGAGGAAGGCATCGGTCGGCGTCGACCCGCCGGTGAGCAGCACCGATTGGCGGGCGGTCAGCACTGCCCCGATCACGGTGATCCCGAGCAGGCCGGACACCTCGCGGGATGCGTTGAAGATGCCCGACGCGACACCCGCTTCGTCCCGCGGCATCGCGTCCAGGACGCTGGAGGTCAGCGGCACCGTGAGACCGCCACCGATCCCGATCACCGCGAAACTGGGCATCAGCGACCAGAATCCGGCATCGGCCCCGAGCATGCTGACCGATGCGATGCCGCCGGCCATCATCAGCATCGCCACCGCGACGACCCGATGGGCGCCTAGCCGGTGCGACACCCGCTCGGAGACGACCGCGCCGGCCGCCATCAGCAGAGCCATCGGGACGAAGGCCGCCCCTGCCTCCGTCGGCGAGAAGCCCAGCACGCCCTGCAGGTAGAGCGAGGTGAAGAAGTAGATCCCGAACAAGCCGAAGCCCCACATCACCAGCGCGATCAGTCCGCCGCTGAACACCCGCTCGCGGAACAGCGACATGGCCACCATCGGGTTCGCCACCCGGCGTTCCAGTCGGACGAAGACGATCCCGAGCACCAGCGCGACCGCGAAACAGCCGAGGATCACCGGTGAGGTCCAACCCCGGTCGTGACCCTCGATCAGCCCGAAGGTGAGAGCGAACAACGCACCCGCGGAGGCGAGCACGCCCGGGATGTCGATCCGCCGCAGTCCGGAATCCTGACGCGATTCGCGGATCGCCACCGCCGCCAGCGCCAGCGTTCCCAGTCCGACCGGGACGTTGATGAAGAAGATCCATTCCCAGCTGAGGTACTCGCTCAGCAACCCGCCGAGCAGCGGCCCGACCGCCAACGCGAGCGCGCCCACCGCACTCCAGATCCCCACCGCGGCGGCGCGTTGCCGCCCCTCCGGGAAGGTCGCCGAGATGATCGCCAGGGTGGTCGGTGTCACCAGCGCGGCGCCGAGACCCTGCACCGCCCTGCTGATCACCAGGACGTCGACCGAGGTCGCGAAACCGGCCGCCAGCGACGCGGCGGTGAAGATCGAGAGCCCGATGAGGAACAGTCGCTTCCGTCCCCAGAGGTCGGCGAGTCGGCCGCCGGCCAGCAACAGGCTGGCGAACACCAGGATGTAGGAGCTGACGATCCACTCCAGCCCGGAGGTGGTCAGCTGCAGGTCCCGCTCTATCGCCGGGATCGCCACGTTGATGATGTTGTTGTCGAGATAGGTCATGAAGGTGGCGAGCGCCACCGCCAGCAGGGTCAAGCGGGATCGTTCCACAAGGGCTCCTCTACGGTGTACATGTATGCCGTATAGCAAAGCCTTTACGGTGTAGAGTTGTCAACATGAAATCGACGTCGACTTCTGCGCCCCGTTCCGACGCCACCCCGCTGTCCCGCGACGCCGTCGTCGATCACGCGCTCGCCCTGGCCGATGTCGATGGGCCCGCGGCGGTGTCGATCCGCCGTATCGCGCAGGACTTCGGCGTCACCCCCATGGCGCTGTACTGGCACGTGAAGAACAAGGACGAGCTGCTCGCCGCAATGGGTGACCGAATCCTGGAGAGCGTCGATCTCCCGGAGGCCGAACCCGGCGCCGGTCTGGAGGAACTGCACGTCCTGCTCACCGCGCTCGTCGCGGCCCTGCACCGGCACCCCGGCTGCACGGCGCTGGCACAACAGCGGGTGCTGGTCTGCGACCGGGGCCGGGTGCTGGCCGAGCGGTCGCTGGACATCCTGCGGCGCAACGGGTTCGGGGTCCGGCAGAGCGCCGACCTGTCGCGCGCCGCGCTGCAGACGGCGATCATGCTGGTCTCCGGGAGGCCCGGCGCCGAGACCAGCACACCGCAGGACGAAAGGGCGGCGGTGCTCGCGCAGAAGCGCGCCGCGCTCGTCGGACTGCCCGCCGACCGGTTCCCGCACCTGGTGGAGTGCGCCGATGCGCTGACCGAGTGCGATGACGAGGCCGCGTACTACGGCGCCGGCATCGACCTGTTCATGGCCGGGGTGACGACGCTCGCCGATCGGCAGGCAGTGCACCGCTGAGCGTCGGGTCTCACCTGGTTCGGCGCCGGAAGGCGAGCCCGGAGAGTGCCACCGACACCGCGAGAATGCCGCAGCACCACACGATCGCCAGCCACGGCGCATTCCCGACCGGTGTGCCGTTCAGCAGCCCGCGGACACTCTCGATGATCGGGGTGATCGGCTGGTGCTCCGAAAAACCCTGCAGCCACGTCGGCATCGTCGCGATCGGAACGAAAGCGCTGCTGGCGTAGGGCAGGAACATCAGGATGAAGGCGAAACCGTTGGCCGCCTCCGGAGATCGGGCCAGCAGACCCACCAGGGCGGCCAACCACGAGATCGTCACGATGAACAGCAGCAGGATCCCGGCCGCGGCAAGCCAGCCGGCGGGACAGGCTGCCGAACGGAAGCCGATCAGGAAAGCCACCCCGAACACCAGGATCGTCGATGCCATGTTCCGTGCGACGCTTGCCACCACATGGCCGGCGAGCAGCGCGGCCCCGCTCACGTCCAACGACCGGAACCGGTCGATGATCCCGCCCTGCATGTCCTGGCTGACACTGACCGCCGTGCTCGCCGACCCGAAACCCGCACACAGCACCAGCACTCCGGGGACCACGTAGAACACGTACCCGCCACCGGTGTCCAGTGCTCCGCCGAACAGATAGACGAACAGCAGCATCAGGATGACCGGCAGCAGCAACGAGGTGATCAGCACGTCGAGGTTGCGCCGGCTGAGCCGCAGACCGCGGGCAGCCATGGTCGCCGAATCGCCGAGAAGCTTTGCCGCCGAACCGGTGTGATCCGAGGACCGACCGGGTGCACCGGGATCCACCACGAGCGACTCAGACATGGACCGGCTCCGCCGCAGGAGCGGTGCCGACAGACCCGGTGCCGATGGACCCGGTGCTGATGGACCCGCTGGTGCTGTGCCCGGTCAGGGCGAGGAACACGTCATCGAGCGTGGCGGTGTGCACGGAGAATTTCGTGATGGATCGGCCGTCGGGGTCGATCTCGTCCAGCATGCGGCGGATGGCGGCCGCCGAACCGTCGGTGGGCACGCTCACCGAACGCAGGACCCGATCCGACGCAATGGCCCGGTCACCGAGCATCTCCACCGCCCGCCGGTGGTCGGCGTCATCGCGGAGAAGCACGTCGAGACGCTGGTCGGCCACCGCCCGCTTGAGCTCGGCCGGTGTGCCGGACGCGACGACCCGGCCGGCGTCGATGACGACGATGCTGTCCGCCAGCTGATCCGCCTCCTCCAGGTACTGGGTGGTCAGCACGATGCCCACCCCGGACCGGACCTGCTCCGCGATCAGCTCCCACATCGCCTGTCTGCTGTGCAGGTCCAGGCCCGTTGTCGGTTCGTCGAGAAACAGGACCGACGGCCGGCCGACCAGCCCGCACGCCAGGTCCAGGCGCCGCCGCATGCCGCCGGAGTAGGTGGCAACGGTGCGCCCGGCCGCATCGACAAGCTCGAAGCACTCGAGCATCTCGCGGGCGCGCAGCCGCGAGCGGCGCCCGGTGAGGCCGGCGAGCCTGCCCATCATCTCGAGGTTCTCCGCGCCCGTCTGCAATTCGTCGATGGCGACGTTCTGGCCCGTGAGGCTGATCCGGCGGCGCACCTCACGCCGCTCGCGGAGAATGTCGAACCCCGCCACTGTTGCCGCACCGACATCCGGCCGCACGAGGGTGGCCAGGATCCGAACTGTCGTCGTCTTGCCGGCACCGTTCG
>NZ_JBRIIO020000054.1:0-19531 GCF_052976845.2 Nakamurella sp. GG22 | reverse complement strand
CTGGGATGCGGCGGATGCGGCGTTCGGCTCGTTCGAGGGCTACCTCGACGCGATCGGAATCGACGACGGAGTGCTCCGGCGCCTCCGGGTTCGCCTGCTGGGCTGAACGCCGCCTCCCACCACCCCGGCTATCTGTGCAGCACCTTCAACGCAGTCCGGACGGTGTAGTTGCCGATCTGGTCACCGCGCTGGTTGCCGTCGTCGGCGCCCTTGCGGAAGTGGAAGCCGACATACACGCGTGACGCCGCGTTCTCGTCCGCAGCCTGCGAGAAGCTGCGGAAGTGGCGCACCGCCCCGCCACACGCGGTGCTGGGATCCGGCAGCCACGGACTGCAGTTCGCGAACGGAGTCCGGTCGCCGAAGAACCTGGCGAGCACCGCGGCGGCCGCTCCACCCTCGACAGCGTGCGCTGATTCGTAGTCGGGGATCGGCGGGGTGTACTCCAACGGCGTCCAGCTCTTGTCTTGCCTCGTCCACGGGTTGCCGTCCGTCGAGGCGGCCCGGATGGCCGTCACCGGGCGCCAGAACAGCACCTCGAACTTCGTGTCGAAGCTTGCGATGTAGCCGTCGGCCATCGCCATGTTCAGCAGGGCGAACATCCGGGCGTCGGTCCACATGTCGTGGTGACCCTTCGACCGGGAGACCGTGTTGGCGATGTTGTTCCACTGGGTGGGTGCGCTGCCGACCCAGAAGCGCGCGATCTCGGTCTGCTCGGCAGTGCGCCGGGTCGACGTTGTGCTGCCCAGCGCCTTCACCTCGTTGAAGTCCCTGGCATAGGCGCGACTCCGCAGCGGGTACGGGCCACTGGGCTCGAACTGGTCGCTGTTGCGCAGCGCGAACGTCTTCACGGTGCCCCACTTCGGCAGGAAGGCGAACTCCAGCAACGTCTTTCCGTCGGGGCCGGGGGTGAATCTCCATTCGCCGGGACGGGTGCCCTGCGGGAAATCCTCCACCGTCGGGTCCGCGATCTGTAGGGCCGCGCGATCGTGGCTGCGCTTGTGCAGGATCTTCTTGGCCGCCGCCGTGCCCAGTTGCACGCCGGCCGTCTTGGCGGCCGAGGTCGGGATCGCCCGGAGGGCGTGGTCACGGGCATCTTTGACGACCTCGAGCCCTGCGCCGCAGCCGGCCAACTCCGCGTTCAGGACCGTGCTCGCTGCCGCCGCGACGGCAGCCGGTGCGGAGGCGCCGTGCCGCACTCGCGGATGGTAGGCATACGGCTCCGACCGCCGGTCGATGGCATTGAGGGCGTCGTGGACGGCGATCTGCGTCATCGCGTACAGCCGGGCCTCGATCGGTGGGGCATCGGTCAGCTTGCAGGTGAAGGCGGCCGTGGTCATGGTCGCGTTCCAGTCCTGCACCGCCGTGGATCCGGCGGGGCCGGACCGCGCTTGACCGCCCGCGCTGACGGGGCCGGTCAGCGGGACCAGCATCGCCGCCGTGAGCGACAACACCAGGAGAAGACGAACCTGTGGGCGCATACGGACCTCACCTCCGAACGAGGACCGCCCGGGTGGCGGACCCCAACCGGACGAGCGTCCCGCGGGCGCCGGACCACGACATGACCAGAAAAGGCAGTCCGCGTGCCCCTTCGTATGGTCAATTCTGACCATCGACGGGCCGCCGGGCTCCCGAGTAGCGTCGGCCCGATGGCCGGCTGGGACTGCCCCGGACCGCCCGCCCGCTGGGCGCAGGCGTCGCAGCCGCCGTTCGTCGGACGGCAGCACGAGTCCGCCGCGCTCCGGGAGGCGTGGGCGCTCGCCTCCCGGGGCATCCGTCAGGCGGTTTTCGTGGGTGGCGAGCCCGGCGTCGGCAAGTCCCGTCTGGTGGCGGAGGCGGCGACGGAGCTGTCCGCACAGGGCGCGGCCGTCCTGCTGGGCACCTGCGTGTCGGCACTCGGCGCGCCGTACCAGCCCTTCGTCGAACCGCTCACCATCTTCGCCGGTGCCATTGCCGACGGTTCGCTGTCGGTCGGCGGTGCCGGCGGTGCCGACGTTTCCGGTGACCTGTACCTCGAGTCACTGCGCATGCTGGCCGGTCTCGCCCGGCCGTGCATGCCCGGGGAGATGCCGGACACCGGGGACCACCAGTTCGCGCGCCAGTTGTTCGAGGCGTGCGCCGAGGTGGTCGTCGCGGCGGCTGCCGCGCGGCCCGTCGTGCTGGTGTTGGAGGACGTGCAGTGGGCCGGCGACGGCGCTCTCCAGTTGCTGCACCACCTGGTCGCCCGGACGACCGACTCTGCCGTGCTGATCATCGCGACCCAGCGCACCGGAGCACCGGATCGTTCGGCCGGCCTGGTCGCCACCGTCGCGCAGCTGTACCGGCTCGACGGCGTTCACCGGATCGACCTGGACGGTCTCAGTACCGACGAGATCACCGACTATCTCGGTGATCTCGCCGGGTCGAAGGGGCGCAGCGTCCGCGGTGCCGCCGCGATGCTGCGGGACCTGACCGGCGGCAATCCGTTCCTCATCCGCGAGGTGTGGCGTGATCTGTCCGGCCGCGGCGGCCTAGCCGCCCTGGCCCATCTGGACCCGCAGGCGCCGGAGTCGTTGCGGCACACGGTGTCCCAGCGGCTGTCCGGGCTGCCGCCGGAGCACCGGCGAACCGTCGAGGTCGCCGCGGTGATCGGTGAGGAATTCAGCGTCCGCCTGCTGGCGACGGTGCGGGGGGTCGACGGGCGCGCCGACTCCCCGGCGCTGACCTTCGCCGGGCTCGAAGCGGCCGGAGCCCTCGGCCTGGTCGAGCCGGTCCGCGGGTCCGACGGCAGGTACCGGTTCCCGCACGGTCTGGCCCGCCAGGCGGTGCTGGAGTTGCTGGGCGACCTCCAGGAGGCCAGGGACAACGCCGCTGTAGCCGATGTTCTGGAGGGAATGCCGGCTGCCGATCTGCGGGTCCAGCGGCTGGCGCACCATTACGCCAAGGCGGCGGCGTTGGGGTTCGCCGGCAAGGCGGTCCACTACCTGGCGGCGGCGGCCGAGGAGGCCGAGGCGGCCTTCGCGCACGGCGATGCGGCGCGGCTGTTCGAGCGGGCGGCGCAGATGGCGGCGGAACCCGCCGTCCGCGACGAGCTCCGGCTGCGAGCGGCTCGCGGCTACCTGCGCTCCTCCCGGCTCGGCCGCGCCCGTGAACTCAACGAAGCGGTGGCCGCCACCGCATCGGGCACCGACCGACTGCGCGCGGCAATCGGCTACGAGGCGGCCTCCTGGCGCAGTGGTCAGCCGGGCGAGCGGAGTGTCGAGCTGTTGACGGACGCCCTGCACAGCGTGGCGCTCGACGATCACGACCCCCTGTCGATCCGGGGTCTGGCCGCGTTGGGCAGGGCCAGCGCCTTCACCGCCGAGGTGGACCGCTCCCGCGCCCTGGGGGAGCGTGCGACAACCCTGGCCAGGGAAACCGGCGACGACCGGCTGCTCGCGGCGGTGCTGCAGATCGGCCTGCAGACCAGCGTCGGCCCGGACGCTCTGCCCGAGAAGCTCGCGCGGGCAACCGAAGTCACCGTGCTCGCCGAGCGGATCCGGGATCTGCGGCACCTCGGGCCGGCCGCTTATCACCGCGCCGCGATCTGCTATGTCCAGGGCGACCCCAGCGGTCTGGCGGCCGCCCACAGCGACCTGGCCAGGACCGCAAGGGCGACCGGGCAGGACTTCTGGGAATGGGTCGTATCCTGCGTGACTTTCGGGATTCATTTCCTGCGAGCCGAATTCGACGTCGCGCTACGCATCGCCACCGAGGCCGAGGGTTTCGGCCGGCACTTCGAGCCGGGCCGCGACGTCGAGGGTGCCTCGAGCCTGCAGAGCTTCATGGTCCGACGGGAGACCGGCGGGCTGGAGACGGTTCGCCCACTGATCAGCGGGGACGAGAGCATCGAGGCGAACTGGGCGCCGGGTCTGCTCGGGTTGTACTGCGAACTCGGGCTCAGTGCACCCGCTCAGCGATTGCTGGATGCGCTGCTCGATCGGGACCTCAACAGGCTGAAGGTGTCCGCAACCTGGCCACTGGTGCTGTCACTGATGTCCGAGGCCGCCGTGTGGTTGACCGACAGCGACGCCGCCCGGCGGTTGCATCCGCTGGCGCTGGAATACGCGGGCCTCAACCTGATGGGCGGCGAGTTCCTCGCCATGGTGGGCAGCGCCGATCGACAGATCGGCGCCCTCGAGTCGCTGCTCGGTATCTCCAGTGCCGGGGGCCACTTCGCGACGGCGCTCGAGATGGACGCCCGAATGGGATCGCCCGTACACGTGGCCACCACGCTGGCCGCGGAAGTCGCCCACCTGCAGCGCATCGGTGATCGCTCCTGTCGCGCGGAACAGCAGCGCTCCATCGCCCAGCGGCTCTGCGACCAGCACGGCCTGGCCAGGGTGCGGCGACTGCTCGACGAGGCCCGGCCCGAGGCCCAGTCGCCCGCCGCCGGTGGACTGACGGCCAGGGAGACCGAGGTGCTGCGACTGCTGGCCGACGGCTCGAGCAACCGTCGGATAGCGCAGCGCCTGGCGATCAGCGAGAACACCGCAGCGAACCATGTACGCAGCATCCTGATGAAAACCGGAGCCGGGAACAGGACTCAGGCGGCGATGTTCGCCTCCGCGCACGGCCTGCTCGGCGACCGGCCGCCGCCCCGCCCGTCAGCCCGCAACCGGCTGCAGTGAGCCGTCCGGCAGCACCTTGTTCCCGACCTCGACGACGGCGTCCGCGGGCAGCCCGCAACGGACCGCGGCGCGCCTGATCGCCTCCGCGGAATCGGCCTCGTAGAGGCAGAAACTCTTCCGTTTGTCCGTCGACAGGAACGAGTACAGCCAGCGCACGTCTTCGTCGTCGTTGATCAACCGCACCTGCGCGGCACCGTCCGCGTCAGGGGTGAATTCTTCCGCGTAGCGCCGCTCGATCATGAACATGGGCACAGGTTTCAGCCTCCCCGCTCCGGAAACCCCGATCGCGGCGAAACCTACTCGCAAACCGGGGCAAGTGCCCCGTTTCCCACCCGATCGGCCCCCTACGCGTCCATCCGGAAGCCGACCTTCATGCTCACCTGGTAGTGGCCGACGCGGCCCTCGTGGATGTGCCCGCGGATCTCCGTCACCTCGAACCAGTCGAGGCCGCGGAGGGTGGCCGAAGCCCGCGCCACCCCTACCTCGATGGCTGCGTCGACGCCGTCCGGTGACGTCCCGACGATCTCGGTGACTCCGTACACATGTTGGCTCATGGGGCCGAATGCTAGACCGCGGCACGGGCGAGCGGAGCGGCCCACAGGAGTTTGGTCCCACCGGTCTCGAGACGGCTGACCGTGCAGGACCCGCCGACCGCGGCCGCCCGGATCTGCAGGTTGTGCAGACCGCTGGTGGCAACGGTTTCGGCGATCCCCACACCGTCGTCGCTGACGTCGATGACGACACGGTCGCCGACCGAGATGGTCACTGCCAGATCGCCGGCGTCGGCGTGCCGGACGACGTTGCTGACGGCTTCCCGGACCACGGCACGGACGTGCTTCACCAAATCGTCCGGAAGTGCGTTGAGCGGGCCGGACATCCGGATGGTGGTCTGCAGCGAGCTGTCCGCGGTCAGGTCGGTGATCACCTGGTGCAGCGTCGTCCGCAGCTGGCTGTGGGCCGGTTGGGTCTGCAGATCGAAGATGGCGGAACGGATTTCGTCGATCACCTGATACACCTGATCGACGTGGTCGCCCAGCCGGCGGGTCACCGACGGGGCGCTGGAGAGCTGATGCGTCGTCTCCATGGCGAGCCCGACGGCGAACAGTCGCTGGATGACGTGGTCGTGCAGGTCCTGGGCGATCCGGTCCCGTTCGGCCAGTGCCTCGAGTTCGCGCAGGGACGACTGGTTCGTCGTCCGTTCCAGGGCCAGCATCGCCTGCCCCGCGAACAACGACACCATCTGCAATTCGAGGTCGTCGAAGATGTGTGCGCCGGGCCGGCGCACGGTGAGCAGCACGCCGGCCAGCCGGTCGTCACCGAGCCCCAGTGGCAGCGCCAGGGCCGGACCGAAATCGATACCCAGGCCCTCGGACAGGTCGTAGGCGAGTTCCGGAACGGATCGTGCCTGCCGGTCGGCGAACACCGAGCCGGCCGTCGAACCCGAGATGGGGATCCGCCGCCCGATCGCGCCCTCCGCGTCGGTTCCGACCGCGACGGTGACCCGCAGGGAGGGCGGGATGGCCATCGACGGGTCGTCGTCAGGGGGAGGTGGTTCCTCGAGGTCGTCCGGCAGGGCGACGAACGTGTAGTCCGCCCCGGTCAGCTCGCGGGCGTGGGTGGCGATCAGCCGCAGCGCCTGCTGGGAATCCCCGCCGCTGAGCAGCGCGGTGGTGACCTGCTCGACGGCGGAGGACCACCGGCGGTGACGCCGCCCGGTCTCGTACAGCCGCGAGTTCTCCACCGCGATCCCGGCGGCGGCGGCCAGTGCCCGCACCACGATCTCGTCGTCGGCGGTCAGCCCCCCACCGGTGTCCTTCTCGGTGAGGTAGAGCCTTCCGAAGATCTCCCCCCGGGCGAACACCGGAACACCGAGGTAGCGGCGGGTGGAGGAAACACTCGAGGTGAAACCCGCGGAGAACGGATGGGCGGCCAGATCGTCCAGCAGGGCCTGCCTCGCCTCGTCGGCGAGCAGATCACCCCGTCCCAGCTGTTCCGGGGCGTCGCCGAGGATGAAGATGAAATCGCTCAGCTCGCCGCCCGGCCCGAAGACGCCCAGTGCGCCGTACCTCGCGTCGACCAGTTCGATCGCCGCCCTGTTGAGTTGACTCAGCGTGGCGTCCAGTTCCAGGCCGGAGGACACCGCCATCATCGAGGTCAACAGCACATTCATTTGTTCGCGGGTTGCCCCGATGACCTCGTCAATGCGTTCGTGAACCTCGCCGAGCAATTCGGAAATACGGCGTCCCGACAGGGTGTCCCCGTCGGATCTGATGGCGACGTCCCTGTTCATTCCACCATCGTCGGAAAGGATGTCGCCCATCATTCGAGTGTGTCACGGTCCGCTGGATCGAGCGGAGAATACGGACGCGCACCGAATTGTTCACGCCGACGTGCAGATTGGTCCAAAAAACACCCGGAAAACTGTGGAGTATTGACAGGGTGCTCAACCGGCCGCGGTGCTGACGGCTGATGATGGGTCGAGTGAACCCGGGTGGTGTCACCGTCAGTGACGACCACTGAGGGACCGTCCGAGGCCCGTGCGCCGCATCCGTCCGGTGCGATCCGGGTCCCCGACCCGCGCCGGCACCGGCGTGCGGCACGGGGAAGGCGGGGCGGTGCCACAGCGTTATGCTCGATTGACCCGTCTGTAGTTACAGCGCTGCCCGAAGGGGGTGCCATGAGTTCGGACGTCGAAGGCCGGTTCGCTCAGGCGCGCCCCGAGGGTGCGGACGCCGCGGAGGCCGCCCGGGCCGGCATCGTCACGGCCGAACCCGACCCGGCCGGCACCGAGGATCCCGCGCCTGCGCCGGCCGCCGAGGTCGAGCCGCCGCCCGACGTCCCGACGCCGTCGGCGAGCCGCCGGGTACGCGCCCGGCTGACCCGCCGGATGAGCGGTCAGCGGGCGAACGCGACGCCCACCCGCACCGTCCTGGAGCCGTTGTTCGCCGTCCATCGCGGGCTGCACCCCAAGGCCGACACGAAGCTGCTGCAACGCGCGTACGAGGTCGCCGAGAAGGCGCACATCAACCAGTTCCGCAAGTCCGGTGACCCCTACATCACGCACCCGCTGGCGGTGGCCACCATCCTGGCGGACCTCGGGATGGACACCACCACGCTGGTCGCGGCCCTGCTGCACGACACCGTCGAGGACACCCCGTACACGCTGACCGACGTCACGAAGGAGTTCGGCGACGAGGTCGCGCACCTGGTCGACGGCGTCACCAAGCTGGACAAGGTGCACTTCGGCGACGCCGCCGAGGCGGAGACCATCCGCAAGATGATCATCGCGATGGCCAAGGACCCACGGGTGCTCGTCATCAAGCTGGCCGACCGGTTGCACAACATGCGCACGATGCGGTTCCTGCCGCCGGACAAGCAGGCCCGCAAGGCGCGGGAAACCCTCGAGGTGATGGCGCCGCTGGCCCACCGGCTCGGGATGGCGACCGTCAAGTGGGAACTCGAGGACCTGGCGTTCTCGATCCTGCACTCCAAGCGGTATGACGAGATCGTCCGGCTGGTGGCCGACCGGGCACCCTCCCGGGACACCTATCTGGCGGCGGTGACCAGCCAGCTGGAAGCCGAGCTGTCCGCGGCCAAGATCGCCTGCCAGGTGGTCGGCCGCGGCAAGCACTACTACTCCATCTACCAGAAGATGCAGGCCAGGGGCCGCGAGTTCGACGAGATCCACGACCTCGTCGCCGTGCGCATCCTGGTCGGCAACGTCCGCGAGTGTTACGCGGCAATGGGCGTCGTGCACGCGCTCTGGGCGCCGATGCCGGGCCGGTTCAAGGACTACGTCGCGCAACCCCGGTACGGGGTGTACCAGTCACTGCACACCACGGTCATCGGGCCGGAGGGCAAGCCGCTCGAGGTGCAGATCCGCACCTACGACATGCACCACACCGCCGAGTACGGCATCGCCTCCCACTGGCGCTACAAGGAGACCCGCGGCACGCACACCGGTGCGGGGGCATCGGTGGACGAGATGGCGTGGATGCGGCAACTGCTGGACTGGCAGCGGGAAGCCGGCGACGCCGGCGAGTTCCTGGACAACCTGCGCTACGAGATGGCGCACAGCGAGATCTTCGTCTTCACCCCCAAGGGCGACATCCAGACGCTGCCGGCGGGCTCGACACCGGTGGACTTCGCCTACGCGGTGCACACCGAGGTGGGCCACAAGTGCATCGGGGCGAAGGTCGACGGTCGGCTGGTGCCGCTGGAGCGCACGCTGTCGAACGGTCAGTTCGTCGAGATCTTCACCTCCAAGGCACCCACCCAGGGCCCGAGCCGGGATTGGCTCAGCTTCGTCGCGTCGTCGCGCGCCAAGACGAAGATCAGGCAGTACTTCGCCAAGTCCCGCCGCGAGGAGGCGGTCGAGCTCGGCAAGGAGGCCATCGCCAAGGCGGCCCGGCGGGCCGGCCTGCCGGTGCAGCGGCTGGTGTCGCACGACGCGATGGCCGCCATCGGGCACGACCTCGGTTACCGGGACATCGCGGCGCTGTACGCCGCCGTCGGTGAGAATCACGTCTCCGCAGCAACTCTCGTCGGCAAGGTGGTGTCCTACCTCGGCGGTGAGGAGGAGGCAGGGGACCAGGTCGCGGAGCGGTCCGCACCGTCGGTGACCCGCCGCCGCAGCCGGCCGACCGGCGACGCCGGGGTACTGGTCAAGGGCATCAGCGACATCCAGGTCAAGCTCGCCCGGTGTTGCACGCCCGTACCGGGCGACCTCATCCTCGGGTTCATCACCAAGGGCGGCGCGGTGTCGGTCCATCGGGTGGACTGCACCAACGCGGCATCGCTGCGCGAGGAGAAGGCACGACTGGTCGACGTCACCTGGGATCCGACGTCCGCCTCGGTCTTCCTGGTGACGATCCAGGTCGAGGCGCTGGACCGGGCCAGGCTGCTGTCGGACATCACCAAGACGCTGGCCGACGTGAAGGTCAACATCCTGTCGGCGAACCTGTCGATGTCCAAGGACGGGATGGCGATCTCGCGATTCTCGTTCGAGATGGCCGACCCCAAGCACCTCGGTCACCTGCTGCGCTCGGTGCGTGGCGTCGAGGGTGTCTACGACGTCTACCGGGTGACCAGCGCCTGAGAGGATCTCTCAGGTGTCCCCGCTGGAATTCGCCCTGCTGGTCGGCGCCGGTGTTCTCGGTGGTTTGACCGGCAGCATCGCCGGGCTTGCCTCGCTCGTCACCTACCCGGCGCTGCTCGCCGTCGGACTGTCGCCGGTGTCGGCCAACGTCACCAACACCGTCGCGCTGGTCTTCGCCGGTGTCGGCTCCGTGCTGGGGTCGAGGCCGGAGCTGAAGGGCCAGGGCCGGCGGCTCAGGGCGCTGATGCCGGTGGCGGCGCTGGGCGGTGTGCTGGGTGCTGTGCTGCTGCTCTCGACACCCGCCGACGGATTCCAGAAGGTCGTGCCGTGGCTGCTCGGCCTGTCCTCGCTGACCATCCTGATCCCGCGCCGGCCGCCGCCCCCCGAGTCCGCAGGGCCGGTCGATCCGACGCTGCGGGCCCGGGTGCTCGAATCGTTGGCGATCCTGCTGATCGCCGTCTACGGCGGCTATTTCGGTGCCGCGGCGGGGGTCCTGCTGCTGGCCCTGCTGCTGCGGACGACGCACGCGGCGTTGGCCAGGGCGAACGCCTACAAGAACGTGCTGCTGGGGGTGGCCAACACGATCGCCGCCGTGCTGTTCATCGTGCTGGCGCCGGTCAGCTGGGCCGCGGCCATCCCGCTGGGCATCGGTTGCCTGATCGGGTCGAGAGTGGGCCCGATGGTCGTCCGGCGTGCTCCGGCGACCCTGCTGCGGTATCTGATCGGGGCGGCCGGTGTCGGGCTGGCGATCCGGCTCGGAATCGAGGCGTACGGGTAGCGCCGTCCGCCGATCCGGACACCCGGCGTCATAGGGTTCGGCCATGGCGCAGACGTCCCCGGCAGAACGGCCCCTCTGGGCGCGGCGGCATCCGCTCGACGCCGCCGACGGCGCCCGCCGCACGACCGCGTACGTCTACGGCAACGTGCTGGTGCTGGCGGCCCTGGCGGTGGTCTCGACCGCGGACGTCACCGACGGGCATGCCTTCTGGCTCGTCCTCGGCACCGCATTGTCGACGTTCGTCGCGCACGTCTTCGCCGAGACGATGGGCGACCAGGTCAAGCACCCCGAACCGGTCACCGCCCGCAACGTGCTGCGGCTGGCGCGGGAATCGCTGCCCATCCTGACCTCCGGCCTGCTGCCCGCGGTCATCCTGCTGGCGGGCTGGTGGGGGTGGCTGGCACCGGACCCGGCCGTGCTGCTCGCGGACGCGGTGGTGCTGCTGCGGATCGCGGGTACCGGGATCGTGGTCGCCCGGCTCCGGAACGAGCGGAGTTCTGTGCGGATCTTCGCGATCGGCATCGGGATGGCCGTCGTCGGCGCGGCCATCAGCGGGCTGAAGGTGTACCTGACGCACTGATCGGCGATACTCGGGCCGATGAGCAACCCACTCGGCCGGTGGTTCAAGATCCCGACCCTCACCGAGCGGTTACGGAACCACGGCGTCCGCGAGGACCTGATCCAGGCCGCGGACCGGACCGCGTTCGGGAAGCAGACCGACACCGGCATCCCCGCCCTCGGTGAGCTGCTGGACCCGGACGAGCGGGTGATCGCGCTGGTCGAGGCGCGCCTGGACGGCGCCATCGGATTGCTGACGCTCACCTCCGGCCGGCTGCTGTTCGCCCCGAAGGCCGCCGACCGTTCGATCGTGCGCTCGGTCCAGTTGTCGCGGATCACCACCGTCAGCTGGCGCCGGCACCGAGGGCTGGGCGTGCTGGAGATCGGCGCGGACGACGGGGACCTGATGGTGGACCAGATCCTGGGCAATCAGGCCGAGACGCTGGGCGAGGCCATCAAGCAGGCGACCGCTCAACCACCAGACGGGCCTGCGCAGGTCCGGGATCCGCTGGAGGAACTCGCCGAACTCCGGGCCCTGCACCGGGCCGGGGCGGTTTCCGACGCGGAGTTCGAAATCCGCAAGCAACAGCTGTTCGGGCAGATCTGATCAGGCCAGCGACAGGAAGAGTTTCTCCATCGTCTTGGTGTCCAGGGTGTCGACCCCGCCCGATTCGAGCAGGCACTGCTTGAGGCCGGCGGCGATGACCGCGAAGCCGGCCCGGTCCAGCGCCCGGCTGACCGCCGCGAGCTGGGTGACGACGTCCTGACAGTCGCGGCCGTCCTCGATCATCTTCAGGATGCCGCCGATCTGGCCCTGGGCGCGGCGCAGCCGGTTGACCACGGCCCCCAGGTTCTCGGGCGCCAGTTGCACCATGTCGTCCTCCTCGATCGCGCGAATGTGCGGGACCGTGCCGACGATACCCCTGCGGGTATGCCGGTCACCGGTTCAGCCGGCTGACCCGCCGGCCACCCGGTAGGACCACAGCTCACTGCTGACCGCCACCGGGGGAGGTGCGTCGCCGCCCTGACGCTCGGCCCCCGAACGGTGCCCGTGCGCGAACGCCGGTGACGACGCCCAGTTCTGGAAGGACTCCTCGTCCCGCCACCGGGTGATCACCAGCCAGGTCGTCCGCTCGTCGGTCGGCTGCAGCAGTTCGAAACCCTCGAAGCCGTCCTGGTTGTCGATCGCGCCGGCGCGCGCGGCGAACCGCTTCGCGAGCTCGTCGCCGCTGTCGGCAGGCACGGTGATGGCGTTGATCTTGAGAACAGTCATGTCAGCCGGCCCCGCCGCTGCTGGTCGCGGGAGCTTCTGTGGCGGGAGACTCGGTGGCGGGCGCCTCGCTCACCGGGGCATCGGTCGGGATGACCTCGCCCGATGCGCCCGGCTCCGCCGACGGGGTCGCGGACTCGTAGGTGCCGGTGCCCTCCAGTGCGTCGGCCGGGACCGTCACCTTCGAGATGGTCGCCTTCTCGACCGGGGGACCCTCCTGGGCGCCCCCCTCGACACCCTTAGCGGCGATCCCGTCGACCACCTTCATCCCCTCCCCGGTGACCTTGCCGATGATCGTGTACTCCGGTGAGAGCGTGGTGTCGCCGTAGACGATGAAGAACTGCGACCCGTTGGTGTCGGCGCCCGCATTGGCCAGTGCGACGGTGCCCACCGGGTAGTTGCCGTCCGCCGGCGCCTCGGTCGCGAAGCTGTAGCCCGGCCCGCCGTTGCCCTGTCCAGTGGGATCACCGCACTGCAGGATGTTGAGCTGGTCGCTGACCGTCAGCCGGTGGCAGTCGGTGTTGTCGTAGAAGCCCTGCGAGGCCAGCGACAGGAACGAGTTGACCCCGCACGGCGCGGCGGCCCGGTCGAGGCTGACCGGGACGTCCTCCCCGTTGAGCACAATGGTGGAGTCGACGGTGCCCGAGTTCAGTGGTTCGAGGTTGGTCGGCGCGCTGACCTCCTTGGCAGCCGTCCCGGAGGCGGGGTAGGAGCACGGCGTCGTCGGGGCCGCCGATTCGGAGGCGGAGGTGTCCGTCGTCGCGTCGGACGCGGTGTCGCTGTCGCCCCGGGTGACGAACAGCCAGATGCCGCCGGAGATGACCAGCACGGCGGCGACCACGCCGATGATCACCAGCCGTTGCCGGCGGGCGCGGTCGAGTTCTTCACGTCGTGCGAGCTGACGTTGCAGCTTGCGCTTCGCCGCGTCGCGACGTTGCTGGTTGGTGGGCACGCCTGGTCCTCCCGCGATCAGATCGGGCTCCGCGCGACAAGGCGGAACCCGGCCGGAGTCTAGGTGACGGCGCGACCGGCTCCCGGAGGAAACAGTGTGAACGCGCTGTGTGACATCTGCGTCCGAGCACGACGATAGGGTGGGCCGGTGTTGATCGCAGGGTTTCCGGCCGGCTCGTTCCAGGCGAACTGCTACGTGCTCGCCACCGGTCCCGGTGCCCCGTGCATCGTCGTCGATCCCGGTCAGGACGCGTTGGCCGGGCTCCGGGAGCTCGTCGCCGAGCACAGCCTGCAGCCGGTGGCCGTCTTCCTGACCCACGGGCACCTGGACCACACCGCATCGACCGGCGACGTCTGCCGCTGGGCCGACATCCCCGCCTACATCCATCCCGCGGACGACTACATGCTGGACGACCCGCTCGCGGCGCTGTCGCCAGAACTGCGCTCCTTGCTGGCGGGCCGGCCGATGGACGGGCTCCGGCCGTCGTCGGTGCTCCCGTTCCACGACCTGCAGGATCCCGGCCTGGCCGACCTGCCGCTGACCATCGATCACATCCCGGGTCACACCGGTGGCTCGGTGGCGATCCGGGTGGCGGCCGACGGCGATCGACCTGAGGTGCTACTGACCGGTGACACCCTGTTCGCCGGTTCGATCGGACGCACCGACCTGCCCGGCGGATCGACCTCGCAGCAGCTGGTGTCGATCGCCGACCGGTTGCTGAGCCGGCCCGACGGAACCGTGGTGCTGCCCGGGCACGGGCCATCGAGCACGATCGGCGCGGAACGGGCCGGTAATCCGTTCCTGACGCCGGCCGCGCTGGCTCAGGCCCGGCACGCACAGGGCGGGTCCGGGACGAACTGACATGGTCGAGTTCTACGCGCCGAAGGGCGTCCCCGATTATTACCCACCCGTCTCGAGAACCTTTGCGGCCGTTCGCAGCACGCTCATCACCGCGGCCGACCGGGCCGGCTATTCGCCGATCGAACTACCGGTGTTCGAGGACACGACACTGTTCGCACGGGGCGTCGGTGAGTCCACCGACGTGGTCTCGAAGGAGATGTACACCTTCGCCGACCGCGGCGGCCGCTCCGTCACCCTGCGGCCGGAAGGCACCGCAGGGGTGATGCGGGCGGTCATCGAACACGGCCTCGACCGCGGGCCGCTGCCGGTGAAGCTGGTGTATGCGGGCCCGTTCTTCCGCTACGAACGCCCGCAGGCGGGGCGCTACCGGCAGCTGCAGCAGGTCGGCGTCGAGGCGGTCGGCAGCGACGATCCAGCGCTGGACGCAGAGGTGATCGCCGTCGCGGACGAGGGATTCCGGGACGTCGGGCTGTCCGGGTTCCGGCTCGACCTGACCTCCCTCGGCGACGCCACCTGCCGGCCCGCCTACCGGGACCGGCTGACCGCGTTCCTGGCCGGACTCGACCTCGACGAGGCCACGGCGATCCGCGCCCGGCAGAACCCGCTGCGGGTGCTGGACGACAAGCGGCCGGCGATGCAGGCGCTGCTGGCCGACGCGCCGTTGATGATGGACCACCTGTGCGACGCCTGCCGCGAGCACTTCGAGCGCGTCCGCGGCGTCCTGGATGCCCTCGGGGTCAGCTATGTGCTCAACCCCCGGATGGTGCGCGGCCTCGACTACTACACCCGCACGACCTTCGAGTTCGTGCACCCGGGACTCGGCGCCCAGTCGGGCATGGGCGGCGGCGGCCGCTACGACGGGCTGATGGCCGAACTCGGCGGACAGTCGTTGTCCGGCATCGGTTTCGGGCTGGGCGTTGACCGCACCCTGCTCGCGGCCCAGGCCGAGGGAGTCCGGGTCGGCACGCTCAGCAGGTGCGACGTGTACGGCGTCCCGATGGGGGAGAATGCCTCGCTGCGGCTGGCCGGGCTGGCCGGGGAACTGCGGCGGGCGGGGATCCGAACCGACATGGCCTACGGAGGGCGTGCCCTCAAGACGGCGATGAAGGCCGCCGACGCCTCGGGGGCGAGGGTGGCCCTGGTGGTGGGCGAACGGGAGCTGGAATCCGACACGGTTGTCGTCCGGAACCTTGCCACCGGCGAGCAGAACCCCTGCCCCAGTGGAGATGTCGTCGCCGCGGTCCGTGTGGTCCTGCAGGGTTGAGCCGCTCAGCCGGCGTCGACGTTCGTCAGCTCCACCGGCGCGGTGATCACGTCCACCATCGCGCCGCGCCGCCAGACCGTGATCGGCAGTGGTCGTCCGATGGCGTCGTCGAAGAGCAGGCGCTGCAGGCTCTGCGCGTCGGTCACCGGCAGCCGGGCGGCGGTCAGCAGCAGGTCGCCGCCGGTCAGCCCGGCGCGGTCCGCCGGTGACCCGCTGACCACCTCGACGACCCGCAGTCCCGTCCTGCGCCCGGTCTTCGCGGCGAGTTCCGGCGGCAGCGGGGAGGGCCTGCTGACCAGGCCCAGGTAGGCGCGACGCACCCGGCCCTGAGTCATCAGTGCGGTGATGATCCGCCGCGTCGTCGCATTGATCGGCACCGCCAGCCCAAGGCCCACACCGGCCACCGCCGTGTTGATGCCGACCACCCGGCCCGAGGAGTCGGCCAGCGCACCGCCCGAGTTACCCGGATTGAGCGCCGCGTCGGTCTGGATGACGTCCTCGATCACCCGACCGGCCCGCCCGGATCGGGTCGGCAACGACCGACCCAGGCCGCTCACCACCCCGGCCGTGACCGAACCGGCCAGCCCGAGTGGATTGCCGACCGCGACCACCAGCTGACCGACCTGCAGGTCGTCGGCGTTGCCGAGAACCACTGTCCCGGTGGGGATGTCGCCGGTGGCATGGATCACCGCAAGGTCGGAAAGCGGGTCCGACCCGGTGATGTCGATCGCTGTCCGGCTGCCGTCCGCGAACTCCGCCCAACCGCCGGTGGCACCGCTGACCACATGCGCGTTGGTCAGCAGGTACCCGGCCTGCGCGAACAGGACCGCCGAACCGGAACCTTCCGCCGACCGGCCCCGCCCGTCACCCCGGACCGTCACGGCGGCGACGTGGGGGATGAGGGCCTGCGCCACGCCGGTGACGACCCGCGAGTACGCGTCCAGTGCCTCGTCCATGCATCAATTGAACGTCGCGATCCGGCGGCGCAGGGGTTCCATCGTTACGCCATCGGCGGATTGCACCTGGTGAGAACATGTGTTCGACTACCGGAATGCGATGGGAGAGCAGGGCGCTCGAGATCGAGGACGCATCGGCGTTGCCGGGAATGGGCCGGCTCGCCGGCCTGGTCCGCACCGTCCGGACCCCCGACTTCGCCGGCGTGACGTTCCACGAGGTGCACAGCAAGTCGGCGCTGAACAAGGTCCCCGGTCACTCGCCGATGCCGTTCGGCTGGACCATCAACCCGTACCGCGGCTGTACCCACGGGTGCGTCTACTGCTTCGCCCGCAAGACGCATTCCTACCTGGAATTCGACACCGGTCAGGACTTCGACACCCAGATCGTTGTCAAGGTGAACATCGGAGACGTTCTGCGCAAGGAGGTGTCGACGCCGAAATGGTGCCGCGAGCACGTCGCGATGGGCACCAACACCGACCCCTACCAGCGCGCCGAGGGACGTTACCGGCTGATGCCCGGCATCATCTCCGCGCTCGCGGACAGTGGGACACCGCTCTCCATCCTCACCAAGGGAACGGTGCTGTCCAGGGATCTCCCGCTGCTCGCCGCCGCCGGTCGTTCGGTACCGGTGGGTATCGGGGTTTCGCTCGCGCTGCTGGAGCCGGACCTGCAGTCAACCCTGGAGCCCGGTACGCCGTCACCGCGGGGCCGGCTCGAGTTGGTGCGCCGGATCCGGGACGCCGGGTTGCCGTGCGGGGTGTTCATCGCGCCGCTGCTGCCGCACCTGACCGACACACCCGAACAGATCACCGCGCTGATGGCCGAGCTCGCGGAGGCCGGCGCCACCGGGGTCAGCGGTATCGGCCTGCACCTGCGGCCGGGTGCCAGGGAATGGTTCTTCCGCTGGCTGGGCGAGAATCGACCCGACCTGACCGATCGGTACCGCCAGCTGTACTCGCGGGGGTCGAACCTGCCGGCGGACTACCGGAAGGCGCTGGCCGAGCGGGTGCGGTCGATCAGCAGGCAATTCGGGCTGGGGCCGTCGGCCGGTGGTGAGCTGTCCGGTGGCGACAACCCCGTCCGCGGGGTGCCGGGGGATCGGGACGCCCAATTCCCGGCCGGGAGCCTGCCGGCAGCGACGCCCACGCTGTTCTGAGCGGTCAGATTCCGGTCGCGCCGAGCAGCTGACCGATGCCGTACGTCACGAGCATGGCCAATGCGCCGCCGATCACGATCCGGACGATGGCCTTGGCCTGACCGGCCCCGCCGAGTCGCGCGCTGATCGTGCCGGTGAGGGCGAGCGCCAGCAGCACCGCGACGAACGTGGTGGGGATCCGGGCGCTCGCCGGCGGCAGCAGGATGGCCAGCAGCGGGAGCACCGACCCCAGGGTGAATGCGATCGCGGAGGCGAAGGCGGCGTGCCATGGGTTCGTCAGCTCGTCGGGGTCGATGCCCAGTTCGATGTCGACATGTGCGGCGAACGCGTCCCGCTCGGTCAGTTCGGTCGCGACCAGGGTGGCCGTGGTCTCGCTGAGGCCCTTGTCCCGGTACATGCCGACGAGCTCGGCGAACTCCTCGTCAGGACTCTCGATGAGTTCCCGGCGCTCCTTCTCCAGCAGTGCCTTCTCGGTGTCCCGCTGGGTGCTGACGGACACGTACTCACCGAGCGCCATCGACACGGCACCGGCCACCAGTCCAGCAATGCCCGCCGTGGCGATGACGCCGCGGTCCGTGGTGGCCGCAGCGACGCCGACCACCAGGCCGGCGGTCGAAACGATGCCGTCGTTCGCACCCAGCACCCCGGCGCGCAGCCAGTTCAGCCGGCCGGCCAGACCCAGCCTGTGCGGCTCGTCCGGGTGCGCTCCGAGCGTCGGGTCGGGCGGTGCCCCATCGGGGCTTTTGTGGAGATTCACGGTTCAACGTTAGGCCGATCCCGGAAGCGCTTCTCGATAAGGATCGGCTAACGCCTGGGAGGGTTGACCCCCCGGGTGCCGGGGGCTGACCACCGCGAGCCGTGCGCCCGTGCACCGGGCGTCGAGCGGTCAACGCCATCGTGACGGGCCCGCCGAGTTCCTACCTTCGTGGTCATACCGCAACTCCGCGGGACAACCGAACGAAGGAGCACGTCATGTCCACCACAACGTTCACCGCACCGCCCGCACCACGCCGGAACACCGCCCGCGGCGGTACCGCCGCGATGATTGTCGGTGTCGTCCTGCTCGTCTCCGGGTTCCTGACGGCGGTGTCCGGTGCCGCCCTGCTGGCCCTGTTCGGTGCCGGCCAGGCCGTCAGCTCCGGTCTGCACCCGATCACATCACCGACTTCGGCGGTCGTCGCCGACCTCGGCCTGATCGACGACGTCGACGACTTCCGCGGGATCGCCGGATCCCCGACACTGCAACTGTGGGCCGAGAACGTAGGACAGCAGGGGGTTTTCGTCGGGGTCGGACCGACAGCGGAGGTGAACCGGTACCTGGCCGGGGTGGCCACCGAACGGGTCGATGACCTGAACCTGTCGCCGTACCGGTTGAACACCACCCGCACCGACGGATCGGCCGAGGCACAGGCGCCCGGCGACCAGTCGTTCTGGGTGGCGTCGTCCGAGTCGTCGAACCGGGCCGAGCTGAGCTGGGCGATCGCGGACGGTCGTTACGAGGTCGTCGTGATGAACGCCGACGGGTCCGCAGGGATCCTGACGTCGGCGGAGATCGGTGCGTCGCTGCCCGACTCGACCGGAATCTGGCTCACCATTGTCGTCATCGGCGGCGCTGCGATGATCGTCGGCGGCGCGTTGGTGTTCGTCGGAACCAGGCGGAACCGGATCGGCTGACCGATGTGACGGCGGATGTGGGGGTAACCCCCGGGCGGAGTGCGGCTGACCGCATTCCGCCTCTCCGCTTGTGCACGGACCGTGTGCGGGGAGGAGGGCGAGATGGTTCGGGTGCTGATCGTGGATGACCAGTCGCCGTTCCGCCTTGCCGCGGAAGCGGTGGTGGACGCCACCGAGTCCTTCGAGGTCGTCGGTGCCCTTGGTTCCGCCGAGGACGGATTGGCCGCGGTGCCCGCCCTGCGTCCCGACCTCATCCTGATGGACGTCAACCTGCCCGGCATCGACGGCGTCCAGGCCAGCCGGCGGCTGCGGGACGA
>NZ_JBRIIO020000053.1:0-22637 GCF_052976845.2 Nakamurella sp. GG22 | reverse complement strand
TCCGACTCAGCCCACGGTTGCCGAGTACCACGGACAAGCACGAATCGATGCCCACTCGTGGTGCGCCGCTCCGGTGCCCACTCCCGGCGGCGGCCGGCGCCGGGATGCGCGCCCCGGGCGAAGCCCACGATGCGGACCGGTGAGGTCGACGGCGCCAAACCCAGCATGAACCGCTCCACGGTCAGCAGCACCGCCCACCCGGCCGCGGACACCGCGACATCGGTCGCGGGGAACGGCAGACCGGTCAGCACCGACGCTGCGGCACCGGCGGTCAGCAACACGCTGCTGGGGCGGAACAACCGCAGCACCGGGCGGCGCGGGGTCAACAGCAGCGGGGGACTGGCTCCCGCGATCAGCACCGTCAGCAGTTGCGTCGGGGACTCGCACAGCATCACCACCACGGCCAGCACCAACAACGCCGCGGCCAGCTGCCCCGCGACCACCGCGGACCCGGCCGGCGACACGCACAACACCGCGGTCAGCAGCACAGCCGCGGCCGCCCACACCGCGAACCGGCGGGCAGGCAGCCGGGGACGGGTCACACTCGACCACCACGACCGGGCCGCCCGAGCGAACAACGCCGACCGCGGCCGCCGCACCGGCACCAGCTCCGGGTAACCGGCCAACATCCCGCCCATGTCCGCGTGGAACCGCACCCCCGGAAGATGACGGCGCAGCAGCTGCATCTGCTCCGCCGGCAGTCCCCGCCGGCCGGTGCCGGTCCACACATCGACCACCCGGGCGGCCTGAGACCGCCACCCCTTCGAGCCCTCCACGGCCTGCCCCTCCAGGGCCACCACCGCCACCAACCGGCGGGCCGACCAGTACTGCAACCTCAGATCCCGCAGATCCCGCAACGAATAGATCCCGCACGTGCAGCCGTCCGCCGGCGCCGCGTGCCCGAGGCCGCACCTGGCGATGCACGTCCCGTCCGCCCAATCCGCACTGGTGAACGACAATGGCAACAGGTAGCCGTTGGCTGACACCCGGAACGTCCGCAACCCGAACACCCCGACGACCGGCTCAGGTGCACTCTGCAGCGACGTCACGTGCAGCCTCCGTCCCCGATCCGACCGCGCGTGCGCCCGGCGTACCGCACTGACGGTGCCAAAGTGCGCGCCGACCGGCAAGGAGCATCACCTGTCGCCGGTCAGGCAGCGGTGATCAGTGCGACCGTCAGCACCTCGCCCGGGGGGAACGTCGAACGGCCGGCCGCGCCGGTGAACTCCACGGACACCACACCACCACCCGCACCCTCCAACCGCACCGACGACACCACCAGCAGGCGCCCATCCCGGAGCACGCGCTGACCAATCCGAAGACTGCCCGCCGGCAGCTGCTGCGAATCCATGGGGGTTGGTGTACCGGGTCGCACCGACAGTCAGTCGGTGGATCACGGATGACTTAATGCGCGTCAGCAGAGGATGCAATCCCACCTCGGGAACGACATCCGCGGTACCGCATTCGAGCTGCTCCGCGGCTACACGCTGCGGCAGCGTGGGCAGCGGCCTGAGACTATCGGCAACGACGCGGAAGTTGTTACGGCGGCTCTGACAGCAGTCGTTGCTGAACCAGACGTCGATGTCTTACCGTGACCATCGCCGCGACAAAGCAACGGAACCTGTTCGACCCCCCACCTACCCGTTTTGTCGTCGAGAGGAGCTGGCCGAACTCATACACAAGTGACGTTACCTCGAGCAGCTTCACCGCCTACAGGCGCGCCATCCCGCATCACAGCACAAATGCTGTGGCGCCGTTGCTCAAGGTCCGTGCTGGCAGTCCCCAGCTCATCTGGGAGAGTTGCACCTTGCCGGACGGCTGGGGGAGAGGTGCCGCGATGTCAACGCTTTCATGGCAGGATATGCGCTCTTTAGCAACTACATTTGTAGCTCGCTGGCGCGACGAGAGTCGTGAACGGGCGGAGAAGGACTCATTCTGGAACGAGTGGTTTGCGATCTTCGGCGTGGATCGCCGTCGGGTCGCGGTGTTTGAGCATTTGAGCGGCAGGCACTCCACAGGCGGGCGTGGGTTCATGGATGTGTTCTGGCCGGGTTACATTGCGGCTGAACACAAGAGCCGAGGCGAGGACCTCGCCGCGGCGATGGAGCAAGCGCTCGATTATCTGCCGACCATCCCGCCCGAACATTTACCCCGCCTGGTCGTGGTCTCCGACTTTGCCCGCTTCCGAGTGCGCAATCAGCTCAACGGGGACGAGGTCGAGTTCGAGATAGCGGAGTTGCCGGCCCGGCTCCGGATCTTTGCGCCCATGTTCGACGCCGAGATGCAGCAGTACGACACCGAGGAAGAAGTCAACCTCCGGGCGACGGAACTGCTGGCTGACTTGCACGACGCACTCCGCGCATCCGGGTATGAGGGTCATGCGTTGCGGGTCCTGCTGGTCCGACTCGTTTTCGTGCTGTTCGCCGAGGACACACAGGTGTTTGAGCCCGGCGCCTTTTACGACTACGTGCTGCTCAAGACCAGCGTTGGAGGGCACGATCTAGGGCCGGCCCTGATCCACCTATTCCAGGTCTTGGACACTCCGGCGGAGCGGCGCAGCCGCACACTCGACGACGACCTGGCCCGTTTCGAGTACATCAACGGTGCGTTGTTCGCCGAAACCATCCCGATCCCCGATTGCACACGGGCGATGCGGGAGGCTCTTCTCAGTGCAGCCCGATTCGATTGGTCAAAAATTAGCCCGGCCATTTTCGGTTCACTATTCCAAGGAGTCATGGAGCCGGCCGAACGCCGCGCGATCGGCGCGCACTACACGACTGAGCAGAACATTCTGCGGACCATCGAGCCGCTGTTCCTCATCGACCTGCGGTCTGAATTAAAGTCCGCCGCGACACTGCCTGCTCTGCGCCGCTTCCGGGACAAGCTCGCCACCTTGACCTGGCTTGACCCCGCGGCTGGCTGCGGCAATTTCCTCATCATTTCGTACCGCGAGATTCGACGACTTGAGTTGGAGTGCCTACGCCGTATCCGCGAGCGCGAGGCCGCTTTCGAGGGCCAACTCGCTGTCGACATCCAACTCGAATCGAAGGTCCGGGTCGGGCAGTTTTTCGGGATCGAACTCGAAGAGTTCCCCGCCCGAATCGCTGAGACCGCCATGTACCTGGTCGACCACCTAGCTAACCTGGAACTGAGCGCGGCGTTCGGCCATTACTACGCTCGGTTCCCAATCCAAGACAGTGCGCACATCACAATCGACAACGCACTGCACCTCGATTGGAACGAGGTCCTGCCGGCTGGGCGAGCGACGTACGTACTTGGCAACCCACCCTTTGTGGGCAAGCAGCATCGCAGCGACGCCCAAAAGGCTGACATGACCGCAGTTTTCGGTGCAGGATCTGGCACCGGTGTCCTAGACTATGTGGCTGCCTGGTACCGGAAGGCGGCGGATTACGTGCACGGCCACCCTGCCAAGGTTGCGTTTGTGGCAACGAACAGCATCGTGCAGGGCGAGCAGGTGCCCGCGCTTTGGCCATACCTAATCTCGCGCGGGATGGTGATTGACTTCGCGCACCGGACCTTCGCCTGGACCAGCGAGGCGCGCGGCAAGGCACACGTCCATGTCGTCATCATTGGGTTCAGCGACGGGGGCACCGGTAGACGGCGAACGCTGTACGACCACACCGGTCTTGCCGAGAACAACACGGTTGAGCACGTCGTACCGAACATCAATCCGTACTTAGTCAACGCGCCGACCGTTGTTGCCGCGCGGCGACGAACTCCGATGATGACCGGAGTGCCCAAATGCAGATTTGGCAGTATGCCGAACGACGATCAAGAGCTCATCGTCGATGCGGATGAAAGCGACCGCATCCGCGCCTCCGACCCGACCGCTGCGGTCTACTTGCGGGAGCTAATAGGCGCAGATGAGATGCTCAACGGGGTGCACCGTTACTGCTTGTGGTTGGTCGATGCTAACCCGGCGGACATACGGTCGAGCGCGATTCTCCGGGCTAGGGTGGCGGCTGTACGGAACTACCGGTCGGAGAGCTCCCGGGCTGCGACTCAAGCGCTTGCCGCCACTCCGGCGTTGTTTGGGGAGATCCGCCAGCCGCAATCTTCGTACCTGTGTCTGCCCAGGCATACCTCATTCCGGCGCCAATACATTCCAATGGCATACTTCGCCGCCGAAGACATCGCGCATGACTCCACGTTGACCATCGAGGCGGCGCCGCTATCGCTGTTCGGTGTCCTTAACAGCGAGATGTTCATGACCTGGGTCCGCACGGTAGCCGGCCGGCTCAAGAGCGACTTTCGACTATCGACCGAGCTGGTTTACAACACTTTCCCTTGGCCAGCCGCGACACCCGAGAAGGCACAGGAAGTAGCCAACTTGGCGCAGGCCGTTCTTGACGCCCGCATGGGACACACCGGTGCGACGTTAGCGGACCTATATGACCCGACCTCCATGCCACCGGATCTCGCACGGGCACACGTCGCGCTCAGCCGAGCGGTAGGACGTCTTTACGGGCGAAAGCGAATGACAACGGAACTCGAACGTCAAGCGATACTGTTCGACCGGTATGCCGAGTTGCTTCGCGATCACTTGGCGGCCCATCCCACAGAACCCACCAAGTCCGGTCGTAAGCGCCGTTGAATCGGGGGCTCGAGGCGGAGGGTCCTAGCCCGCCGACGCCAAGGCCGAATCCACCCGTGACGGCGCGCCACCGGTCGACCTGATCGACGGACTGGCGCTCTGCGACCTTCTCAAACGCTACGAGCTCGGCGTGCGGACCACGGTCCGGCAGGTCGACGACATCGCCGTCGAACCCGCTTCTTCGCCCAGCTGTAGCGCGATGAAGGTCGTCTACAAGATCACCTATCCGAACGGGAAGATCTACATCGGCCAAGACCGCACGGACAGCATCGACTACTTCGGCTCTGCGAACAGCCTGCTCATCGCCGCCGACTTCAGCCGCGAGCAGCGGCAGAGCTTCACGGTGACACGCGAGATCCTGTGGGAGTCGGAGACGGCCACGACCAAGAAGATCACCGCCGTAGAGATTGCGCTGATCCGCCAGCATTGCTCCAATTAGACCAAATAGGAGCATCCGTATACGACTGCATATCGAGCCGGCGCGGCTTACGGCCGCAGGCGGAGTGGTCACCTTAAAGGCGTCCGTCTGAGCAGGGGTGATGGTGCGGGGGTGGGGCCCCGGCCCGTCAAGGGACGCGGCGCCGGGCCCGCCGATCCGCCTGGGCCGACCCCACCCCAGAGGGGAACCCGAGGTCGACACCACCCGGACCAGCGCTCCAGCACCGCTCAAGCCCTTGACAGGCCACCCGCACACCCGCCCTGCCCCCACGCCTCAGCCGAACGCGCAGAGGCGGAAACGCGGGCGAGTCACCATGACCACCAAACGAGGCCAGTTCACCCCCGGCTTCTACCGGCAACACATCCTGGCCGGCGTCATCATCGCCGGCGAGCAGCCCATCCACATCGACACCCACGGCGGCGGCGCGGGCGCCGAGGGCAGCTACATCACCGTCACCTTCGGCAGCCAGCTCATGATCACCCTGTACGACACGGCCGCCGCGACCACCTACGCCCAGGCCTGGCTCAACGAGGCGGACCAGTGGGTCTTCGACGGCCTCCCGCCCGAGATCTCGGTCGCAAACGGGGGACAAGGCAGCATGGGTCCGGCGATCAGCGTCTGAGCACACCTCGAAGACCGCGCTCGAGCCCGGTACGACTCGACCTCGCGCGCCGCGATCATTCGGGTCGGGTCACTGACCTGGAACGTTCTGGACCGGGTCGCGGCCGACTCGATGCGCGAGGCGTCGCGGCACATCACTGAACTCACCCCGGTCATCCTGGGCCGGCAGGCACCCGCCCGCACCCGCAATAGTCGACCGAACCGCCGCTGATCGAACCCACGCAGCGCCGCTGGCCCCAGCACCCAGGGGTCGGCGGGGCTTTGCGGGTTCTGCTCGGTCGCACCTGTCCACACCGGAAAGATCTCCACATTGTGGTGAACGCGCTCGACCCGCGACTGGGCACGGCGAGACCCTGGACATCCCGAATCCCGGCTCACACTAAAGGACAGGAATCAGTCATGTACACCATCACCACCAACCCCGGCGATCGCGTCGACACCGCCGACACGATCCCAGATGCCTTGGCAGCTTTGGCTGCTCAGCTAACCGCTCAACTACCTCACGGACCGGTCGCCTGGTGCATCACCGATCCCTCAGGGACCAAGCACCGCGGCCGCGACGCCCTCAACAGTCGACTCGACTTACTTGCCAACGTCGTCGACGAACTCGTCGACGAGCTGTACACCGCACTACACCGAGCTGCTGACGGAGGGCCACACGCCTCCCGGCCACCGGTTTCGATGGACGACCCCGCAAGATCCGTGATCCGGTTACCTGGACGGGCCTCGGGTCGCCCGGGGCAGCCGTTGTAGCTGCAGCTGGCGATCGCGTACGCGCCCGTGGACGTAAGTGTTTTGACCACCTTGCCCGCGACGGTAATGGTGCGCGCGATGTCTCCGTCGCTCCCACTCTGAGCGCTGACCGCCAGAAACCGCGTGTCCGACGCGAAGATCTTGAGGTCCTGCCGGTCACAGTATCCAGAGAGCCGAGCCGCCGTCAGCACTGTCCTCAAACGCGAAACCGAACTGCCGCAAACTCAAGTCCAACAACTTAGCGAGTTCGTTCACCAGAGTCGGTAGTAGGTCAGACGAACGATCAGTGGCACGGGCATCCGAGCGCGGCGCCCGGTGCAAGATTGCTTCCAGCGGCGGCCATGTCTCTCCTACGTACGCCTGCCAGAGCGCATTACGGACCATCGTCGCAGGGAAGACCGCGTCCGCCGGTCGTCCGCCGGCAAAGTAGGCCAGGCTGTTGACCCAAAACACCTGGGCGAACATGCAAACTTGGTTACGGAGGGTCCGCAGGTCTCTATCAGTCAGATAATTCGAATGCGCCGCGTCGAGACTCCGGTCCAAGACTTCCAGGCCTTCGATGACGTTGCGCGCACGAACAGCGGAGGTGGTGCCGCAGTTTCGTGCACCCGCGACGGCACGGTATTCATCGAGAACCAGCACCGCACACTGACGGAAGAAATTGGATGCAACGCCGCGAGCGGCCGGCAGCTCGCCATACGCATAGGTGCCGCGTTGCCGGATCAGCACATGTTGCGCCTCATGGATCAGCGTGTCCTTGACGTACCGCGCTCCGGTCGAATTGAAGGACAACAGACGGCCAGGCGATGGATTCGGTGCCAACAGGTTGCCCGCATCGAGAATGACCGCGATCCGATCCTCCAGCACAAGAGTTCGACCAGCGACCCGTCCCTGTTCACCGCGATCGGTGACATAGACGTCGTCACGGCACTCTAGCCGGTTCACTGTTCGCGCCAGGTCCATCGACATGATGAGCTCGACTTGTAGCGCCGGGTACTCGCCGGGGTCAACCAGGTCACCGAGGGTGGTATGAAGCCGGCGGATTTCGTGTCGTGTTCGTAGGCCCGCCGGTCCTTCCAACCACGACCGGAACAGGTCAGACCAGCAGTCGTAGCTCAACTTGATGCCGTCTGCTGGCGGAGACGCCTTCCGAGGTCGCGGCTTCTTCTCGTTGTGGGTGGGCGGCGTCGAATTGCGTCTCTTGTTCCGGTTAGCGGACACCCGTTACTTTCCCTGCTGTGGTCATGGCGTCGTGCCGGCGTTGGTGATGCTTGGGGCGGGATCGTCGAGGTAACGGTAAATCGTGGGTCGGGTGACGCCGAACTCTGCAGCGATCTGGGCGACGGTCCAGCGACTCTTACCGTCGTCACCGACCTGGTCGTACATCTCCCGCGCCAGCTCCGCCTGGCGCGGGCGGAGCTTGGGTTTGGGGCCGCCGACTCGGCCGCGGGCGCGGGCGGCTGCCAGACCGTCCATCGTCCTTTCCGACATCAGCGCGTGCTCGAACTCGGCGATCGACCCGAGGATCTGGAAGAACATCCGGCCCACAGCGGTGGAGGTGTCGATGCCCTGGTCGAGAACGACCAGGTCGACGCTGCGGCGTTGCAGCTCGTTCGACAGCTCAATGAGGTGTTCCAGGGATCGGCCCAGGCGGTCGAGCTTGGTGACAACGAGCTGGTCACCGGCGCGGTTGGCTGAGTGCAGCGCCTTGTCCAGTTCGGGCCGGCGGGCTAGCTTCCCGCTCGCCTTGTCGAGGAACACCTTGTCGCAGCCCGCCGCGACAAGGGCGTCGTGTTGGGCTTCGGGGTGTTGGTCGCGGGTCGAGACCCGTCCGTAGCCGATCTTCACCCCTGAAATGTATCGCAATCGGGTGAGTGCGTGACGTAGTTGTCTACACGGGTTACGTTACAACCGTGACGTGCAGCGATGCAGCCGGCCAAGGTTGTATCGCAAACGATCGTGTCTCAAATTGCCCCGTTCTGAGGCGACTTGCGGACAGGGGATTTGTTACATGTGAATTATCACGGATGCGTACCTCGGAGGAACGGGAAAACATGACAAGCGGGCTGGGGCTCAGCGACATGATCAGTAGGTGACGACCCCGCCTTCGTACCCTCCTGCGGCGAGCCTGCCGTCCCCGTCTGGCGACGCCATCTACGCGGCGGTGGCCAGCAGACGCACGCAGTTCGACGGTTTGGTGTGACAGGTTCTGGTGCTGTCCCTTACAGCGCAGGCATTCCTCTTCACTATTGCATTGGCTGCTGATACCGCGCAGATCCCTCGAACGGTCGCCTGCGTGCCGTCCACCATCACCAGCTTCCTGACGGTGCAGATCCTTACGGGCCATCGGCAGGCAGAAGTAGCTGATGCCCACCTGCTTTCCAGCATGAAACGAGCGGCCGGGGGATTCACCGTTCATGGCGACGACTGGTGCCGACTTCGGAATGCGACCTCACCCGAAGCAGGGCTCTGGACTCCCCTTGCTCGACTTCCTGGGTTCAAACGTCTCCCTGGGCTTGGCGCTGTTCGGACCGGCAGCGGTCCTTCTCGTTCTCACCCGGACCGCTTCCTATGCTGACCAGCAGCTCCTTGAGGTCACATCGCACCTCTGGAAAGATTTGAGTTACCAAGGGTCCCGCATGGGATCCTTCAGCGGCAGATACCCTGTCGCGTGCTCGCGCGCTCGAGAGTGCATGGTTGTCGTGTTTGGACCCGTCAAGGATGTGACGGACCTTCCGTGGGAATGCGGCATTAACCTCTCATGTACTACGTCATCGGCTGGGAATACGATCACTAGCGCCTCGACAGAGTGGTTGTTCGTGGGGCGGGGCTGATAGCGGTCGGGGACGTTGCCCGTGCCAGACTCTCGCGAAACTGGTTTACGGCCCGTAGTCAGGTTGAGCGACAGTCGACTCGTGCTAGGCGACCAGGCATGCCGCAGCGAACTAGTAACTGCCGAGGGGGGCGTCGTGGCATTGGTGCTGGGGGTTCATGGAATTCTCCAGGAGCAGAGAGGCCGACATCAGCTACTGCATGAGTGGCAAGTGGGTTTGGCGGACGGGGTGGACGCCGCTGCAGGTTCGTCTGCGGCCAGTCCGTCATTGGACATGTATTTCTACGGTCGCCAGTTTCTCCCGACATCCGCGCAGGGGGTGCGACAGGCTCCGTATAAGGGTCGTCACATAGCAGACGTACTGACCACACCCGTAGACGATGACGACCGAGCATTCCTGGAGGACGCCGCGGTAGAGGTAGAGGCAGCACCGGCGTTCGTCGACCGGCGTCCCGCCATGGGCGCGCCACGCGTTCCGTCCGCTTTGCAGGCGCTGGCGCAGCGCCTGTCGCGACGACTCGATGGCGGCTTGGTTTTGGAGTTTCTCAGTGTGCTGCGTCAGGTGAAGACCTACCTGAGCGACGATGCGATGGCTGAGAAGATCCGGGCGGGCTTCTTGGCGCACCTCAACGATGCGCGGCCAAGGGTGGTGATCGCGCACTCATTGGGGAGTGTCGTGGCGGTCGACGCTCTGCGGTTTAGTTCTGATTCAACTGTGCCGATGCTGATCACGGTGGGTTCACCGTTGGGGATGCGGGCAGTTCAGTCGCGTCTTCGCGGGCCGGCCGGTGCCGCGGACGCGGCGGTCGCGCCCGCCAATGTCTCCCGCTGGCTAAACGTCTACGACCCCGGCGACCCGATCGCCGCCGCGGGTGGGTTGTCGCGGATTTGGCCGATGGTCGAGGACTACACCGTCGGCAACGGGAAGAACCCGCATGGCATCCTCGGCTACCTGGGAAAGCAAGTGGTTGGACGGGCGGTCCTGAACGGGGTGGCCGATTGAACGGCGGCAGGCATTTGCTGATGATTGCTACCGCGCACTACAGCGATCCTGACGTGTGGCCCGACCTAGGGGTAGATGCCGAGACACAAGTGTGGAGGGATTGGCTGACCGACTCTCGGCTCGGTGAGCGCTCATTCACCGTGGTGTACGACGACTTGGCCCGATCTCCGAGTGGGACTCGAGTCGACGCGGTGCTCAGAGAGCGCGAAGGGTTCGACAAGTCCCGTGACGTGCTTGTCTGCTACATCACCGGTCATGGGGAGCAGCACAACCGGGAGCATTGTCTGATCCTCAGAACTTCCGTGCCGGGTGAGAAGTCGACGATGTTGCCGACCCACCGGGTGCTGGAGTGGGCCATGGATCGGGTCGAGACCGCGCTCGTCGTTGTCGACACTTGTTACGCCGGCGATATCGCCACCTTCATTTCATCCGCCGACAGGGATTTGCCGGCCGGATGGGTGGTCATCGCGGCGGCGTCGGCGCACGAGCAGGCTCGTCTTGGAGTGTTGACCGAGGCGGTGCGTACGTTCGCCGACACCGGCGCGGATCAAGATGCTCAGCCGTACCTTGACTATTGGAATCTCATGCGGACGCTGGCCGGCGCGCTTGAGGGACAGAAGTGGCACCCGTTCGGGACGCCCCCGGGGCCGTCGAGTTCCCGCTTGCTCACCCTGCCGAATAGGCACTACCGGCCGGAGGTGGACGAGCGGGTGCCGGTGGCGTCAGCGCGGCAGGACGTCGCGATGTACGTCTCAGATCTGGTGGCGCACTGGGATCCGCGGAGCCGCGGAGTGGGCGACGCTTCCACACCGGGGATGCTGTTCACCGGGCGAGACCGGCTCATGCGAACCCTGATCTCCGTTGCTCAGGGTGAACCCGGTTCGTTGGTCGTCACCGGGGTCGCCGGGTGCGGGAAGTCGGCCGTGCTGAGCCGGCTGGTGACCTTCAGCGACCCAGGCTTCCGGGCACGGTATGCCGAGGCGGCAGCTTCAGCCGACGCCGCCGGTGAGCCGCTGCCACGGGTCGGCGACGTCGACGTGGCCGTACTCGCGAAAGGTTCCGTAGCGCAGAGTGTCCTCGACGCGATTCGGGACCGACTAGGAATCCCATCGGTTGATGGGGAGTCCGTCGGCGACACGATCGCACGCATCCACCGGACCCAGGACGGACACCGCCGAATCACGCTGGTCGTCGATGCGTTGGACGAGGCCGAAGACCCACGTGGCATCGTGACCTCAGTCCTCTCGCCACTGGTAAAACCCCCTGGTGCGGCCTGGCTGAGGCTGCTGATCGGCGTCCGCGGAAGCGCGCCAAAATCCTCCGGTCCCCACCCGGTCGAAGATGAGCTAGCCGCAGCGACAGTCCGGGCGCTATCCGCTACGGCGGTCGACGCCGCCGAGCCGCCGTACTGGACCGAAGCGGATCTCGCAGCGTACGTGTTCCGGTTGCTGCGCAGGCCCCCCGACGGCGAGGAGCCGACTCCTTACGGCACGGCTGACGACGACCAGCTCCACGAGCTTGCCGGCGCGGTGGCTAATATCGCCGGTACCTCCTACGTGCTGGCCCGACTGGTCAGCGATCAACTGCGTCGCCAGTCCCACCCGCAGGACCCCGCCGACCCTGCCTGGCAGGCGCGGAGCCGCGCAAGCCTGGCGCAGATCCTCGCAGCGGAGCTGGAACAGGATTATCCCGACCCCGACCGCCGCCGGGTGGCCCAGTGCCTGCTGACCGGGGCGGCCTTGGGCCGCGGCCGCGGTGCGCCACGCCGCGAGATCTGGCCCGCCCTGGCCCAGGCCCTCGACACGAGCGGCCGGCGCTACACGGACACCGACATCGCCGCCCTCCTCGACGAGCGCATCGGCGGTTACCTCATCCGCGACATTGCGGAAAACGCCACCGTGTACCGCCCCTTCCACGACGCGCTTGCCAGAGCTCTGACGAGCTCCCTGGATCAGGATTCACGTCGACGTGTCACTGCCGGTCTGCTCGAGCTGTTCACGATTATTCAAAGTCACGGCCTGGTTGTTCCGCCCGAGGAATACCTGCGCCGCCACGCGGTCGAGCACGCCGCCGACAGCGGTGACCTTGACCGGGTCATCCGCCACCCCGACGTGCTCACCTGGACCAACCCGGACCATCTCCTTCCACTGCTCAGCAAGCTGCAAGATCCCGAAGCTCAAGTGATCGGACGCCTCTACCGCACCGTCGCCCATACTCTGGGTCAACAAGATCTGCCGCCAGACACATTCGCTCTACAACTGCGTGTTACACAGGCCGGCCTTAGCAACTTTGCAGCCGGGCTCGCCGGGACAGCGATCAATCCGACTGGGCGACTACGTTGGGCGACACCCCGTCAAGACAGCGATCATCGACGCGTTGACACACCAGATCGAAACGAATGTGTGTGTATCGGCGCGACGCCAGACGGCACAGCAATCATCGTTTCGGGTGGCGTGGATGGCATGGTGGGGGTGTGGCGGCTGGCGGACGGCACTCCGGTAGTCGAGCCGTTTCGCGGCCACTGGGGGAGGGTGACGTCAGTGGCGGTCGCTGTACTGCCGGACGGTACTTCAGGCATCGTCTCCAGCAGCTTCGATTCGACAGTGAGGGTGTGGCGGCTGGCGGACGGCACCGCGGTGGGGGAGCCGTTGCGCACCGGGCACGTCGGGGTGGTGTCGGCCGTGGCTGTGCTGCCCGACGGTACTTCAGTCATCGTCCGCAGCGAGTTTCGAGCGGTGCAGGTGTTTCGGCTGGCGGAGGGCACCGCGGTAGGGGAGCCGTTGCGCACAAAGGACGGCGGGTCGGTGTCGGCGGTGGCGGTCGCTCCGCTGCCGGACGGCAGTTCGGTCATCGTCTGCGGCACCGACCAGGGAGCGGTGCAGGTGTGGCGGCTGGTCGACGGTACCCCGGTGGGGGAGCCGCTGGACGCCCACATTGGGAAAGTGTCGTCGGTGACGGTGGGCGTGCTTGCTGATGGCACTTCGGTGATCGTCTCCGGCGGCGAGGACTCGACCGTAAGGGTCTTGCGGCTGGGGGATGGCACCCCGGTGGGGGAGCCTTTGCGAGGCCACGACGGGAAGGTGCTCTCGGTGGCAGTGGGCGCCCTGCCGAATAGCACTTCGGTGATCGCCTCCGCCGGCCGGGACGGGACGGTGCGGGTGTGGCGGCTGGCGGATGGCTCACCGATGGGGAAGCCGTTGCGCGGCCACGACTGGAGGGTGTCGTCAGTGGCAGTCGGCACGATGCCCGACGGAACGCCGGTCATCGTATCTGGCGGGTGGGACAGAACGGTGCGAGTGTGGCCGCTGATGGACGGCCACCAGGTGGGAGAGCCAATACGCGGCCACGAAAGCACAGTGACCTCGGTGGCGATCGGCAAGTTACCAGACGGCACCCCTGTCGCAGTCTCCGGCAGCGAAGACCGAACGGTACGTGTGTGGGGGCTGGCCGACGGCGCCGCGGTTGGGAAGCCGTTAAGTGATCATAAGAGCTCAGTGACGTCCGTAGCAGTTCGCGCAATGTCCGACGGTACGTCAGTCATCGTCTCGGGCTGTGGGGATGGGACGGTGCGGGTGTGGCGGCTGATGGACGGTGCCCCACCACTTGAGCTGTCAAGCCGCAGCCAACATGGCTGGGTGATGTCAGTGGCCGTCGGCGAGTTACCCGACGCCACCCCACTTATCGTCTCCGGGCGAGATGACTCGTCCGTGCGAGTTTGGCAGCCCTTAGATGGCCGCCGGTTTGGGTTGACATGGAGCGGCCATTCCGACACGGTGACGTCGGTAGCGGTCGGTGTCCTGCCGGGCGGCACGCCGGTTGTCGTCTCAGGCAGCGACGACAGGACCGTGCGGGTTTGGCGCCTGGCCGACGGTGCTCCAATGGGGGAACCGTTACGCGGCCACGACAGCTGGGTGACGTCCGTCGCGATTGGCATGCTGCCAGATGGCACCCATGTCATCGTCTCAGGCAGCGACGACAGGACCGTGCGGCTTTGGCGGCTAGACGACGGTGCTCCAATGGAGGAGCCGTTACGTGGCCACCGTGACACGGTGACGTCCGTCGCGCTCGGCGAGTTGCGTGACGGCAGCCCAGTCATCGTCTCCGGCAGCGACGACAAGACAGTGCGGGTGTGGCGCGTTGCTGACGGCACTAACGTCGGTAGCCCGCTGAAACTGCAATCGTCGGTCACGGCTATCGATATGAATGCATTAAGCTGACTCGACGACACGCACTGTCGCAGGAACCCATTACCACCGATAATAGTCCTTATGTCAATTAAAGCCGCTTAAGCGACATTATCCCGCTTATGCTAACGTATCCCCCATGGCAAGCCCGGGTCGACGGCAGGTGCGTGTCAGCGCCGATCACCAGAGCCTGGCAGCGGAGGTCCTGGAGATCTCCAACCGGTTTGCGGCCGTTGAACGTCACCTCAGCGAATTGCGGGATCTGCAGGCCCGGGCGATTGCGCTGGCCGCAAGCCGCGGCGTCCCGCAGCGCGTGCTGGCCGAGATCGTCGGCGTCACCCCGCCGCGGATCAGCCAGATCGTGCAGGGTCAACCGGTCGACATCGATCGCGAGCAGCTGCACGAGCGGTGGCTGGCCTGGCAGGATCGTGCGGCCGATCAAGTTCGCGCGTTGTCCGGGGGTACCGCTGATGACCTCGCCCGCGTAGCGGGTTTTCAGGCCTACGTCCACGAACGCCAGCGGGTGGAACCCAGCAGCGACGCGTAGTGAACTCGCCGCCAGGAACGGGTGCTCGGTGTTGAGACCGCGATCAGCGGGGTGCTGATACCGGCGGACCGGGTTCGGCTTGATCTCGACCGGCCGGCGTCGGTCGAGGGGCTCGCGAGACACGTGCGCGCCACCGACCTGGCGTAACGACCGAGGCCTTGACCGCAGGGGTAGCAGCGGTCCGGTCGCAGCGGAAGGCGATCCGCACCTCCGGCACCGCACTGCGGAGCTGGCCGTTTTCCCGGTCCGGCGATGCCGGGTAGCCCGCCCCGGTCCCACCTGACCGCCCCCTCCTTGCCGCTGCAGACCGTTTTTGAGTCCGAGGAATTCCGTTACGTTGCGTAACGTATCGTATTCCGTATGCGCTGATACGATAGCCACATGACTGGAGCCGTCGCTTTCACGCGTACCTGCCGATACCCGGGCTGCGATCGGCCCGCAGCACCCGCGGAGGACGGCGTCGGGCGGCCGCCGGAGTACTGCGACGACCCGGCCCATACCCGGGGGGCGGCGTGGCGGGCCCGCCGGGATGCCAGGGCGGCCACCGGCGCGGCGGTACAGGACGACCTGGACCGGCCGGTCAGCATGGCCCGTACCCGGGCCGCGGAATACGCCGAGCAGGTCACCGGTCAGGTGCAGACGCTGACTGCGACCCTGGCCCTGGTGCTGCAGGAGCTGCGCACACTGGGTGATCCGGACGCCGCCGCGGTACAGATCGAGGCGGTGACCGCCGAGGCGGAACAGCGGGTCGCCGAAGCCGCGGCCCGGGCGGCCCGGGCCGATCAGGACCGCCGGACGGCGGAGCAGCAACGCACAGAGGCCGACGCGGCAGCCGAGGAGGCCACCGCGCTGGTCGACACCCTGACCGCGGATCTGGCCGCGGCCGGGCACGCCCGTGCCGAGGTGCAGGTCGAGCTGGACCGGGCCCGGCAGAATCACGCCGCCGAGACCGAGCAGCTCACCGCGCTGGTCACCCAGGTCCGCGCGGAGACCGACGAGCTGCGGGCCCGCGCTGAGGCCCAAGCGGCGCAGGCGCAGACCATGACCGCCACCCTGACCGCGGAACTGGCCGCCGCCCGGCAACGGTTCGAGGACGAACGCGCCCACGCCGAGACCCGGCTCGCCGATCAGCGCACCGCCTACGAGGCACGCCTGGCCGACCTACGCGGGCAACCACCAACACCGGAACGCACCTCAAGCCCTCGACGGCGCAACACCGGCGGGGACCCGAACTAGACCGCGCGGCTCCGGCAGTTGATCACCACCTCAACGAACTGCGGGATCTGCAGGCCCGAGCGATCGCGCTGGCCGCAAGCCGCGGGGGTCCCGCAATGCGCATTGGCCGAGATAGTTGGCGTCAGTCGGCTCGACGTACGCCGTGAACGCTGACGATCGGGCGCGATCGCTCCCCGGCCTGAATAGGTTCGCGGTATTAGTTGCGGTTCAGGCCGTGTGTTCGGGTGAGGAGGGCGTCCTTGAAGTGGGACTCGGCCGCGTCTATCTCTTCGGCCGGCGTTGCCGGGCCGAAGACCTGCAGGAGGCTGAATCTGTAGTTACGTGCGTGGCGAGGATTGAGCCCGGCGAGCTGCTTGAGCGCCATATTGCCGCCGTGTCCGTCGCGGGCGTAGGCGGCCCAGCGTCCGAAGATGCGTTCGCCGCCGTCAGCTTTGCCGACGTACAGCTGCCCGTTGGTGTCATCGGCGATGAGGTAGATGCCCTGGACGGCGCTGAGCGCCGTCCGCCATGCCGCGTAGCGTCGGTCCTCGACAACGGCCAAGAGCGTCTCGAAGCTGATCAGCAGTCGGTCGAAGCCCGGGAACGGAACCTCGACCGGGTCGGCGATCTCGACGATAGGGAAGCCGGCCGCGACCCGACCAAGCTTGGCCCAGTTCACCGCGTCCTTGGACCACTCCACCACCAGCCGATCCTTCAGTGCAATCAGCAGCTGGCTCGGGCGCAGGTCGAAGAACCGGTCGACGGCGGTCCGCTCACCCATTACCTCGCCCAGGTTCTCGTACGCGGTGAGGAACCGAGCACGATGCCCGCCGTCGGCCATGAACACCAGCCAGTTGCCTGGCGGCTGCGAGCCGATCTTGTTCCCCAAGCCTTGCTGCCGCGTGTAGCGCAGCACCTTGTCCGGCGTCGCATCCGATGCCGAAGCCAGGCCACCGGGGTTGTAGGTGTGCCGAAGCGCCAGCACGGACTCCGGCTCAACTCCGGCAGCGCCGAAGACGTGTCCAAGCGTCAGACGGCCGGACGCATCACTGATCACCCGAGCGAATCTAGGCCACAGCCATCGCGGATGCGCCGCACCGGGCAACGCGGCCAGCCGTTCCATGTGGACGGCCTGTGCCCCGTCGCGATCACTGCCACCGGATGTCGGCGTAGCACAGGCCACTCACCTTCCGTGGTTCATCTTCCAACGAGCAAATTCGTCGGCGTCGCGACCAGTGATTGGTTGGCCGTGCTCGTCGATCGAAAATCCGTCGACGGTGTACACGTGCAGGAGCGCCATGAGTCCCACGATGAAGACGACTGCGACGAGGTTCCACCAGGACCATGCGCCCAGCACCAGCAGGAGGATCGTTGCAAACGCGACGGCGGTCTCGACCGCGATCATCCGCCGCCGGAATCGCCGACTGGAACGGGCGAGTTGATGCCCACCGCAATTAGCCATCGTCGGCAGCATGGCATCTTTCACCGACAGGACCCGTCATGGCTCACACCGGGCCACTTCATGTACCGCTGGCAGTCGTGCCGTTGGGGCAGTGACCGGTTGCCGTCACCCCCTGGGCGGGTGGGCGAATTCAGTGCTCGTCCAATGTTTGCGGGTAGGTGTTGCCTGCTTGTTTCAGGTCGTCCGCGGTCACGTCGGTCCGTGGGCGCACGAAGCGAAGCGGGTGTCGCCAGCCGTGTCCTTGCCGTGCGGCGTCGGCGGTGACCTCGATGACCAGTGTGGGTTCGACCTTGGTCAGGGTGACGCGGTCCCGGAGAGGGCTGAACCTGTTGGCCAGCATCCGATCCGGCCACGGGTGCTCCGGCGGAGAGGGGGTGAGCCGCTCGGCGAGGATGCGTGCGTGGCGGTCGGTGAGCTGCCCGGTTCGGCCGACGATGGTCAGCTGACCGTCGATGTAGAGGCCGGCGACGACGGCGGTCGGGTGCCCGATGGGCCCGATGACGGCACCGGCAATGACGTCAATCGTGTTGCGCTGCTTCACTTTCACCCAGGCTCGTTCACCGGGGATGTAGCGGCCGTTGGCGGCCTTGGCGACGATGCCCTCGACACCGGCGGGCCGGTACAGCTGCATCCAGTGCCGGGCCTGTTCGACGTCGTCGGTGACCGGGGTCAGCTGCAGCGGTGGCGCCCATCCGGTGGCCAGTTCCTCGAGCGCGGCGCGCCGCTCGGTCCAGGGCCGGTCGCGTAGGTCCTGTCCGTGCACCGCGAGCAGGTCGAACGCCATGAACGCGGCGGGGTGTCGGCGGGCGTGCTCACCAACCCGGTTCCCGGTGACCATGCGGCGCTGCAACTGGTCGAAGTCCAGGCGGTCACCTGACCAGATGCACACCTCACCGTCGATGACGGTGCCCTGCGGCAGCAGCTCATGTCCGGCGCGCACCAGCTCGGGGAAGGCTTTGCTGAGCTGTCGGCGTTGCCGGGACCACAACTGGGTGCTGCCGGCGTCGGCGACCAGGACTCCGCGGTAGCCGTCCCACTTGACCTGGTACCGGGTCCCGCCGGCCATGGCGAACGGACCGGACAGTTGCTCGGCGGCCTTGGCCAACGTCACCGCAACGGGACCGGCCAAATCCTTCGGCAGTGTCGGCTCCCCCACCGCGGTCACTCATCCCGACCAAGAATCCTCGACCGACTACGCCCATCTGATCGAGACTCTCGACCTTCCCGCGAAGGTCCGGTTACTCACCGGTGGTGACGTCTTCACCCTCGCTCCTGAACCGTCGATCGGTCTGCGCACCGTCGCCCTGTCCGACGGTCCCACCGGGGTCCGCGGCCTGAAGTTCAGCGGCGGCCGCACCGTCTCGCTGTTCCCCAACGCCACCCTGCTCGCCTCCGCGTGGAGCGAGGACACGGCCTACGAGGTCGGCACCCTGCTCGCCGAAGAGGCCATGGCGCAGGGCGTTCACGTGGTCCTCGGGCCGACGATCAACCTGCACCGCTCACTGCTCGGCGGCCGACTCTTCGAGGCCTACTCCGAGGACCCCTTGCTCACCGGCAAACTCGCCGCCGCCTACGTCCGCGGCCTGCAAAGCAGCGGTGTCGGTGCGTGCCTGAAACACCTGATCGCCAACGAGTCCGAAACCGCACGCAACAATATGAACAGCGTCGTCGACGAGACCACTCTGCGTGAGCTGTACTTGCTGCCGTTCGAAATCGCCGTCGAAGAATCCGGGCCATGGTCGATCATGGCTGCCTACAACGACGTCAACGGTGTCGCGGCCACCGAGCAGCACCACGTGCAGAACCAGATCGTCAAGGACGAGTGGGGGTTCGACGGGGTCATCATGTCGGACTGGTTCGCCACCAAAACAACCCAAGCCGCCAGCGGCGGTCTTGATCTGGTCATGCCCGGCCCCGCGGGGCCCTGGGGAGGCGCCCTCGTGCAGGCCGTGCGGGCCGGGGAGGTCGACGAGGACACGATCAACGACCACCTGCGGCGGATCCTGCGATTGGCTGATCGCGTCGGCGCTCTTGGCGCCGAACGTGAGCACCGGGCAGACCTTCCGGCACCCGACAGCAAAGTCCGGAAGGAACAGCTGACCCGGCTCGCCGCCGAAGGGATCACCGTACTGACCAACAAGGACTCCGCACTCCCGCTCGCGCAGGGAATCCGGGTCGCGTTGATCGGCCGGCACGCCCTGGAGACCATCGACATGGGCGGCGGATCCGCGCAAGTCAACCCGCCCTACCAGGTCAGCACCGCGGAGGGCCTGACCGCGCTGCTCGGGGACGCGGTCACCGTCACCGACGGGGTGGAGGTCCGTACCCGCCAGGCGGCCGCGCGGACAACCTTCGTCACCGACCCGGAGACCGGGCAGAACGGCACCCATGCCTGGATTTACGCCGCCGACGGATCCCTGCTGGACCACAGACACCTGTCGGAGGCGTTGGTGCACCTGGGATTCGACGACAACTACCCGGCACCCATCGACCGTGTCGTCCTACGCGCAAAGCTGGCCGCCACCGGTGACGTCGAACTCGGCGTGATCGGGAAGGGCAGCTGGACCGTCCGCAACGGCGAGCAACGCACCGAATTCGAGGTGACTTCGGCCGCAACAGGTTTCGGGGACGACATGCTCGCCCCCCCGACTTGCTCGGAGGTGGTAACGGTCAACCCGACGGGCGTCGTGGAGATCGAGTTGCGGGTGACCGGCCGCGGCACCGGACTGGACAGCACCGTCACCGTCGGCCTGATCGCCCGGGTCGCGGCCCGCGACCAGGACCAGGCCATCACCGAAGCGGCGGCTGCCGCCGCCGACGCCGACGTCGCAGTGGTTGTCGTCGGACTCACCGAGGAACAGGAAACCGAAGCCGTCGACAAGAGCACTCTCAACCTCACCGGACGGCAGGACGACCTGGTCCGGGCGGTGGCCGCGTCCGCCCGCCGGACCGTCGTCGTGGTGAACTCCGCGACCCCGGTGATCATGCCGTGGATCGACGATGTGGACGCCGTGCTGTGGGCCGGGCTGCCAGGCCAGGAGGGCGGCCACGCCATCGCCGCCGCATTGCTCGGCCACATCGAACCCGCCGGCCGACTGGTCACCACCTTCCCCACCGCAGACGGCAATGCGCCCGCCTGGAACGTCACCCCCGTCGACGGGAACCTCGAGTACTCCGAGGGCACCGCGATCGGCTATCGCGGGCACTATGCCGGTGCAGCACCCGCACCCGCCTTCTGGCTGGGTCACGGCCTCGGCTATTCGACTTGGGAATACGTGGCGGCGCACCTCGTCCAAAATGATGCACCTCATGCTGTTTCGGTGACGATCCGGAATACCGGCAACCGCACCAGCCGTGAGGTAGTCCAGGTTTACTACCGCCCCCGCGAGGTCGACCAACCGATTCGGCTGGTGGGCTGGCAGGCCACGACCGTCGAACCAGCCGCGACCTCGACTGTCACCGTCGTCCCTGACACCAGGATGTGGCGCGCCTGGAACACCACCACCAACACCTGGGATCACCTCACCGGTGGCGGCGAACTCCTCGTCGCCCGAGGCCTGGGAGACATCAGGGCCACCATCAACATCCCGTAGCCCTGGCATCCACATCGAAGCCGCGCGATGGCCGGGCATGCATCGACCCAACCGGCCGGGGTGGACCACAGGACGCAGTCCGGTGGTCCACCCTCACCACGCAGGTGTAGCTGTAGCTAGCGGCACATCCCCGGACCGTCGCCGGACGCCGATGGATCTTTCAGTTGCGCCGTTCCTCTTCTCCTTGCGCCGCACTGTTGATGACCAGCCACCAAAGCAGCGCTGCAATCGGGCGGCCGATCAGCGTCCAGCTGATCCATACCGGGAACCATTGGACACCCAGGTGCGGCGTGATGACGAGGCTGAACGCACCGACGATGCCGACGATGAACCCCAGGAGTAGCCAAGTGATTTCCGGTCCGGCGGACCCTCGTTCCGGGTCAGCGAGAAGTTGATCCCATCGGCTGGCCGATGTACCGCCGGTCACTGGGTCACCGTTCACCGATGTGGTCTCAGGCTGGGGGTAACGACTTCAGTCAGGCTCACCATGGCCAGGCGACCGGCCTTGCAAGGCGCTCGCCCCATTTGCCAGGGCAGCCGCCACGTCCTACGGCGCAGATGGCTCAAGTCACATCCAGACATGACGCGACCGCGGGGAATACCCGCCATGGGTTGCCTGTTACCCCGTAGATACCCCCTGGGGGTATGCTTGAGCAGACCGTCGATCGAATAAGAGGACGCCGCAATGTCACGCACCGCACCGACGACCGCTTCAGAGACCAGGGCGCGGGCAGGTGGGCGTTTGGGCCTGGCCCTGCTTGTCATCGCGACCGCGCAGCTGATGATGGTGTTGGACGACACCGTTGCCAACGTGGCGCTGCCGAGCATCCAGGCGCAGTTCGACATGTCGGAGTCGGCGCTGCCGTGGGTGATCAACGCCTACGTGCTGGCTTTCGGCGGGCTGCTGCTGTTCGGCGGGCGGGTCGGCGACCTCTACGGTCGGCTCCGGGTGCTGCGCCTGGGCCTGATCATCTTCACCGCGGCGTCGCTGGCCGGCGGGCTCGCGCCCACCAGCGAGCTGCTGATCGCCGCCCGCGGTGTCCAGGGCATCGGCGCGGCGCTGGTCGCGCCGAACGCGCTGGCCCTGATCGCCACCACGTTCCCGGTGGGCACGCCGCGGAACAAGGCGATGGCCGTCTACGGCGCGATGTCCGCCCTGGGTATCACCGGCGGCGTCCTGCTCGGTGGGCTGCTGACCGGTGCGTTGAGCTGGCGATGGGTGCTGTTGATCAACATCCCGATCGGAATCGCCGTCCTGGCCGGTACCCGGATCCTGGTCGCCGGCGAGCGGCACACCGGCCGCCTGGACACGCTCGGCGCGGTCACCGGCACCGCCGGTTTCACCGCCCTGGTCTTCGGCTTCACCCGCGCC
>NZ_JBRIIO020000052.1:0-24272 GCF_052976845.2 Nakamurella sp. GG22 | reverse complement strand
CTCCGACTCAGCCCACGGTTGCCGAGTACCACGGACAAGCACGAATCGATCGTGCAACTGGACGCGACGGTGTACCTGCCGGAGCAGACCCCGGCGCCGGCGGTCATCATGGCGCACGGATTCGGCGGCTCCAAGCGGTCCGTCGCCGCCGACGCGCAGGAGATGGCCAGGGACGGGTTCGTCGTCCTGGCCTACTCGGCGCGCGGCTTCGGGGCCTCCACCGGACAGATCGGCCTGGACTCGCTCGATTACGAGATCCCGGACGCCCGAGCCATTGTCGATTGGCTCAGCGATCAGCGCGAGGTCACCCAGGACGGCGAGGGCGACCCCCGGGTGGGAGTCACCGGGGCTTCCTACGGCGGCGCGCTGTCGCTGATGCTGGCCGGGACCGACCCGCGGGTCGACGCCGTCGTACCGTTGATCACCTGGAACGACCTCGAGCAGTCGCTGTTCCCCAATGCCCAGGCGACGGCCGCCGATCTGGAGGCCGGTACCCCCGCGGCAGCGGCCGGCGTCGACGACGGGGTGTTCAAGAAGTTCTGGGCGTCCACGCTGATGGCATCGATCACCACCGGGGCGGCACTGTCCGCGTCGCCGACGGGCGTCGCACAGGGCGACAGCGGGGACAGCGGCTTCGTGCGCCGCGGCGGGGCGAGTTCCTCGTCATCGGCGGCTCCGGCGCCGGACACCGAGTCCACCACCGGCAGCGAGCCGGCGGCGGCCCCGTCCGGCCAGCAGTCCGGCCAGCAGTCCGGCGCGGCCCTCTCGGCCACCTGCGGCCGGATGCGGGTGGAGTTGTGCGCCGGGTACGCCCTGGCCGCGCAGACCGGTCGGATCACCGAGCAGTTCTCCACGTTGCTGGAGAAGTCGAGCCCCAAGTCGGTTGTCGGTGACATCACGGCACCAACGCTGATCGTCCAGGGTGAGCGGGACACCTTGTTCCCGCTCAGCGAGGCCGACGCCAATGCGCGGGCGATCGCCGCGAACGGCGCCACGGTCGCCGTCACCTGGTACAACGGCGGCCACGACGGCGGCAGCCCGGACACGGCCACCCGGGACCGGATCACCGGCTGGTTCCAGCACTACCTGGCCGGCGACGGACCGGTTCCGTCGAACTCGTTCCGGTACACCGTGGACGGCCCGATCTCGGATACCGGGTCGGCCCGCAGCCGGACCCTGGAGGCGCCGACCTACCCGGGTCTGGCCGCCGGCACCAGCACCGACCGTGCACCGATCACGCTGACCGGCGATCCGCAGTTCGCGGTCAATCCCCCGGGCGCCTCACCGGCCTCCATCTCCAGCCTGCCGGGGCTGTCCGGCCTCGCGTCGACCGCGCTGTCGACGTTCGCCGGCGGCCTCCCCGGCCAGACGGCACGCTTCTCCTCGCAGCCGTTCGACGAGCTCACGGTGATCACCGGGACCCCGCGGGTCGCCCTGTCCATCAGCAAGGTGCCGATCCCCGGCAGTGTGGAGGGCGCGGGCGGCAGCTCGGCCGCGGAGACCGGTGCCGTGCTCTACGGGTCGCTCGCGAAGGTCTCCGAGGGCGGCACCCGGACCCTCGCCGGCGGCGCGGTGGCCCCGATCAGGCTGACCGACCTGCCGGACGACGGGAGCCCGGTGACGGTGACCGTCAACCTGCCGGCGACCGCGCTGCAGGTGGAATCCGGATCCACCATCGAGGTCGCCATGGCGACCACCGACCAGGCCTTCGCCGGTCCCACCGCGCCCGCCGCCTACCGGATCGCCCTGGCGGACGGCGGCGCCCTGCAGGGAACCGGCGCCGCCAACGCCGTCAGCACCCCCGAGGTCGACGGTGTGCGCGTCTCCGCGTCGGAGATCCCGGTGGGCCAGCTGATCGGGCTCGGCCTGCTCGCCCTGGTCGCGCTGTTGGGTCTGGTCTTCGGCGGTCGGGTCCGCGCCCGCCGGTCGGACGTCGACCCGGCACTGGTCGGCGTCCCGCTGTCGATCACCGGTCTGGGGAAGTCCTACCCGGGCGGCGTCAAGGCGGTCACCGACGTCAGCTTCACGGTGCAGGCCGGTCAGGTGCTCGGCCTGCTCGGACCGAACGGCGCCGGTAAGACCACCACCCTGCGGATGGTGATGGGACTGATCGCACCGACCGAGGGGGAGATCAGGGTCTTCGGCCACAAGATCCGCCCCGGCTCCGAGATCCTTTCCCGCATCGGCAGTTTCGTCGAAGGATCCGGCTTCCTGCCGCATCTGTCCGGCAAGGACAACCTCGACCTGTACTGGAAGGCGACCGGCCGGCCCGCCGCCGACGCCCACATGAGCAAGGCCCTGGAGATCGCCGGGCTGGGCAACGCCGTCAACCGCAAGGTCCGCACCTACTCGCAGGGCATGCGTCAGCGACTCGCCATCGCCCAGGCCATGCTGGGTCTGCCCGACCTGCTGTTGCTCGACGAACCCACCAACGGCCTGGACCCGCCCCAGATCCACGCCATGCGCGAGGTGCTGCGCCGTTACGCGGCCACCGGGCGGACCGTGCTGGTCTCCAGCCATCTGCTGTCGGAGGTCGAGCAGACCTGCAGCCATGTCGTCGTCGTCCACCTGGGCAGGACGATCGCCGCCGGCACCGTCGCCGACCTGGTGTCGACCTCCGGCGAGATGGTGTTCACCGTCGACGACCAGGAGGCCGCCGCCGCCGTGCTGCGGACCATGGCCGACGACGTCGAACTGACCGAATCAGGAGTGCAGGCGGATCTCGGCAAGGTCGCCCCGTCCGACGCCGTCGGTTCCCTGGTGTCGGCCGGTGTGGCCGTGTCGTCGGCCGCCCCGCGCAACCGGCTGGAGGACGTGTTCCTGGCGCTGATCGGTGCCTCGGGTGGCGACGTCGCCGCCGGCGCGGACCAGCCGCCGGACAGCGGCGGATCCGGCCTCGCCGCCGGTACGACCCGATCGGATGACGCACACCGGCCCGATGGATCAACGCCGGCGGGGTCGCCCCTGTCCGGGGACAGCACCGAGCCGGGTCCGCGCACTCCCGTCGGCAGCAGCGCACAACAGGGAGGCACGGAATGAGCCCGGTGCACCACGACCACTCGGCTGACGCCGCGGTGGCCGCCATGAGCTCGGTGACGGCGTCCGTACCGGTGGCCGAGGACGGCACTCCGGCCGGTTTCTCCGCCGGCCGGACGTTGCCGGTCAGGGTGGAGTTGAGTCGCCAACTCCGCCGCCGGCGCACCCAGCTCGCGCTGGGATTCATGGCGATCCTGCCGGTCATCCTGGTCATCTCGTTCGCCTTCGGCACCAACAACGGCGGCCGCGGCGCCGTGTCACTGGTCGATCTGGCGACGTCGGGGTCCATCAACTTCGCGATGGTCTCGCTGTTCTTCTCGGCCAGCTTCCTGCTGATCGTGGTGATCTCGCTGTTCTTCGGCGACACCATCGCCTCGGAGGCGTCGTGGTCCTCGCTGCGCTACCTGCTGGCCATGCCGGTCCCCAGGATCCGGCTGATCCGGCAGAAGGTGCTGGTCGCAGGCCTACTGTCGCTGCTCGCCCTGCTGATCCTGCCGGTCACCGCGCTGATCATCGGCGGGTTCGCCTACGGCTGGAATCCGCTGTCGACCCCGGTCGGCGAGCAGTTCACCTTCGCCGAAGGCCTGCTCAGGCTGGGCGTCATCGTCGTATATGTGGCGGTCCAACTGACCTGGGTGGCCGGACTGGCGCTGTTGCTGAGCGTGTCGACCGACGCACCGCTCGGTGCCGTCGGCGGTGCGGTGCTGATCTCCATCCTGTCTCAGATCCTCAACCAGATCGACGCGCTCGGGGACATCCGCAACTGGTTGCCGACGCACTACTCGTTCGCGTGGACGGGCGCGCTGGTCGATCCCATCCGGTGGGACGACATGATCCGCGGCGGCTTCGCCAGCCTGGCCTACGCGGTCCTGTTCGCCACCCTGGCGGTGCTGCGGTTCCGGCGCAAGGACATCACCAGCTGACCACGCGCACCCGAAAGGGTGAGTAATCGGTCCCGGACCGTCGTAACATCTGACTCGCCCGGTCAGCGGATGTGCCTTCTCACCCACTGTTGGGTAAATTTCCTGTCAGTCGGAATGCCGCTCCGGTGTCCTCCCAGGTCAGGTAGGCCCGAACATGTGGGATCGATGGAAGAACGTCATCGTGGGTCGGCCGCCGGCCACCCGCCCGGTACGCGCTGCTGCCCGCCTCCTCGACCTGGCAGCGGTGCCGGTTGTGCCCGTGGGTCATCAGGACGGGCTGCGCGCGGTGAGCCCGCAGCTGCTGGGGAGCTACCTCGGGTACCGGGTGGTGCGTGTCGAGCAGTTGGACCACGACCAGACACCGTCGCTGATTCCCCGCCAGCAATCGCGCCGCAACGGTGACGCCGCTTGGTGCCTGTTCTTCGAGAGCGGCAGCAGCACAACAGTCCGGTTGAACCCGATCGACGACCCCCGAGCGGTCTTTCCGGTTCTGCAGTCCAGGTTCCGCGCCGAACAGGCCGCCCTGCACGGGTCGCCGAAGCGCGAGGAACTCACGCTGAACGCCGTCTGCGAGGTTGCCGGCGCGCCGTACGAGACGTACTACCAGGGCAACGTGCTGAGCTCGCGCGGCGGCGTCCACGAGGCCCTGGTGACCGCCCGCTCGCCCGCCGGCCCGCTGTTCCACCAGACGATGGCCGGCGTCGCCGCCCTGGCATTGCGGATCATCGGCGACTGACCGGCACGGCGTTCACCGCATCACCGAACGGCGGCCACCACCCCGGCCGAGTCCATGTCGCGGATCTCCCTCTTGAGTTCCTGGATCTCGTCACGCAGCCGACCGGCCAGCTCGAACTGGAGATCCCGGGCCGCACTCATCATCTGGTCGGTGAGTTGCTGGACGAGGTCGGCCAGTTCGTTCCGCGCCATGCCCACGGTGTTGTGCCCGGCGTACACGCCCGACGTCGACCGTCCGGGACCCTTCTCCCCGGCCGCCTTCCGGCCCCGGGAGGAGTTGCGGCCCGATCCGCCCTGCCGGATCGGTGACGCGCCCTCCACCGAATCCTCGGCCTCGGCGTAGACGCGCTCCAGGATGTCGTTGATCTTCTTCCGCAACGGGGTCGGGTCGATGCCATTGGCGAGGTTGTAGTCCCGCTGCTTCTGCCGCCGCCGGGTCGTCTCGTCGATCGCCCGTGCCATCGACGGGGTGATCTTGTCCGCGTACATGTGCACCTGCCCGTTGACGTTCCGGGCGGCGCGGCCGATGGTCTGGATGAGGGAGGTCTCTGACCGCAGGAAACCTTCCTTGTCCGCGTCGAGGATGGCGACGAGCGAGACCTCGGGCAGGTCGAGACCCTCGCGGAGCAGGTTGATCCCGACGAGCACGTCGTACTCGCCCATCCGGAGTTCCCGCAGCAACTCCACTCGGCGCAGGGTATCCACCTCGGAGTGCAAGTACCGCACCCTGATACCGAGTTCCAGCAGGTAGTCCGTCAGGTCCTCGGACATCTTCTTGGTCAGGGTGGTGACGAGCACGCGCTCGTTGGACGCCGTGCGCTGCCGGATCTCGCCGATCAGGTCGTCGATCTGGCCGCGGGTCGGCTTGACGACGATCTCCGGGTCGACCAGACCGGTCGGCCGGATGACCTGCTCGACGAACTCGCCGTGCGCGCGGCCCATCTCGTACGGACCCGGGGTCGCCGAGAGGTACACCGTCTGGCCGATCCGGCTGGCGAACTCCTCCCAGGTGAGCGGCCGGTTGTCCAGTGCCGAGGGCAGCCGGAACCCGTGGTCCACCAGGGTCCGCTTCCGGGACGCGTCTCCTTCGTGCATGGCACCGATCTGCGGCACGGTGACGTGCGACTCGTCGATCACCATGAGGAAATCCTCGGGGAAATAATCGATCAGGGTGGCCGGCGCAGACCCCTGCGGCCGGCCGTCGATGTGCCGCGAATAGTTCTCGATGCCGTTGCAGAACCCGACCTGGCGCATCATCTCGATGTCGTAGCTGGTGCGCATGCGAAGGCGTTGCGCCTCCAGCAGCTTGCCCTGCTTCTCCATCTCGGCCAGCCGTTCGGCCAGTTCCTGCTCGATGGCCGCGATCGCCTTCTCCATGCGCTCCGGCCCTGCCACGTAGTGCGTCGCAGGAAAGATCCGCAGCGACGGAACCTCACGGACCACATCGCCGGTCAACGGGTGCAGGTAGTACAGCCGCTCGATCTCGTCACCGAAGAACTCGATCCGGATGGCGAGTTCCTCGTACGCCGGGATGATCTCCACGGTGTCGCCGCGGACCCGGAACGACCCGCGGGTGAACGACACGTCGTTGCGGGAGTACTGGATCTCGACCAGCGCGCGCAGCAACGTATCCCGGTCGACGTTGTCGCCGACGGCCACGGGCAGCGAGCGGTCCATGTAGGACTGCGGCGTACCCAGGCCGTAGATGCAGGAGACCGACGCCACCACGATCACGTCCCGGCGGGACAGCAGGGACATCGTGGCGGAGTGCCGCAGCCGTTCGACGTCCGAGTTGATCGACGAGTCCTTCTCGATGTAGGTGTCCGTCTGCGGGACGTACGCCTCCGGCTGGTAGTAGTCGTAGTAGGAGACGAAGTACTCGACGGCGTTGTGCGGGAACAGCTCTCGGAGCTCGTTCGCGAGCTGTGCGGCGAGCGTCTTGTTCGGCGCCATCACCAGCGTCGGCCGCTGTACCTTCTCGATCAGCCAGGCCGTGGTGGCCGACTTGCCGGTGCCGGTCGCGCCGAGCAGGACGACGTCCTTCTCCCCCGCCTTCAGCCGCTGTTCGAGCTCCTCGATGGCCGTCGGCTGGTCGCCGGACGGCGAGTAATCACTGACCACTTCGAAGCGCCCGGTGGAGCGCGGGATGTCACCGACGGGCCGGTGCTCGGAGACCGCGATGACAGGATGTTCGGTTGCGAAAGCCACGTGTCCACGGTACGCGGAGGGTCCGACAGTCACTTTTCTCCGGCGCCTCCGGCCCCCGTCAGGGACCCGGTGACCACCCCGTCCGCGCCGCCCAGGCACGTCCGCGCTGGTAGGCGGCGTCCAGCCACGGCTCCTTCGCGATCGCATACCCGTCCGTGCTGCCGTCGACGGAATGCACTTCGGCAGCAGCCCGTTTGACCGCCAGGTACTCGGCCGCGACTGTTGGCTCGGTGGTGAGCCAGTCCCGGAACACCAATGCCCATCGCCAGTTCGGCGCATCTCTCACCCTCACGTGGAGGGTGAGACTTCGACCCGGATCGGCGTTCCCGTGCAATCTCTTGACCCACCGCGCCGCCGCATCGTCGGCCGGATCCGGATTCCCACCGTGCGGGGTGTCCTGCTCGAAGCCCGCGGCTGCCGGGAAGCCCGCGGCCGCCAGCCGGGGCGCGAGCCGGTACGCCGAGTTCAGATCCGGGACGGTCAACTGCAGGTCGATAACGTCCTTGGCCGGCAGGCCGGGGATAGCGGTCGAGCCGATGTGGTCGACCCTGTTGCCGTCGGCCGCCGCCGAAACCCGGGCAGCCAGTCGGCGCGCGTCGGCCGCCCAGGATTCGCGGGGCTCCACCAGCGCCGGCCCGCCGCACGGCGCCCTCCGCCCGGCCCTGGTGTTCCTCTCGAAGGGCAGCAGCCGGTCGGTCCACAGGCGGCGCACCGCAGCCGCCAGCTCGCCGCGTTCGCCGTGATTGAGCAGCATGACGTCGCAGAGCGCAGCCCGTTCGTCGTCGCTGAGCTGCGCGTCCATCCTCGCCCGCGCATCCCGCTCGGTCAGCCCCCTGGCGACCAGCCGCTGCACCCTGAGCTCCGGGTCGGCGCGGACTCCGACCACCAGGTGGAATGCGGCCGCGGCGGCGGGAGTGGTCAGCAGCGGAATGTCGTTGACGACCACGGCATCCGTCGCTGCGGCATCCCGCAACTGGGCGAACCTGGCCCGCACCAACGGGTGCGTGATGCCCTCCAGGCGGGCCCGCGCCCCGTGATCGGAGAACACCACCGCGGCCAGGGCGGCACGATCCAACGACCCGTCAGCGGCGACCACCCCGCTGCCGAACTCTGCCGCCACGGCAGCAAGACCGGCTGAGCCCGGGGCCACGACTTCCTTTGCCAACACATCGGAGTCGATGACGACGGCGCCCAGGTCCCGCAGCTCGGCCGCGACCGTCGACTTGCCGGACCCAATACCGCCGGTTACCGCGATGGTGATCACTTCACGTCCCCGTCTCTGTCGACCTGCCGCGCTGGTGATGGGGTGTGACGATCCTTCGGGCCGACACGCGCCGCGGTTCCGGTTCGCCGCACAGCCTGGCACGTAGCGTCTGATCGAGCAGAGTCAGCCTTCCCGGGCACGGCGCCCACTGCGCCCGGGCTGCGACTCAGGACCGAATCGAGGAACACCGTGACCGCAGTCAGCACCGCCAGGGTCGTCCAGCTCGAGGGTGGCAGGCACCGGCTGGGCCGACCCGGCCTCATCCCGGTGGGCGTGCTGGCCACCGTCGTACGGCGCGGCTTCTTCGCCTGGTTCCGGCCCGGGAAGCACCGCCGGGCGGTCGCCAAGGTCGCGGGCACCAGGACCGCCCGGGCCGTTCCGGCAGCGGTCTAGCCCCGGCGGCGCGGTCCTGGCGGCGTGTCCCGCCGGCGCCCGGCCGGGCTCAGCCTTTCAGCACCCGCGCGAGGGCCGCTTCCGCCAGCACCGGGAGACCCTTCTCCAGCGCGGCCGGTGAGACCTTGGCGGATGTCGCGATCGCCAGTGTCCAGTCGTCGTACGGCATGATGATCAGCCCGCCGTCGCGGATCGCCACCGTCGCCGGGTACCCGCTGACGGTCACCTCGGAGATCTTGGCGTTGTTGTCGGTCTCGTTCTGCACGGTGACGTCGACCTGGGCCTGGGCAGCGGCGGCGTCGGTGTACTTGGTGAGCGCCATCGAGAAGGCACCGCTCTTCTTGTCCCCGCTGAGGCCGTAGAGGCACCGGATCCGGCCGGTCTGGCCGGCATCGGTGTTGAGCTCCGCCACGGTGATCTTGAGCCGGTCGTTGGGGATGTCGGTCTTGAAGATCTTCTTGACGTCGCCGGGACTCAGGATGGCCGCGCAGTCGACCTTGAGCGGATCGACCTTCTTGAACGGCGCCGGCTTCGTCGAACTCGGTGCCGACGACACCGGTGCCGAGGACGAGGCCGTGGCCGACCCGGCGGCACTGCTGCCACTGGCCGGCGCACCGCTCGCACCGGACCCCGGGGCGCCGCTCGACACCGTGACAACGGCCGTGACGGTCCGCCGTTCGCCCGCGGTGTCCGATCCACATCCGGAAATCAGCAGCAGTGCGGCGGCCACAGCCGCCCCGACCATACGGTGACGTCGCATGCGTTCACCGTAATGTCCGCCGTGGTCGCGCAGAGCCAGAACGCCGCGCGTCCCACGGCGTGTCAGGTCACAAAATGCCAACGGGGCCGTCACCTGATCGGTGACGGCCCCGTGGACCTGGAACTGGTGCCGATCACGCCACCATGGCGGCGAGATCAGCGGCGGAGCGTCAGCTCCCGGCCAGACGCTCCCGGAGGGCGGCCAGCTGCTCGTCGTTCACCAACGAGCCGGACGGGGTCTCGGGATCCGCCGGTGCAGCGGTGCCGGACGAGTAGTTGCTCGGCTCGGCAGCCTCCGCGTCGGCCACAACGGCCGCCGCGATCTGCTTGAGGTGGGATTCGTACACCGAGTGCGCCTCGGAGTACTGCTTCTCCCACGCCTCGCGCTGGGTGTCGAAGCCTTCGAGCCATTCGCCACTCTCGACGTCGAAGCCCTCCGGCGGCACGAAGTTGCCGGACTCGTCGTAATGGTCGACCACGCCGTACTGCGCACGCACCTCGTCGAACTCGGTCTCGGTGGTGATGCCCTCGTTCGCCTGCTTGAGCGACAGCGAGATCCGCCGACGCTCGAGGTCGATGTCGATGACCCGGACGAAGATCTCGTCGTCCACCGTGACGACCTGCTCGGGGATCTCCACGTGCCGGCCGGCCAGCTCGGAGATGTGCACCAGGCCCTCGATGCCGTCGTAGACGCGGACGAAGGCGCCGAACGGAACCAGCTTGGTGACCTTGCCGGGGACGACCTGGCCGATGGCGTGGGTCCGGGCGAAGTGACGCCACGGATCCTCCTGCGTCGCCTTCAGCGACAGCGAGACGCGCTCGCGGTCCATATCGACGTCGAGGACCTCGACGGTGACCTCCTGGCCGACCTCGACAACCTCGCTCGGGTGGTCGATGTGCTTCCAGGACAGCTCGGAGACGTGCACCAGGCCGTCGACGCCGCCGAGATCGACGAACGCACCGAAGTTGACGATCGAGGAGACAACGCCCTTGCGGACCTGGCCCTTGCCCAGCTGGTTGAGGAACTCGCTGCGCACCTCGGACTGGGTCTGCTCCAGCCACTGACGGCGAGACAGCACCACGTTGTTGCGGTTCTTGTCGAGCTCGATGATCTTCGCGTCGAGCTGGCGGCCGACGTACGGCTGCAGGTCGCGGACGCGGCGCATCTCGACGAGGGAGGCGGGCAGGAAGCCGCGCAGCCCGATGTCGAGGATGAGGCCGCCCTTGACGACCTCGATGACGGTGCCGGAGACGACGCCGTCCTCTTCCTTGATCTTCTCGATCGTGCCCCAGGCGCGCTCGTACTGAGCCCGCTTCTTGGACAGGATGAGGCGGCCTTCCTTGTCCTCCTTCTGGAGGACAAGAGCCTCGACGTGCTCGCCGATCGAGACGACCTCGCTCGGATCGACATCGTGCTTGATGGACAGCTCGCGCGAGGGGATGACGCCCTCGGTCTTGTAGCCGATGTCGAGCAGGACCTCGTCGCGGTCGACCTTGACGATCGTGCCCTCGACGATGTCGCCATCGTTGAAGTACTTGATGGTCAGATCGATGGCCGCGAGGAAATCCTCAGCCGACCCGATGTCGTTGATCGCGACCTGCGGGGCGGTGACGGTAGGGGTGGACATGTGGTGGGGTACTCCGGAGGTGGGCTGGTGAGAACCTGGCATCATCCGTGGTGGGTGTGACAGCAGGTCCGGACGGTCGGCACGCGGTGGGCAGATTTCATCCGGGCGACCGATGACGACGCCCTGGGTGAGGCGATGCTGACGGTGCGCCGAGCCAGAAGTGCGGTTGGCCGGACGAGTGCGGCCTGCTCCATACCGAGACAGCACAGACCCACAGCGCGCACTCCAGACTACGCCATCACCACCCGATCGGGTAAACGGCTGCGGACCGCCCATCACGGGCCGGTTGGCAGGGCTCGAGGACGGTTCTGCGCAAGGCTCGGGCACGGTGCCGGAGAGCGCGAAACCGGGGTTCCGCGGCGGGTGTCACCATGGTGCCGTGCCGCCTCCGGAATCCGTCAACGCTCCCCCGCCCATCGGGCCGACCCGGCCGCGGAAGCGCGGCGCGGACCAACAGCTTTCCAGGGCGGCCAACCGGCGGTGGTGGGATGCCGACGCTGCCGCGTACCACGCCGAACACGGTGAATTCCTGGGCGACGTCGACCTGGTCTGGTGCCCGGAGAACCTGCGCGAGGCCCACGTCCAGCTGCTCGGCGACGTCACCGGACGTCGCATCTTGGAAGTCGGCTGCGGGTCCGCGCCGTGTGCCCGCTACCTCGCCGACGCCGGTGCCACGGTGGTCGCCTTCGACCTGTCGGCCGGGATGCTGGGTTATGCTCAGGCCGCAGCCGACCGCACCGGCGTGACGGTCCCCCTGGTGCTGGCCGATGTCTGCGAGCTGCCGTTCGTGGACGCGGCGTTCGACATCGCGTTCTCCGCGTTCGGCGCCATCCCGTTCGTCGCTGACTCTGCGGCGGCGATGCGGGAGGTGGCCCGTGTGCTGCGGCCGGGCGGCCGATGGGTGTTCTCCGCGACCCATCCCATGCGGTGGGCTTTCCCGGACGATCCCGGCCCGGCCGGCCTGACGGCCATCCAGTCGTACTTCGACAGATCGCCGTATGTCGAGGTGGACGAGGACGGTGTGCCCGCTTACGTCGAACACCACCGGACGATGGGCGACCGGATCCGGGAACTGGTCGCTGCCGGGTTCGTCGTGGAGGACGTCATCGAGCCCGAGTGGCCGGAGGGTTTCACCGGTGTCTGGGGTCAGTGGTCACCGGAGCGGGGTGAGATCTTTCCCGGGACCGCCATCTTCGTGAGCCGGCTGCCCGGCTGAGCCCGGCAGCGGTTCGTTGCCTGCGCTGGCCGCCCGGTCAGCCCGGGCGGTGAAGCTTTGGTCAGCCCGCGCGGTCGAACCGGTGGCCAGCCGCGGCGGCGAAGCGGGTGGTCAGCCCTGCTGGCCGTAACCCTGTTGGCCGTAGCCTTGCTGGCCCGCACCGGGCTGTCCCTGCTGGCCACGCTGAATCTGGTTTGCCCAGCCGCGCAGTTCGGCCAGTTCTCGTTGGATCGGCCATTCCTTGTACGAAAAGACCAGCAGCATCACGATGTTGGCGATCGGGACAAGCAGGATCAGCACCCACCACCCTGAGTAACCAGCCTTGGTGATGATCTTGATGTACGCGATGATGAAAACGAGCCAGATGACAATTCCAGCGATGACTGCGACCACCACACCCGTGGTGTTGAGCGCACTGTTGTCCATGTCGAAGCCGCCTTGCGTGTGCGGGCCGGCGCCGATGGCCAGCGATGCACGGAGCGTAACGGACAAGCGGCAGTCCGGTGCGAAACGCCCTCAGTGTGCCGCCGAGTCCCAATTCGGCCCGGACCCGACGGAGACCTCGAGCGGCACCGCGAGGGGGTAGGCGCCGGCCATTTCCTCCCGGAGCACCGCCGTCATGGCGTCCGTCTCGCCGACGACGACCTCGCAGACCAGCTCGTCGTGCACCTGCAGCAGCATCCGCGACCGCAGTCCTTCGCGTTCGATCCGCCGCTGCACGTTGAGCATCGCGACCTTGATGATGTCCGCGGCACTTCCCTGGATCGGGGCGTTGAGAGCGGCTCGTTCTGCCATTTCCCGCTTCTGCCGGTTGTCGCTGGTCAGGTCCGGGACGTAACGCCGCCGGCCGAACACGGTCTCGGTGTAGCCGTCGGTCCTGGCCTGGGCGACGGTCCGGCGCAAGTAGTCCCGGACGCCGCCGAACCGGGCGAAGTAGGCCTCCATCTGTTCCCGGGCCTCCTCGACGGAGATCTTCAACTGCCCCGACAGCCCGAACGCCGACAGTCCGTAGGCCAGCCCGTAGGACATCGCCTTGATGCGCCGACGCAGTTCGGGGGTGACCTGCTCCGCCGGCACACCGAAGGCCCTGACCGCCACCGCGGTGTGCAGATCCTCACCGGAGTTGAACGCATCGATGAGCCCGGCATCCTCGGAAAGCGTTGCCATGATGCGCATCTCGATTTGCGAGTAGTCCGCCGTCAGCAGCGTCTCGGCGGCCGGCCCGGCGACGAACGCACGCCGGATCTGCCGTCCTTCATCGGTGCGGATCGGGATGTTCTGCAGGTTCGGCTCGGTGCTCGAGAGCCGGCCGGTGGCGGCGACCGTCTGCTGATAGGTGGTGTGGATCCTGCCGTCGTCGCTGACCGACTTGCGGAGCCCCTCGACGGTGGTCTTCAGCCGCGTGACGTCCCGGTGCCGCAGCAGGTGCGTCAGGAACGGGTGGCCGGTCTGCTCGTGCAGGTTCGCCAATGCGTCGGCGTCGGTGGTGTAACCAGTCTTCGTCCGCTTGGTCTTCGGCATGCCCAGCTCGTCGAACAGCACCACCTGGAGCTGCTTCGGGGAGCCGAGGTTGACCTCCTTGCCGATCTCCGCGTATGCCGCCTTCGCGGCGATCTCCGCCTCGGCTGCGAAGGTGGACTGCAGGTCGTCCAGGTACTCGACGTCAACCGCGATGCCGTCGCGCTCCATGATGCCGAGCACCGTCATGACCGGGAGCTCCATGTCGGCCAGCAGTGAGCCCTGACCGAGGGACTCCAGGTGCTTCTCCAGCGCGTCGGCGAGGTCGATGATCGCCCGCGCCTTCACCATGTCCCGGGTGTCGACATCGCGCTCGGTGGTCGCGTCCTCGTCGGGGATGAGCGACAACTGCTGCTCGGAATTGACGCTGTGGTCCGGGTCCAGACTCCGGTGCAGGTAACGCTGGACCAGGTCGTGCAGGTCGAAGGTCGCCTGGCCCGGCCGGGCGAGGTACGCCGCGAGCGCGGTGTCGCAGGCGACGCCGTCCACCGGCCAGCCGTGCTGGGTCAGGGCGTTGATCGCAGGTTTCAGGTCGTGGCTCACCTTGGTCGGCGTCGGGTCGGCGAACCACTCCGCCAATGCGGCCTCGTCATCCGGATCGGCACCGACGGCATCCACCACCGCGGCCGCGCCGTCTGCCGCCGCCAACGCGAGGGTGTGCACGTCTCCACCCCCGGGGGCCCAGGTGCCCCGGACGTAGATCCCGACCCGTCCGGTGGCGTGCTCGGCCAACCAGCCGCGGACGGCACCGGGGGCGAGCCTGGCGCCGGCGACCTCGAATCCTTCGGTGCTGGTTGCGTCCTCTTGGACGAAGGTCTCCAGCAGCCGCTCCCGCAGCACCCGGAACTGCAGGTCGTCGAAGATCCGATGGACTGCTTCACGGTCGTAGGGCACCGCCGGGAAGTCGGTGGCCGGGTCGGCGTCGATCGGCACCTCCCGGACCAGTTCGGTGAGCCGGCGGTTCATCAGCACATTGGACAGGTTCTCCCGCAGAGCGTCACCGACCTTGCCGCGGACCTCGTCGACCCGATCGGTCAGGGTGGTGAGGCTGCCGAAGTCGCGGATCCACTTGGCGGCCGTCTTCTCCCCCACCCCCGGGATCCCCGGCAGGTTGTCGGACGGGTCGCCGCGCAGCGCCGCGTAATCGGGGTACTGCAGGGGCGTCAGTCCGTACTTGGCTTCGACCTCCTCCGGCGTGAACCGGGTCAGCTCGGACACGCCCCGTTTCGGGTAGAGAACGGTCACGTCGTCGGAAACCAGTTGCAGCGCATCACGATCGCCGGTACAGATGCGAACCGCCATGCCTTCGGCGACCGCCCGCATGGTGAGCGTCGCGATGACGTCGTCGGCCTCGTAGTTCTCGGCGGTGACGGTCGGGATCCGCAGTGCCCCCAGCACCTCCTTGATCAGCTCGACCTGACCGTTGAACTCCGACGGCGACGCGGACCGGTTCGCTTTGTACTCGACGAATTCCTCGCGACGCCAGGTCTGCCGGGAGAGGTCGAACGCCACCGCGACATGCGTTGGCCGCTCGTCCCGCAGCAGGTTGATCAACATCGAGGTGAACCCGTAGACCGCGTTGGTGAACTGTCCGGTGGTCGTGGAGAAGTTCTCGGCCGGCAGCGCGTGGAAAGCCCGGTAGGCGATCGAATGGCCGTCCAGCAGCAGCAACACAGGCCCGGTCGGTGCCTCCACCGGCGCCGTTGCCGCGCCGGAACCGCCCCGGCCGGTGGCACCTCGGGCGGTGGTGCTGCGGGAACGGGTACCTGTCGTCGTTGGACTCACGGGCCCGAGTCTAGGGTCAGGGTCCGACACTGAAGATTCGCCGGATGTCCGCACGGCCGGCGTCCCGGTTCACTCGGGTCGTGCGTCGCGAGCCGGCCGCACGACCCTTTCCCGGAACAACGTTGGAGACCCGATGACGCCACCGCCCGGTCCCGCAGGCATGCGCGCCCTCGCGGCCCTGCCCCAGCCGGCCGACCCGCAGGCAGTCCTCGAGATCGTGCGCGGAATGCGCGGCGAACTCGCCGAGAACATGGGCATCGAGCTGATTGAGTTCACCCGCGAACGGGTGGTCGCGACGATGCCGGTGGCCGGCAACCGGCAGCCGTTCGGGCTGCTGCACGGCGGGGCGAGCGCGGCCCTAGCGGAGACGATGGGTTCCTTCCACGGGGCGCTGGTCGGTGACGGCAAGGCTCCGCTGGGCATCGAGCTGAGCTGCAGCCACCACCGCTCGGCCGCCGACGGGATCGTCACCGCGGTGTCCGTACCGATTTCACTGGGCCGGACCCTGTGCACGTTCGAGATCTCCATCACCGACGACCAGGATCGCCGCATCTGCACTGCCCGCCTGTCGGTGCTGCTCCGCGACCTCCCCGGCTGACCGCTTGTTTTGCCGCTGCTCATGCGGCAGTCGTATCTCCCGATGATCATGGCGAAACTCGCACAGATGCCGGCGTGTCGAGGCCCTTTGGTGCGAGTTTTGCCATGATCAACCCGCACCGGCCGCCGCCTCACCGCCTCGTCCGGCACTCACCCTGCGGATTTGTCCCGCCATCGCGAAACCATCCACATCCGCCACGGTGCCCGGGTGGACACCGCTCGTCGCGGACAGCGTTGCGCGATGGCCAACGATCGTCCCGTCACCTTCAACAGCGGGACTCTCCGCACAACGCAGCAAATACAGCCGATCCTTGGATGGCGCGGCATGGCATCGGCGGTCGCTTCCGGCTTGGTCGGCCACCCTTGGCGAGGGGTCTACGTCGGTACCGACATCGACCTGCGCTGCCGCCTGCAGGCGTTACAGGTCTCTGTCGGATGTGAATTGGTCGCCTGTCATCGCACCGCCGCTGCGCTGCACGGCTTCGGCGTCATCGACGACGGCCTCCTGCACGTGACGACCGCTGACGGTAGGTCCCTCCGTCAGCGCCGCGGCGTCATACTGCACCAGACGGTTCCGCGCAGTGCTTCGGTTCTGCGGCAGGGGCTATGGGTGACCAACGCCGCCGACACGGCCATCGACGTGGCTTGTTCCTCGCGGGAGATCGATGTCCTCGCAGTGCTGGACGCGGCGCTCGCTTGCCGTGCGGTGACTCCAGGCGACCTGATCGATGCGGTCGACCGAGCGCATCGTCGACGCGGGGTCATCGCGGTTCGGCGATGGGCTGCACTGGCCGACGGGCTGTCGGAATCGGCGATGGAGTCTCGGACCCGCTTTCGGGTTCATCAAGCCTCGTTACCGGCGCCGGAACTCCAGATTGTGGTGCCGCTCGCGGCGGGTGGCTCACGTCGTCTCGATTTGGGTTGGCGACAGCGACGGGTTGGTCTCGAGTACGACGGCGAGGACTTCCATTCCGGCGATGGCTCGCTCGGCAAGGACCGCCGACGGCACAACGAACTGACTGACGCCGGCTGGACTGTTCTCTACGCGACGGCGAACGACGTCTACGTCAGACCGGAGCCGCTGATCGATGCGCTCCGGCGCATGCTTGCCTGAGCGTCAGCTGCACGTCGCCCACAGATTTCGCTCGCGAGCGCTAGTTGATCATGGCAAAGATCGCACTCAACGCGGCGCGTCGAGGCCGAAAGCTGCGAGTTTTGCCATGATCAACAACGGAACATGGCGCGGGCTACGCCACGCCCAGGTAGGCCTCTTTGATCGACGGGTCGGCCAGGAGCTCGGGGCCGGGGCCGGACTTGACGACCTCGCCGGTCTCCAGGATGTAGGCGCGGTCGGAGCGGGACAGGGCCTGCTGGGCGTTCTGCTCGACCAGCAGGATCGTCACGCCGGTGGCGTTGATCTCGGAGACGATCCGGAAGATCTGCTGGATCATCATCGGCGCCAGTCCCATCGACGGCTCGTCCAGCAGCAGCACCCGCGGGCGGGCCATCATCGCCCGGCCGATGGCGACCATCTGCTGCTCACCGCCGGAGAGGGTCCCGCCCAGTTGGTCGCGGCGTTCCTCGAGCCGCGGGAACAGCTCCAGCACCCGGTCCAGGGTGGCCCGGTACTCCGCCTTGGTCTTGAACTTCCGCCCGTAGTGACCCATGTCCAGGTTCTCCTGGACGGTCATTCCCGGGAAGACGCCGCGGCCCTCAGGAGCTTGCACGATGCCGGCCAGCACCCGCAGGTGCGCCTTCATCTTGGTGATGTCCTGGCCGTCGAACATGATCGTTCCGCGGGTCAGCGGCCGGATCCCGGAGATGGCCCGCATGGTGGTCGTCTTGCCGGCGCCGTTGGCACCGATCAACGTCACGAGCTCGCCGTCCTCCACGGACAGCGAGATGCCGTGCAGCGCCTCGATCCGGCCGTAGCCGACGGTCATGTCGCGGATCTCAAGCAGTGGCATCGTCGGGAACCCCCAGGTAGGCAGCCACCACGGCGGGATTGTCGCGGATCTCGGTGGGCAGGCCCTCGGCGATCTTCTTGCCGAACTCCAGCACCACAATGCGGTCTGTCACGCCCATCACCAGGCGCATGTCGTGCTCGATCAGCAGCACCGTGTATCCGTCGGACCTGATCTTGCGGATCAGGTCCATCAGGGCGGCCTTCTCGGCGGGGTTGAAGCCGGCGGCCGGTTCGTCCAGGCACAGCAGCTTCGGTTCGGTGGCCAGCGCCCGGGCGATCTCCAGCCGGCGCTGATCGCCGTACGGCAGGTTCCTGGACTTCTCGGTGGCCCGTGCGCCGATGCCGACGAACTCCAGCAGGGCCATGCCGCGATCGATGGCGTCCCGTTCCTCGTGGCGGTGGCGGGGGACGCGGAAGGTCGCCCCGGGGACGGACGTCTTGTGCCGGGCGTCCGTGCCGACGACCACGTTCTCGAGCGCGGTCATCTCGGAGAACAACCGGATGTTCTGGAACGTGCGGGCGATGCCGAGCCGGGTGATCTGGTTCCGCTTCAGCTTCCCCAGCACCTGGTTGTCGAACGTCACCGTGCCCGAGGTCGGCCGGTAGACGCCCGTCATGGCGTTGAAGCAGGTCGTCTTGCCGGCGCCGTTGGGGCCGATCAGGCCGAGGATCTCGCCACGGTTGATGTCGAACGTGACGCTGTCCAGAGCGACCAGCCCGCCGAAGCGGACGGTGACGTCTCGGAGCTCGACAAGTGGTTTGCCGAGCGGGGTGTCGATCTCCCGGGTGGGCGCGACGATCTCGGCGACGACCTCGGGATCGGCCAGCTCGGGCTTCACGTCCGAGACGTCGACGACCACCGACTCGTCGAGGATCATCGGGCCGACGGGGCCCTCGCCGAACGCCTCCTCCGACATGTGCCGATATTCCTCGCCGACCTCGGCGCCCGCGCCGACTGCACCCGGATCGTGCAGCGAATCGGAATCGTCACGGCTCATTTGGTCACCTCCGGCTGCTCGGTGGCCCGGCGCCGGCGGGCCGCGACGTACAGCTCACGGCCGTAGGTCAGCAGCTTCTGCCGGACCGGTATCAGGCCCTGCGGCCGGAAGATCATCAACACCATCAGCGCGACTCCGAAGAACAGGTACTTGTACTCGGCGATGTCGTCACCGTTGACCGGGATGCCGAGGATCTCCGTCCGTCCGAGGAAGAAGTTCGGCAGGTACACGATGATGAAGGCACCCAGTATGACGCCCAATTTGTTGCCCTGGCCGCCGAGCACCACGGCACACAGGAAGAGCACCGAGTTGATGACGTTGAAGTTGGTCGGCACCACGAATTGCACCTGGCCGGCGTAGAGCGCACCGGACATGCCGCCGATCATCGCGCCGATGACGAAGGCCCAGAGCTTGAACTTGAACGTCGGCACGCCCATGATCTCGGCCGCGTCTTCGTCCTCCCGGATGGCCACCCAGGCCCGGCCGACGCGCGACCGCTCCAGGTTTCCGACGAACAGCAGCACGACGATGATCAGGAACAGCGACACCCAGTACCACCACACGCCGGCGTTCAGCGTCTTGCCGACGTTGCCGGCCGAGAACACGCCGAGCGGGAAATCATCGGTGACACCGATCCGCGGATAGGCCACCTGCGACAGGCCGCGGCCGCCCCCGGTGATCTCCTCGAGGTTGTCGGCCAGCAGCCGGACGATCTCGCCGAAGCCGAGCGTGACGATCGCCAGGTAGTCCCCGCGCAGCCGGAGCGTCGGTGAGCCCAGCAGCAGACCGGACAGTGCGGTGATCGCCATGGCGATCGGCAGGACTGCGAGCCACGCCCAGTCCTTCGACAGCCAGCCGTCCGGACCGGTCTGGTTCCAAGGGCTGTCCGGGCTGGTGAGCAGGGCGACGGTGTAGGCACCGACGGCGTAAAAGCCGACGTAGCCCAGGTCCAGCAGGCCCGCCTGGCCGACGACCACATTGAGGCCGACGGCGATCAGCGCGTACATCCCGAACTGCGCCATGACCGACCCGAAGTTGGTGCCCTCGGTGGTCAGCAGCGGGATGTTCAGCAGCGGCAACAGTGCCAGCAAGGCGATGAACGGAACGCCGACCAGCCACTGGGTGGGCCGCGCCAGCGCGTTCCACCAGCTGCGGAATCCGTCGCCGACACCGCCCTTGGGGCGGTCCTTGAAGGCTGTGCTCATACCCGCGCCCTCCCCAGGGTCTCGCCGAGAATGCCGGTCGGGCGGAACATCAGGATGCCGATGAGCAGGACGAACGCGACGACGTCACGCCATCCGGTGCCGAAGAGGACCTGACCGTAGTTCTCCATGACCCCGAGGATGAGCCCGCCGAGGAGGGCGCCGCGCAGGTTGCCGATACCGCCGAGGACGGCGGCGGCGAACGCCTTGATGCCCAGGATGAATCCGCCGGAGTAGATGATCCCGTTCGGCACTCGCAGTGTGTAGAGCAGAGCGGCGGCGCCGGCCAGCAGGCCGCCGAGCAGGAACGTCAGCATGATGACCCGCTCGCGCGAGATACCCATCAGCGTCGCTGTTGTCGGGTCCTGGGCGACTGCTCGGATGCCCCGCCCGAACTTGGTGCGGTTCACGAAGGTGTCGGTGCCGAGCGCCAGGATGAACGCGGAGATGACGATGATCAGGGTGATGTTGGTGACCGATGCGCCGAGGAACCCGAACACCTCCTCCGGTGCGACCAACCGGATTGGGATCTGCGCGTTCACGCCGCCAAGCTCGTTGTCGGTCAGCTGCGGAAGGATGTAGTGCACGAACTCCTGGATCACGAAGGACGCGCCGATGGCGGTGATCAGGAAGACAAGGGACGGTGCGTTGCGTTTTCGTAGCGGCCGGTAGGCGATGCGCTCGAGGGCGACAGCGGCTCCACCGGAGACCGCCATACCGCCGATCAATGCGAGCCCGAGGTAGACGATGGTCATCACCACGCCCTCGCTGTACACGTTGCCGCTCGGCGAGAAACCGAGCGCCAGCAGCACCGCGTACTGGCCGAACATGCCCAGCATGAAGATCTCGGAGTGCGCGAAGTTGATCAGTCGCAGCACGCCGTAGACGAGGGTGTATCCGACGGCGACCAGCGCGTAGATCGCGCCGTAGGCCAGGCCGTCGATGGTCAACTGCCAGAAATTGGTGACCAGTGCGCCGGTGTTGAAATTGATCGGCGCCATCGCGAGGACATTGCTCGCGTCCACCCAACTACCCATCACATCGTGCTCCTTCAATGGCCGGCCAGCTCAAACAGAGCGCGTGCGGTGGTGGACAGCATGACGGCGCCGCGGCCACCCGGCGACCGGACCACACCGACAGGTGTGGATCCGGTCGCCGGACGGACTCGCGGCGGAGGGGTTACTGAACCTGGTACAGCCACGGGTTCGCAACGGCGAGCTCGCCGCTGGAATCCCACTTGTAGGACTTCGCAAGACCTTCACCGTCGTAGGTCTTGAAGTACTCGATCATGCTGGCGCGATCGGTGACATCACCGGAGGCGATGCCGGTGAGCATGATCGTGGCCAGGTCGTACGCGTCCACGGAGTAGACGCCGGGCGCGATGTTGAACGCCGCTTCGTACTGCGCGGCGAAATCTTCCGGAGCCGGCCCGCACGGGCAGGTCAGGATGGCGTCCTTGGAAGCTTCGCCCGCCTGGTCGACGAACTGCGGATCATTGACGCCGTCACCGGAGACGAACTGCGCGGTGACGCCCGCGTCCCGCAGCTGCTGGACAAACGGAGCGGCCTCGGCGTAGTAACCCGCGTAGTAGACGGCATCCGGGGACTCACCCTTGATCAGCTGAATACCGGCGGAGAAGTCCTTGTCACCGCTCTTCACCTTGACGGCGCAGTTGCCGTCGGCGGCATCGGCGAGGGTCTCGGTGACGACCTCGGCAAGGCCGACGCCGTAGTCGGTGTTGTCCTGGACGACACAGACCTTGGTGAAGCCCTTCTCGCCCTTCAGGTAGTTGGCGGTGGCGCCGCCCTGCGAGTTGTCGTTGCCCAGACCACGGAAGAAGTTGGTCCAGCCGTTGGTCGTCAGGCCCGGGTTGGTGGCCGACGCGGTGACCGACACCAGTCCTGCCTGGTTGAAGATCGGGCCGGTTGCCTTGGTCTCGCCGGAGAATGCCGGGCCGAGCAGGCCGATGACCGAGGCGTCGCCCACGATCTGCGGCGCAACCTGGGTGGCCTTCTGCGGGTCGCCCTCGGTGTCGAACTGCTTGATCGCGAGCTGGCAGTCCGGGTTGGCCTCGTTGAACTGATCGACGGCCAGCTGTGCGCCGTTGAGGATGTTGATACCGAGCGCGGCGTTCGGGCCGGTGAGCGCGCCGGCCATGGCGATGTTCTGACCAGCGGCGCACTTCGCCTTGCCGTCTCCGGCCGGCAGGACCGGGGTGGTGGCGCTGGCGGCGGGGACGTCGGTTCCCTCGGGGGTGATCTGCTTGAGCGGCGTGATGGTCAGACCACCGGGGGCGGCCGACGCGCTGCCGGAGGCATCAGCACTACCGGAAGCCGCCGACGAAGCACCACTGGCCGCGGGTGCCGCCGACGAAGTCGTTGAGCTGTCATTGGACTTGGAACCACATGCCGCCAGCGTCAGGGTGGCGATGGCCACCAGGACGAGGGCGGGTCGCATCGAACGTCGATGCACAGGCCACCTCCGAGGATTCTTGTGACCGGGTATTTGCTTACCGGTCGTGCCGACGACGCCGGACACGCCCGGGAACCTATCCCACGGATGGCGTAGGCCCACGCATTTGCGAGGGCTCGTAACCAAAACGCGACGCGCCGGTCACAAGCACGGCGATTCTGGCTCGGGTGCCCTCGCCCGCGCACCCCTGACCTGCACCGATCACGGATCGGTCACACACCGTCACGCACCGTCGAAGAGAAGACCCGGCAAATCTTTGCCCAAGCGCAGAATCACCCGCAGATCCTCCGGTTCAACAGAGGTTCTGCGGGTGAATACCCTGCAGGTCAACAGCTCAACCGTACGAACCGGACAATTGTTTACATGCTCGCCATACCGAACCGTTACAGGACGGCGAGTCGGGATCAGCTTTTGGCTGCCAGCCCCTCGAGCACGGCGCCGGCCACCGCCTGCATTGACGTCCGGCGGTCCATCGCTGTCCGTTGTATCCAGCGGAACGCCTCCGGCTCCGTCATCTTCTGATGCGTCATCAGCAGACCCTTCGCCCGGTCGATGATCTTCCGCGCCTCGAGCCGCTGGGTGATGTCGGCGACCTCCGCGCGCAGCGCAGCCGTCTCGGCATAGCGGGCCACCGCCAGTTCGATGGCAGGCAACAGATCAGCCTTAGAGAACGGCTTGACCAGATAGGCCATGGCCCCGGCGTCGCGTGCTCGCTCGATCAGGTCGCGTTGGGAGAAGGCGGTCAGGATGACGACCGGCGCGATCTGTTCGGCGACGATCTCCCCGGCCGCGTCGATTCCGTCGCGTTTGGGCATCTTCACGTCGAGAATGACCAGGTCCGGCCGCAGATCGACCGCCATCGCGACGGCCTGCTCCCCGTCGGCCGCCTGGCCGACGACCTCGAAACCCTCTTCGGACAACATTTCTGCCAGGTCCAGCCTGATCAAAGCCTCGTCTTCGGCGATGAGCACTCGTCTCGGAGTCGTCATCGGCACCTCTCCAGCCATGCCGATGGCCGCGGATCGGCCATTGGTCCCGGCGTCAGCGTAACGGGGCAATGTGTCCCGAAGGCTACGTCCATGGTGTGCCTCGTGTGATCTGAACGGTCACTTCGGGACGGAACCGACATCGTTGTCGCCGCCGTTGCCGAGAGGCAGTCCGGCAGCCGTCTAAGATTGCTCCTGCCCCGGTGACGGGGTCTGCCCCCGTATCCCAATTGGCAGAGGAAGCGGATTCAAATCCCGCACAGTGTGAGTTCGAGTCTCACCGGGGGCACACCGATCGGCCGCGTTCGTTCGGGAGGCGTCAGCGGCTGTGGCCAGGGGCGGTTCGCAGCCCAGCGGTTACTCGCTCGCCCGTCGCTCGTCGGCCAGCGTGAGCCCGGCCCGCAGCGCCCCCGCCGCGTGGGCGACCGATTCCCGACAACGCACCGAGATCCCGAGCAGGTTGGCGAATCCGTGGATCAAATCGGGCTCCCGGCGCTGGGCGACCCGAACACCGGAGTCCGCCAGCCGACGTCCGAACAACTCACCCTCGTCCCGCAGCGGGTCGAATCCGCCGGTCACCAGGTAG
>NZ_JBRIIO020000051.1:0-24572 GCF_052976845.2 Nakamurella sp. GG22 | reverse complement strand
GGCCCAAACGCCCACCTGCCCGCGCCCTGGTCTCTGAAGCGGTCGTCGGTGCGGTCACCGGCACCGCCGGTTTCACCGCCCTGGTCTTCGGCTTCACCCGCGCCGGTGAAAACGGTTGGACCGACCCGATCACGCTGACCGCCTTCGCTGTCGCCGTCGCCGCCCTGGTCCTGTTCGTGGTGCTGCAGGCGCGCAGCCGCAACCCGCTGCTGCCGCTGCGGCTGCTGGCCGACCGCAACCGCTCCGGCGCCTACCTCACCGTGCTGTTCATCGGCGCCGGACTCATGGGCACCTTCTACCTGGCAACCCTGTTCATGCAGGAGGTCCTGCAGTTCGGCCCGCTGCGGGCCGGGGCCGCCGCGCTGCCGTTCGGTGTCGGCATCATCCTGGCCTCCGGGGTGGCTTCCAAGCTCGTGGAGAAGTTGCCGCCGCGGGTGATCGCCGTGCCCGGCCTGCTGATCGCCGCCGCCGGAATGTTCTGGCTGTCCGGGTTGGAGGCGGACGCCGGTTACTGGTCCGACCTGATGGTGCCGCTGTTCATCACCTCCGCCGGCCTGGGCCTGGCGTTCGTACCGATGACCCTCACCGTCGTGCACGATGTCGACCCGCGGGAGACCGGCGTGGCTTCCGCCTTGATGAACACAGCTCAGCAGATCGGCGCGGCCATCGGCCTGGCCGTCCTGACGACCGTCTCCGCCACGGCCGCCGCCACCCGGCTGCCCGACGCCGCCACGGCGCTGCACGCCGGGTCCGCTGACGGTAACGGCGACGTCGTCGCGCGTGCGCAGCAGGCGCTGAGCCACGGCTACACCAGCGCCTACCTCGCCGCCGCCGTTTTGCTGGTCGCCGCGGCCGTGATTGCGGCCCTCACCGTCACCACGCGCGACCAGCAGAATTCCCCGGACGCAGCCGACACCCACGCCGGGTGAACACAGCCGATGACCACGACCGGGTAGGCGGCCGGACAGGCTGCGCCACCGAAACCAAGGAGCCTGTCATGCATTCCGAGCAGCACACCACCGAATCGCACACCGCTGGGTAGCACGCCGACAGCGCCGACGGTCAGCACCACACCGGCCGTGAACCCCACCACGACACCGCCAAAGCGACGTCCGGGCGGACGTCATGGCGCGTCGCGGCGCAGGCCACCCTGCACTGCCTGACCGGTTGCGCGATCGGCGAGGTGCTGGGCATGGTCATCGGCACCGCGCTCGGCTGGTCCGCTTGGCCCACGGTGGTCCTGGCCGTCGTGCTGGCGTTCGTGTTCGGTTACGCGCTCACGATGCGCGGCGTGTTGCGCGCCGGACTCAACGTCCGCGCCGCCCTGAAGGTCGCCCTCGCCGCGGACACCGTGTCCATCGCGGTGATGGAAATCGTCGACAACGCCGTGATGCTGGCGATGCCCGGCGCCATGGAAGCCGGCCTGAGCAGCTGGCTGTTCTGGGCATCGCTCGCGTTCGCCCTGGCAGTGGCGTTCGTGCTGACCACTCCGGTCAACCGTTGGCTGATCTCGCGCGGCAAGGGCCACGCCGTCGTGCACCAGTACCACCACGCGCACTGACCGCCCCTGTTCGGGGGGCGCTACCGAACAACGCGACCGGCCCCGCTGGCCCCGGTACGGGCGTCGAACCTGCGGCGGTACTCCGCCGGTGAGGTGTCGAACGCCGCGGCGAAACGCTGCCGCATGGTCACCGTGCTGCCGAAGCCACAGTTGGCAGCGACTTGGTCGATCGGCAGGTCCGTGGATTCCAGCAGCTGGCGGGCCTCGTCGAGGCGCTGACGCCTCACCCACACCGCTGGGGTGACCCCGGTAAAAGCGTGGAACGCCCGGATGAAGGTACGCCGACTCATGTGCGCGACCTGAGCCAGCCGTTCCACCGGCAGCGGTTCTGCCAGGTGCCGCAGCGCCCACTCCAGCACCACGGCGATCGGATCGTTCACCGACTGCGCAGGAAGCGGCCGCTCGACGTACTGGGCCTGCCCGCCTTCCCGGTGCGGAGCCACCACAAGGCTGCGGGCGACCCGGTTCGCTGCCGCGGCGCCGAGCCTGCCACGCACCAGGTGCAGGCAGGCGTCGATCGCCGAGGCGGTGCCCGCGGAGGTCAGCACGTCGCCGTGGTCGATGTACAGCATCGAGGCGTCGACGTTGATGTCGCGGTGGCGTGCGGCGAGCATGTCGGCGGCCTGCCAGTGCGTCACCGCGGTACGCCGTGACAGCAGGCCGGTATCGGCCACGGCGACGGCCCCGAGGCACAGCCCGGCGATCGTGGCGCCGCGGCCGTGGGCTCTGATCAGCGTGCGCTGCAGGACCGGGCCGGCGTCGCGACCGTCCTCGAACCAGGACGGGACGACCACGACGTCGGCCTCCTCGGCCGCCGTGAGGCCGCGCACCTCGCCGATCAGGTAACCCTCAGCGGTGCGGATCGACCCGGCCCGGTCGGAGAACAGGACCGTTGTCCAGTCGCCCAACCCTTGCCTCTTGACCTCATCGAAGACCAGCTGCGGCACGGAGAGGTGAAACATCGTGACGCCGTCGAAGGCGTAGACCGCGATGTTCAAAGCCTCAGCGGACGTTGGCACGATTTCATCGTAACGACGCACATGTGCCAATGGTTCACGGGGTCCCGAGCCCGCACACTTGACCTGTCGCCGACTGAAACGACCCCCACTACATCAAGGAGTTCACCAGGCATGACCGCCCCACGCCGCGCCCTCATCGTCATCGACGTGCAGCAGGAGTACTTCGGCGGCCCGCTGGAGATCCAATACCCACCGCATGCCGACTCGCTGCCGCAGATCGGGCGGGCGATCGACGCAGCCACCTCCGCGGGCCTACCCGTCGTCGCGGTTCAGCACACATCGGGCGAGGACGCACCCGTGTTCAACCCCACCCAACCGGGCTTCCAGCTGCACCCGGACATTGCGGGCCGCCGCACCGACGAATGGAAGTCGATTATCAAGGAGTACGGCACCGTGTTCGCCGGCACCGACCTGCTCCCGTGGCTACAGGAACGTGGAATCGACACCATCACCCTCGTCGGCTACATGACCAACAACTGCGTGCTGGCCTCCGCCGCCGAGGCCGAAACTCACGGGCTGACCGCCGAAGTCCTCGCCGACGCCACCGGCGCGATCCACATTGCGAACGAAGCCGGCTTCGCCGACGCCAAGACGGTTCACACCACGCTGATGGCCCTGCTCAACTCGAATTTCGCCGCCGTCGCCGACACCGCGACCTGGTCCGACTTCGCGGCCTCCGGGTGGTCACTGCCCAAGTCCGACCTCGGCACGTCCGCGGTCACAGGAGCGCAGCACGCTGGACAAGCATGATCTCCACCCGTGCGAACTGTCCGGACAACGGAGGCATCGCCGGTCGTTAACCGGCCCCGGTGCCCAGATTGCGCACCGACCCTGGACACCACCCACCCCGCGCCGCGGGTCGGCCTCAGGCCCTTGGGACGGGCGTCCCTTCACCTCAACGTCGGCGTCGACCGCGATCCCCGCGGTCGACGCCCTCACAACCCACGTGATCTCCGGACAGGCGGTGTATCGCAGCACTACGATTCGCATCCCGATCCGATGTTGAGGTTCAGCCCCGCAGGTTGCTGATGACTTCCCTGGCCGCCGTCTCCAGCTGCGCCCGGGCGGAGTCGGTGACGACGCTGTTCCGTCCCGGATGGTCGAGGCAGGCGATGAACCGCTCGAGCGATCGTACGGCTGCGTCCGTGCGGTGGTGGTCGAGATGTCGCTGGGCAGCTTCGATGTGGACGGTGAGCAGACGGGCGACGGGCCCGCGTACCTCGCCCTGGTCGCGCAGCTTCTGGAGCAGCGAAGCGACGTCGGCCACCGTGGTCGGCGCCGTGCCGACCTCACCCTTGACGACCGTGAGGTACTGGCGCAGGTCGGTGAACTGCTCACTGTAGGGCGAGACCTGCACGCCGGTGACTCCCTGCAGCGACGCCAACTGCTCGAACGACCTTGACTGCATGACGGTGTCGAGAATGTTGATCGCGCTGCGCTGGACGTCTCCCAGCCGCATGTCGAACACGGTGTTGTAGTCGCCCCGGACGTCGACGGTGTAGGCCGTGACGGGGCTGGTCGGGTCGTCGGGGACGGCGTGGACCACGTCATGGACGGTGATGCCCGCCTTTTGCTCGGTGGTCAGTGCCGTCGACGCCATGAGTGCCTGCACCCGCTGGTAGGCGTCGTCCACGGAGACGATCGCGGGGTCCGGGGTGACGACCTGGTTCCCCATGGCGTCGATGACCGTGGTCACCGACAGGGGCGTCCGGGTGATATCGGTCGAGTCGTCGACAGTCGTGCTGACGACCTGTGTTCCGGTCGCCGAGGGTCGCAGACCGCCGAACGCCCAGGTGTAGGTGGGGTCACCGGTCGGGCGCACGGCCTTGTTGTAGGCCGGCAGGCCCGAGAGGTCGATCGTCGGTTCGACGGTGATGAGCCGGTCGATGACGTCCTGCGGCCGGTTTCCGGGGCTGATGAGGTCGTTGCCGGAGTAGAGGGTGGCCAGGGCGTCGTGGCTGCCGCCCCAGTCCGACATGACCATGCCCTCGAAGCCCCACTCACCACGCAGCACATCGGTGTTGAGGTCGTAGTTCTCGGCGGCGAACTGGCCCTCGATGCGGTTGTACCCGGTCATCACGGCCATGGGCTGGGCCTGCTTGACGACCAGCTCGAAGCTCTTGAGCTCGAGCTCGCGCAGGCCGCGCTCGTGACCGATCGAGTTCGAGCCGTCGCGGCCGGTCTCCTGGTTGTTGCCCGCAAAGTGCTTGATGGTGACGCCCAAACCGGGAAACTCCTGGATGCCGCGGGTGAACGCGACACCGTTCATGCCACTGACCAGTGGATCCTCCGAGGGGTACATCCAGTTCCGGCCGCCGAGTGGGTCGCGATGGATATTCAGCCCGGGTGCGAGCCACAGGGTCGCGCCGAAGTGGACCATTTCCTGTCCGATCCCGTTCGCTACCTCGTGCGCCAGGTCCAGGTCCCACGACTGGGCGAGGGTGATGGTCGCGGGCCAGGAGGTGGCGTACTGGTAGGCGGGCGGATCGGTGGGAATCACCGGAGTGATCCGCAGGCCACTGCCGCCGTCGACCAGCGACATGGAGGGGATCCCGAGGGATTCGTACCGGGCGGTGGTGTACCCGGCGGCGCCGACGGCGTGCTGCAGAGAGCCGCCCCCCGGGGATGCCTCGACGATGTTGGCCAGTTGGGTGACGCTCAGCCCCGCGACGAACTGCTCCATCGACAGCCTTCCGGCGGCGACGTCGTACAACGTCGCGTCGACGTCTGTCGACACTTCGGTGAGCATCTCGCCGGTCTTGGTGACGTACGGTCCCCCGGTGCCCTCCCAGTCGGTCTGCCCTTGCGGCAGGTATGCCGGGACCGTGGAGATCTTGTCTCCGTCGACGGCGTGGTAGGGCGAGGCGGGGTCGACAGCGACGTTCTGATCAAAGGGCGAGACAGCCTGGACAGTCTCGAAAGCCTTGCCAGACAGGGTGACTCGACGGGCCTTTCTGATCTCCTTGTCTTCCGCCGGGTAGCTGTAGAAGTTCGCCGGGTCGCTCTCCAGCAAGGTCGCGGGTTGCATGGCGCGCAATTGCGGTGAGTTGACCTCGGTGACCACCTTCCGGTTCAGTTTCGCCGTGCCCGCCACATGGGTGTTGCGGGAGGAATCGCCGGCGCGGATGACGTAGGTGCCGCGGTCCAGAACCCAGGACGAGGTCGCCTCGTCGTAGGACGACATCTCTGTTGTCTCGAACGAGATGGTCAGGACCTGCGACTCGCCAGGGGCGAGCAGGTCGGTCTTGGCATAACCCCCGAGCTCTTGATAGGGCTTGTCCAGACCGGTCTGCGGGGCCGAGAAGTAGATCTGAGCAACCTCTTTGCCGGCCGTGTCACCGACGTTCGTCACCCGCACCTTGACCTGTACGGCCTGCTCGTCCGCGCTGAAGTCGACCACCTCGGTCGTGAACCGGGTATAGGACAGACCGTGCCCGAACGGATAGGGCACGACACTCCCCGGGTCCGCGGCCAGCGCACGGTAGAAGGAGTCGAAGTAGCGGTACCCGACGTAGATTCCCTCGGAGTACTCCTCGTTGTCGGTGATGCCGTCATGGTCACTGAAGGTCGGCGCGGCCGGGTAGTGGTCGTACGTCGACGCCCAGGTGTCGGTGAGCTTGCCCGAGGGGTTCACCGTGCCGTTGAGGACGTCGACGATTGCGTTGCCGACCTGCTGGCCCGGCAGCCCGGCCAGCAGGATAGCGTCCAGCGCCTGCCCGCCGGCCGGGTCCGTGACGGACCCGTTGATGGCATCGCAAAACGACGTCCCGAAGACGCTGCCGGTGTTCAGCACCACGACGACGTGCTCGTAGGTGCTCGCGACGAGCCGGAGGTTCTGCCGCTCGGTCTCGCTCAGCTCGAAGCCGCCCGGTCCTTGGCTCTTGTCGATGCCACCGGTCCAGCCGCGGGTGACGATGTAGACGGCGGTGTCGGTAGCGGCCGACGGTTGGACGGTCTCGGCGGTCAGCGCCTGCTCGACCGAGGCGTAGTCGATGTTCCTGGTGGTCAACGTGAACCGGGCATCGAACGCGGCCCTGACTGCGTCCCAGTACCTCGAGTCGGTGGTCACGTTGTACCCGGCGTTCTCAAAGCCGCTGCGCAGGTTCACCGTGTTCCGGTTGTAGACGTCGGCGGCTCCGGTGCCGTGCTTGGACGTCGCATACGAACCCACGCCGAACACGGCCACGTTGGGGGTCGCAGCGGACCCGACCAGCGGCAACGTCTCGTCGCTGTTCTCCAGCAGGACCATGCTTTCGGTGCCCGCGCGGCGGGACAGCTCCGCGTTCTGCGTCTCCAGGGTGCTCGGGTTCGGGTCAGGATCGGCGGCGTTCGCGGTCAGCGCGGGAAACGCGAACAAACCGGCGGTCAGTGCGGCCACCGCGAGAACGGCCGTGCGCCTGCCACGGTACGGCGCTGCAAGTGTGCTCATGGGGCTCTCCATCTGCGGGTCCTCGTTGACTCAATGCATGTCGATGAAAGCGCGTGAGTTCAATACTCGCTTGGGGCTCCGAAGCGATCCGGCAGCAGCACCGAGCTCTCGCACGCACTGGTATCGAGCGGACCATCAAAGTGCACCCGCCGGACATCGCCTAGGACGACGACGCGGTGGTCATGTGTACGTGCTCCGAGAAATGCGGTGACGCATGCTGGCGAGCGCCGTTTCGAGTCTGCGGTCCGTCGAAGTTCAGCACCATTGGCAAGCGTGCGTGGTTGCGATGATTTCGTGCCAACGAATGAGCCGGGGCCGGATCGGCCACACCCCTGGGTCCCGCACCCGGATCACCATTGTTCCCGTTACCAGGTGACACGGTCCCCGCCGCCCACCGGACCGCCCCTACTCCGGGACGAACACCAACACCGCCGCAACGCATCTCCAGCCAGCACCGGCAGTAGGCCGCAATCTGTCCCGACACGCGATGGGCCCCACAGCCCGGCCATGCATGATCGCTCAGCGAACCCGCTTGACCTTCATGATCGCGAGCGCGCCGAGGACGGAGCAGGCGCCGGCGGTGATGAACAGCGCGGAGTAGTTCCCGCCTCCGATGGCCAGGATTGCCGGGGCAATCGCGGGGGCGATCGATTGCGGCAACGCGCTGGCGATGTTGAACACGCCGAGGTCTTTGGCCGCGTTCTGCGAGTTTGGCAGAACATCAACCACGAGTGCGAGATCGATGGCGAAGTAGATGCCGATACCGATACCGGCGATTGCCATCGCGACCAGGAACAGCGTCATCTCGGTGGAGATCGCCACGGTGAACAGCGCTATGCCGTAGACGGCCGCGGAGACGACCGCGAAGATCTTCCGGCGTTTCGTCCGATCGGACAGCCAGCCGCCGGCGATGCTGAAGATGACCCAGGTGGTGGACGACACGAGTGTCGCGACGAAAATGGATGTCGGCAATTCGGCCTCGGTGACGCCGATCTTGTTCAACAGGTAGAACGCCTGGTAGGTCAGCAGAAACGACTGGCCGAGCACGAACAAGAACCGGCTGAGCCAGGCCCAACTGAAGTCGGGCGCTTTCCGCGGGTTGACGTAGAAGGCCGACAGGAACTCGCGGAGAGACCACGCCGGCCGGTCGGCGGCCGACAGCTTGCGATCCTTCAGAATGAACATGAATGCCAAGATGGGGACCGCGGCCACCACGACCGGGAAGAGGAACATTGCGACCTGGCCGAGCGGTGCGACCAACTGGACCACGAAGGCACCCACAACCATGGCAATGGGCAGGCAGATGCCCAGGATGCCGGACACGGTGCCCCGCTGCTCCTCCACGACCTGGTCGGCGATGACGGCGACCTCGGCGGCGAGCAGCGCGTTGAACGACAGTTGGGCGATGGCCCAGCCCAGGGCCACGATCGGGATGTTCGGGGCGACGGCGGTGATCAACAGCCCGGCCGCGCCACCGATCAGCCCGATGAGCATCCAGGGGCGGCGCATGCCGAACGTGGAGATGGTGCGGTCGCTGAGTTTGCCGAAGAACGGGTTACCGAACATGGCCAACAGGGCGCCGACACCGGCCACGAGGCTGAGGGCGATGGGAGCGTCTTCGGCTCCGACCAGGCTGGTGATCTTCAGTGGCAGGGTCAGCAGGATCGGTGCCAGCAGGGCAAGCCACAGACCCATGTAGGCGGCGGCGTAGAGGCCAATGAAGGCTGGACCAACCCGGCGGGTGGCGACGGCCGATTGGGCAGCGATGTGTGTCATTTTGTGATCCTTGTCAGAGGGCGGTGAGACGGGAGATCAGCTCGGCTCGTACGTCGGGTGTCATTTCGGGAGCGACCATGGTGATGGCCGAGTAGATGTCCATGCCGTGAGAGACGTTGACCATCGGGTGTGAGAACAGTTGCGGCAGTGCGGCGGTCAGGATCCTTTTGGCCTGCGGGTCCTTCAGGAGTAGGCCGATCGTGGTTCGGTGCAATCGGTATCGGCCGCCGGATGGCCGGATCATGCTGGTGGTGTTCTTCTCCGCCTCTGTGGGCAGCGGCGCTGGCGTCCACTGGTCGTAGCGCAGACCGAATCCGAACGGGAAGGCGGGGTTGGCGGTATCCGACGGGACGTCGGGACGGCTGGCCTGCACGGCTGCCATCGATGACGGAAGCTCGAACGGGAGCCGTCAGCGCGGCTCGGCGGCACCGAAGAGCACCCGCGCGAAGGCCTCGTCGCTGGCACCGAAGTTCGCGATCATCGAACTGGCCGCCGGTAGAAGGGGCGTGAGAACCGCTGCCCGATCGAGGTAAATGTCGATGACGGTCGGCACCACGGCATTAACACCACAACCGCACATCGTGACCCAATCTGATGGCCGGGCGCCAAGTTGCCGGCACTGTTCGAGGGGAAGAGGAAATTCTCGCGCGCAGTTTGAAATGTCGCGGATGGCGTGAAATCAATGTAGACGACACGCTCGGATATCACCCATCAATGACCCGCCACATTCGATAATCATGGAATGGACATCGACTTCTCCCACTGGGGTCCGGGATTCGACGCCTACATGGGGGCCTTTTCCAGTCGATTCCCCAGGATCGAACCCAGGCGCCGCGCCGCCTCCTATGTCCGCGGCCTTCTATCAGAGCTGGAGCGAAAGAATGGATGGACCATAGCCGAAGGAGCCGGTGACAAGACCCCGGATGGAATGCAGCGCCTCCTCAACGCGAGCCAATGGGACGAAGATGGCGCGCGCGATGACCTGCGAACCGTGATCATCGATGCGATCGGCGATCAAGAGAACGCAATACTCGTCGTTGACGAAACTGGATTCCTGAAGAAGGGCAAGAAATCGGCCGGCGTCGCCAGAATGTACACCGGGACGGCAGGAAAGACCGAGAACTGCCAGATCGGAGTATTTCTGGCCTACACCTCACCTGCCGGTCACGCACTCATCGACCGCGAACTGTACCTACCCGCCGTCTGGACCAACGACCCCGACCGATGCGCCGCTGCAGGCATCCCCGAGCACGCGGAGTTCTCCACCAAATACGAACTGGCACAACGGATGATCGAACGCGCCAGGGCCGCCAGCACGCCGTTCAGCTGGGTCACCGCGGACGAAGTCTACGGCCAGGCCGAGCCGCTCCGCGCCTACCTCGAACGCGAAAAGATCAGCTACGTCATGGCGGTTCGTCGCACCGAAAAGGTCACCACGCACACCGGTTCCAGCACTGCTGAGACGGTCATCGCCGGACCCGAGACGCAATGGCAAAGAATGAGCGCTGGTGACGGTACAAAAGGTCCACGAATCTCTGATTGGTCGACAATCCAACTACCCGACAACTCAGATGGCCAAAGCCACCGGTATATCGTCGCAAGAAGGAGCATCGACGACACCACCGACCTCGCGTACTACTTCTGCTACTCAAGCAAACCAACAACCCTAGAAAGACTCGTCCACGTTGCCGCCAGTCGCTGGACAGTCGAAGAGTGCTCTCAAACCGCCAAGAACGAAGCCGGCCTCGACCACTACCAGGTCCGCGGTTACACCGCCTGGTATAAACACATGACACTCTCCATGATCGCCCTCGCATTCCTCACGATCATCAAGACAGCCGAAGAAAAAAGGGGGTCCTCAATCAGACCGATAACCTCATCGCCCTCACCTGCAACGAAATCCGACGACTACTCAACCGGATCCTCTGGCCACTGATCACAATCGCAAATCACGTCACACACTGGTCGACCTGGCGACGAACCAGCCAGGCCCGAGCACGCTCCCACCAGCACAAACGCACCGCCGACAACGAACTGCGGTTGTAGTGTTAATGGAGGCGACATGGGCGATGTCGTCCTCGGGGAAGTCGAGCGATCCCGCATGGAAGAACGACTCCAAATCACCGGGATGGCCACGTTGTTCAAAGGGCGCAGAGAGGCGGAGGACGGCGACGTCGGCCTCGCCGGGAGTGCTCACGACGTTCGTCCACCCGGCCAGTGCCGTCGGGTCCATACCCTCCACATAAACGGAGTTACCCCTCTGCAGGGGCAATCTCGCGCTGTCATGGCCGTTCAGGAGCAGAGTGCTGGCGGCGCACTGGGCGGCCAGGCCCTGCGCCCGGACCTCCGGCGCACCGACGATCCGCTCGGCCCTGGCGACGTCGACGAACGGGTCGTCGAACAGGCCGAGCCGGAACTTCTCCCTCAGCAGGCGGCGTGCCGAGATGTCGATCCGATCGGCGCTGATCTGCCCCTGCCGGACGAGCCTGACCAGGATCTCGGGCCGGGCCTCGCCGCCGAGCTGATCGATACCGGCGTCGATGGCTCTGGCCATGCGCTGTTCGAACGTGAGGTGCTGAACACCCCAGGGTGTCGCGCTCAGGATGCCCCAATCGCTGCACACGATTCCGTCGAAGCCCAGTTCCTCCCGCAGGAGCTCGGTCACGATCTGCCGATTGAAGCTGAACCCAACCTTTTCGTACTCGGTTTCGATTGGAACGCCGTAGTACGGCATGATTTGTGAGATACCCGCCGCCAGCACGTCTTTGAACGGTTGCAGGTGCATGTCCCACAGGCCACCCGGGTAAACCTGCTCCTGCCCGTACTCAAAGTGGGGATCTTCTCCATTGAGTTGCGGACCGCCCCCAGGGAAATGCTTGCCCATCGCGGCCACCGAATCAGGTCCCAACTCCTGGCCCTGAAGGCCGCGGACATAGGCGACGGCCAGTCGGCGAGTGATGTCCACGCTCTCGCCGTAGGTACCGCCAGATCGTGACCATCGTGGGTCGGTGGCCAGATCAATCTGTGGATGCAGTGCAAGGGCGATACCGACGGCCCGGTACTCCCGGCGCACAGTCTCCGCGAAACGCTGGGTGAGATCCGGATCGTCGAGCGCACCAAAGCCCAGCGGCTCTGGCCACTGGGAGAACGGCCCGGCCGCCAGCCCGGTGCCCGGATTATTTCCGAAGCCATGCCGAGGATCGCTGGAGATGGTGACCGGAATACCCAACGGTTGTCGCCGGACCTCTTTCTGCACCGCATTGGCCCACTCCGCCATCTCGCGGACGCCAAGAGCCTGCAAGGTGTTGAAGTGGTTGATACGACGCTCAAACAGCGTCCGGGTGGACGGATAGCCCAACGGCCCAGGAACGTCGAAATCTCCGACGCCCGCCAAAGGCTGGAACATCAGTCCCGCCTTGTCCTCCAGTGCCATCCGACTCGCAAGGTCGTCGACCCGCTGGTCAACCCCAAGACTGGAGTCCTGGTAGGGAAAGCGCACACCTTCGCTCATCGGGGAGTCCTCTCGAAGCCTGCCGGTGAGACGAGGGAAATACCTGCGGGTCTCAGACACCCTCGTCATGGACCCCGCATTGGGGCACCCCCAAATGCTACACACATGTAACATTTGAGGGAAGGGGTGAAGTAGCCTGAAACACGTGAGTTCCGATTCCGGCCCCTCCACCAGTCCCCGCTCCAACGGCTACGCCACCGGTCGGGCGCGGCGACGGGTCATCGTGCAAACGGCCGCCGAACACTTCGCAGTCAGCGGTTTCAACGGGGCGACCATCCGCGACATCGCCGCGGCGGTCGGCATATCCCGCGCCGGTCTGCTCCGTCACTTCGGGTCGAAAGAGTCGCTTTTACAGGCCGTCCTCGAGGAACGAGATGCCCGTGACCGTCAGTTCTTCAGCCAGTACACCGGCGTCGCCGGCGGAGTCGGAATCCTGCAGGGGATGATCGATCTGGCCCGCACCAACGAACGCACCCCCGGAATCATCAACCTGTTCATTCGCCTTTCAACAGAGGCCGCTGACCCGACGCACCCCGCCCATGAGTACTTCCGGGAGCGCTACCGGTCAATTCGGACGGGAACCGCCCGAGTGCTGCAGGCTGCTGCTGACGAGGGCTACCTGCGACCCGGCGTCGAGCCGATGGAGGGAGCGATCCACCTCACGGCAGCCATGGACGGATTACAGACCCAGTGGGCGCTGGACCCTGAACTCGGCATGCACACCCACATGAAGACCATCATCCTCGGAATGCTGAACGACAGGGGTTCTCAAGCGCTGGAGCAATTGCCCTCCAGCTCGCAGCAGACCAGACCGGCCCTGGCCGCTGCAGCACCTGAGTGATGAACGTCGGTGAGGACGGACAGCGCGGGTGCGCGGTCCCAGGCAGGTCCGCTCCCCGTCCGGTATCCCCAGGTTGTTGAACAGTGCCCACTTGTTCACGCGAATGAGACCCTAGGTCGGCGATCTCGTAGCTGATCAACGCTGCAGAGTTCACCATGTGGTACCCAGGTATGCGCCTTCGGCTTCGAGTCGTTGCTGCAGGTCGGTGATGTCGATGTCGCGGCAGCGGACGTCGGACTTGAGGGCAAGGTCGGCGGCGGTTCCGGCTGCTTGTCCCATGACGAAGCAGGCACCGGTGACGCGGGCGGCGGAGTGCCCTTCGTGGGTCATTGAGGCACAGCGGCCGGCGGTGAGCAGGTTGTTCACGTTCTGGGGCACGATCATCCGGTAAGGGAGCTGGTTGAAGCCCCGCGCGGTGGGGATGTCGGGCCAGATCCATCGGACGTCGCCGGCGACGTGCATTTCCAGCGGCCAGCCGTTGACGCCGATGGTGTCGTCGAAGTCGACACAGTTGAGGACGTCGTCGCCGGACAGGACGTGTTCGCCGATGAATCGGCGGGTTTCGCGGATCCCGAGTTGGGGTGCGGTGTCGACGATGTAGGACTTTTCGAACCCGGGGACTCTGGTTTTTAGGAAGCGGACGTATTCGGCGACTTGGCGGCGGCCCTCGATCTCGCCGTAGGTCATCTGGTGCACGTTGGTGCCGTCGACGGCGGACCCGTCGGGGTTCTGCAGCTGGGTGACGTTGGCGCGCCATTCGGTGGGGTGCTTCTGGGGCCGGACGATCGCGCCCTTCCGGGCGAAGGTGAACTCTGCGAGAACGTCCTCTTCCTCCATCATGTCGGGGATCTGCAGCATGACCTCACCGGCGCGTTGGGGGTCGACACCGTTGAGCCGGAACATCGTCGACGGGTACAGCAGACCGCCATGGGCGTCGCCCTTCTCGTAGGGGGCGCCGGCCCACATGGCGAGGTCGCCGTCGCCTGAGCAGTCGATGAAAACTTGGCCGGTGATCGCGCCGCGGCCGGATTTGGTTTCGACCAGGACGGCGTCGATGGTGTTGTCGCCTCCCATGACGACCCCGGCTGCTTGCGCATGGAACAGCAACTGGGCGCCGCTACTGACGACCAGGTCGTCGGCAGCCATTTTGTAGGCGGCGGTGTCGTAGGCCTGGGCGTAGATCTTGCCGCCGAAGATGGAGTGCGGGTCGTTCAGGCCGCCCAGCCGGTCGATCCGCTCCAGCAGGTCGTCTGCCACGCCGTGCACGACCTGCCGGATCTCGCCGTGCACATTGGCGTGCAGACCGCAGAAATTGGTCACCCCGGCCGCGGTGCCCATACCGCCGAGGAACCCGTGCAGTTCCACCAGGACCGTTGAGCGGCCGGCGCGGGCCGCGGACACCGCGGCGGCGATGCCGGCCGGTCCGCCGCCCAACACCACCACGTCGTACTCGCCGATGACCAGGGTGGATCGGGCGGGTTCGGGAATCTCGCGCTGGGTCATGTCAATATCTCGCTTTCGAGGAGTTGTTGGGTCGGGGCGCGGGATCCCGCGGCCGGTGTTATTGCGCGGTCGTTGCTGCAGTACTGCTGGCTCGCCCAGGCTTCGGCCTCGTCAGGAGGTGGCGGCGAGGCGCGGTGGTGGGCTGAGCCGGTCCACCAGCTGAACCAGCTGGGGGCCGATCCAGAACCGCCGGTCGTCGCCGCGGACCAGCACACCGCCGTGGGTCAGTTGAGTGAGCAGCCGAAGAGTCGTGGTAGTGGGCAGCTCGGTGCGGCGACTGATTTCCGACAGGGTCAACGCGGCCTGGGCGGACTCGAACACATTGATGATCAGCAGGAACCGGCCGACAACCGAATCGGGGGTGTCTTCCTTGCGTTGAAAAGCCATTGGTCTCTCTCCTCTTCACGCCCTCAGATGGTTCTGGTGTCGAGCCCGATGTGCGGGACCGGCACTGCTGGGGTCATGCGGCGGGTCAGACCGCCGACCGTTTCTTGGCGGCCAGTGATTGGCCGCCGGAGAACCAGAGCGTGGGGTCGAGCTCAGTGACCAGGACCCGGATCCCTGTTTCCGGGACTGACAGGGCACCTGCGGCGGCGCGGCTGACACTGCCCGCGAGGGCGGCGAGCTCGGTGGGAGTCCGCCCTTGGGCGATCTCGATGTGAATGATCGGCATGACGACTTCCTCCTAGACCCGTGCGTTGTCGGTATGGGCGGACAGGTCTCGTACCGATTCGGCGTCGTTGTCGGTGGTGAGGATCTGCCTTTGGGTGGAAGGCTTCTGGGAGCTGCCGCCCCACATGTCGATCGCCCCGAACATGGTCGGGTCGAAGGTTCGCGGCACCCACGCGTCTTCGTCCTCGATGAGCCGCACACCGTAGGAATACTCGTAGGTCAGACCTTCGGGTCCCTTGAAGTACAGGAAGATCGCCGTCGACTGGGGGTGCCGGCCGGGTCCTTGTTCGATTTCGACGTTGTGTTCCTTGATGAAGTTCCAGTTCCGGAAGATCGCGTCGATGGTGTCGACCTGGAAGTTGATGTGACACAGACCCGGTTCGTCGCCCTGGAATACGGCCAGGGTGTGGTGGACCGGGTTGAACCGCATCAGGGCAGCGGCGCCCTGGACCCAATCGGAGACCTTGACGTTGAAGTTGTCGTTCCAAAACTTCGCGGCCGCGTAGATGTCGGCGGCGTCGACGCAGATGTGCCCGAACTCGGTGATCCCGCTCGACGGTCGGGTCAGTTCCAGGAACGAGGGGTCCTGAACCTGCCCGATGACGAGGTCGAACTTGTTGCCCCAGGGGTCGTCGAAGGAGATGAAGTCGGTGACCCGCCTGCTGCGGGCTTCTTCCACGGTGCCCTTGTGGACCGGGATGCCGATGGATTCAAGGTGCGCAGCTGCGTCCTGCAGGGCCTTCGCGTCGCGCAGGACCAGACCACTGGACAGCACACCGCTCTCGCCTTCGACGAAGGCCAGGCAGTGGTGGCGGTGATCGGCACGCAGGTAGTGCACCCCCTGGTCACTGCCCTGGTATTTCATGCCGACGATGTCCCGGGCGAACCCGACGCACGTGTCGATGTCCTGGGCGCCGCTGCGGACGTAGGCGATGTCGATGAGTTCAATCACTGATCTCTCCTTCAGACGGTGGTCTGTTACTGGTTCAGAAGTGCGGGAGTTCCAGGGGTTGTGCAGCCACCGGCCCGGTCATGCCGCGGACGGCTGGGTGTTGGCGGACTCCCGCAGGTCCCGCCAGATGCGTTGCAGCAACTCGGCTTCGGTTGCCAACCATGCGGCCTGTTCGGTGGCGGACAACGGCACCGGTGTGCCGGCCGCGGCCGCGACGCTGTTCATCCGCGCTGAGGCCTCCAGGACCCACATGCGGGCCACCGCCTCGCCGACGTCCTTCCCGACGGTGACCGCACCGTTGCCACGCAACACGATCGCGGACCGCGAACCCAATTCCTCGGCCAACTGCTGGGCCCGGAGCCGGTCCCGGATCAGGCAGGCGTCGTCGAACACCGCGACCGGTGACCCGACGAACGCGCCCTGCCCGTGCAACGCAAGGACGGGGACATCGGTGGACGCCAGCGCGGTGGCCACCTCCGGCTGTGCCCGGCAGATCGCGCCCACATCCGGTCGCCGGTCGGCGATCGCCAGGTGGATCCACGCTTCCTTGGGGCATCCCGTGGGGAGTTCCGTGCCGGTGACCGACAGCCGGGCCCAGGTTTGCTGGTTGCCCAGCCGCCCCAGCGGGCTCGGGGGCGTGATGAGCAACTCCTGCTCACCCACCCGGCTGGACACGTGCCCGAACGCGGTCACCAGACCGGCTCCGGCCAGTACCCGACCGGCCTCGATCAGTTCTTCAACACCTTCGACACGGGTCAATAGGTTGGTCATGTCGCTCACGCCTTTCAACAACGAGTTCCCGGTGGCAGCGTTCTGTGGTGCTGTGAACGCGTCAGGCGGCTTCGGCAGCGACGGCGGTTTCCAGGTGCTCGTGATGCTTGCGAGGTTCCCGGATGAAGAACGCGATCACCGCGCCGACGATCGGGCCGGCGGCCAAGGTCGCGAAGGCCAGGGCGAAGGACCCGTTGGCGGCGTAGACCAGGCCGATGACGGTCGGGACGGTGACCGATCCGAGCTGCCAGAAGGCGTTGACCGCGCCGGCGGCGGACCCTGCCGTCTTCGGACCGGCGAGCAGCGGGATCATCGCGGTGGTCAGCGGGGTGTAGGCGTATGCGCCGATCCCGGCCAGCGGTGCGAGCCAGAGGAACTGCGTGTAGCTGTTCAGGTTGCCGAACACGATCAGCATGGCACCAAAGAACCCCAGGATGACCACGATCGGGATGCGCAGGCCGATGCCGAGCTTGTCGACGATCCAACCGACGATCGGTTTGATACCGACGGCGATACCGGCGAACAGGACCAGGACGATGCCGGCGTCGACCGGGCTGATCCCGCTGCCCTTGGTCATCAAGGTGTTGGACCAGGTGACGAACCCGTAGGTGCCCCAGAGGCCACCGAACCCCGCCAGGCCCAGCAGCAGCAGGTCCCGGTTGCGCAGCAGCGGACGCACATCGGGCAGTTGCCGGGCAGCCTTCTGCTGATCCTTGGTGACGTTGCCGTTGCGGATGAAGATCGCGCAGGCCACGCCGATCACGATGGTGACGATGCCGAAGAAGTGGTACGCCGTTGGCCACCCACTGTTGATGATAAGACTGGGCACGATCGCGTTGGCGATGACGGTTCCCAGCGAGGTGGCGGTCACGAAAATACCCACCGCGAAACCCCGCTTCTCGGCGGGAAACCAGGTGGCCAACAACTTCAGGCCGGCCGCGAAGTCGACACCCGCGAGCAGGCCGACCAATGCTTGGATGGCAAGGCCCACAGCGACCGAGGTGGTCGACCCGAACGCGATCATGGCCAGGCCCGCGCCGATCCCGGACACACTCATGATGCGGCGGCCGCCGAGCCAGTCCACGAGAAAACCACCACCGAGGTTCGACAGCACGTACCCGATGTAGTAGGCGGTGGCGAAGGTGCCCAGCGCGGCGATCGGCACGGCGAGCGATTTACCAACAGACGCCGACGCCGGGCCCCACGTGGAGCGGTCGACCGATGTCATCGTGAACGCCGCCCAGGAAAGGCCCAGGATCAGCCATCGATACGGTGAGACACCCACTCGTGTTGTTGTACTCGACATTGAGAGACTCCAGGGGTTTGCAGGGGAAGTTGACAGGACAGCGGCGGCGCCCGGGGTCACGCGGTCGCCAAAACCGTGCCGAGACCAGGGCACGACAGAGTGAGGAAGGGAGTGCAAGGTGGGCTTCGGATCGAGCCCAGCTCACCGCCGCCAGATCCGCGGCGAGGAATACCAGGTGATGATGGGGGCAGCGGCCCGGTGTTGCGCGGTCCCGCCAATGGCGTGCTGTTAGACGGTTGCGCCCTGGCGAAGCAGGCCGGCGCCGATGGTCAGTCCATGCATGACGCCCTGGTGGTGCGCGACGGTCGACAGTGCCGCACCCGCCTTCACCTCCAGGGCCGCAACATCCCCGGTAGCATCGCCACCAAACACCCCAACAGTGAAGTGCTCAGCCATCTTTGGTCTCCTCGGGTCCGCGATCCGCTGTGATCGACCGGATAAGTGGACCGTGTCACGGCAACCACCGTCCAATGCCGTTTACCTGCCCCGGGCATACCCTGAAGGTATGGAACTGCGGCATCTGCGGTACTTCACCGTCGTGTACGCCGAAGGCACCATCGGTCGCGCCGCAGAACGGCTACTGATTTCCCAGCCCGCGTTGACCAGGCAGATCCACGCCCTGGAACGCGAGATCGGCACCCCGCTGTTCGAACGGGTCAGCTCCGGTGTGCGGCCCACCGCGGCCGGTTCAGCCCTGCACTCCCACGCGTTGCAGGTTCTGCGGCTCGCCGACGCCACCCGGGAAGTCGCCAGATCCGCGGTGCCGGCCCTGGAACGGGTCGAGATCGGCCTGCCCCCGGCACCGCAGCCATGGCTTCACCACGCGCTACGCGACATCCGAAGGGACGTCCCGCAAGCCGCCGTGAGTTTCACCGACGCCAGCAGCGCCGAGCAACTCAGGATGCTCGGCGAAGGACGCATCGACATCGCCATCGTCCACCAGCAACCGCCCGGCACCATGCATCATCAGCTGCTTTTCGAGCAGCCCTTCGGGCTCGCCATCCGACCCGGGCACCAGCTCGCCGACCAAACCGCATGCTCGCTGGCCGATCTTGATGACCTTCGGGTTCTCGTCCACGCCCGCGAACAGGTCCCCGGCGAGCACGACCGCATGATCACCATCGTCAACGAACGGGGCATCACCCCGCACTGGCGGTTCGCCCGCTTCAGCGAGAACGCCCTGCTCTGCGCCGACGCCACCGACGCCGACGCCGTCCTACTGAGTGAACCCAGCGCCACCCGAACCCTTACCGACTGGCCGTGGCGCAAGATGATCGACCCCACCGTTCACCTACGCACTTGGGCAGCCCGGCAGGAGCGCACCCGAACCGTCGTCACCCAAGCCATGGAAACCATGTGCAGCACCGCGAGCACAGCGGCAAACAAACCTGCGAACCAATAAACCGCTCCCCTGGGTCATCGGCATGACCGCGTGCCGTCGATAGAAGCCCGATGATTGAAGAAGGGTCCGCCACGATCAAGGATCGGCGTCCCGCCAGCGGTAGCTGGCATCCGATCCACCTTGGACCGACGAGATCGGCTGCCGTGATCAGTTAGTCCAGTTAAGCCCGCTCGAGCCTGCCGCTGGACAACCACCAGCGTCCTGATCGGATTCGAGACCGAGCCCGGTGACCACAACAGCCTGCGCTACCTCTGGCTCGCCGTCGACGACGTCGCCAGAGTGATCCGACCAGCATCCACCGCCACGACAGGAAGCAGAAAGTGAGACTCGCCTAGCGGACCACCTCGAGCGGACCCTCCTCAGGCGTCGGCGGCTCGAACCGCTTGAAGGACTCCGTCGCCGTCTGTTCGGTGAGCGGCCAACCGTCCGCCCACCTGCCGTGTCGGTCACCGACCCGGCTCAGGATGGTCTCAAGACTCGCCGCGATGTAAACAGTCTCCGGCACGATGCCCTGCGGTGCGAGCAGTGCCCGGTACTCATCGCGTTGTCGCCGGAACCAGAACCCGAAGTCGAGCACGACATCGTTCCCTGCTGCGACATGGCGTAGCAAGCGCACCTTCAGATCTGCAGCCACCTCAGCGACCACTTCGGCGGAGGGCATCGTCGTAATTCCGCGATCCCAGAACTCCACCTCGAACGACAAACGTGTCTAGCCCTGGCGCTCTAGACCGTTGGCGTAGGTGGTCTTGCCGGCACCACCTGGCCCGCACATCATCACGACGCAGGGTGGTCGTGTCGTGTTCACTGCCACCGAGCCGAGGCTACAGTCCACCACTGACGTTGAGACTCCCAATGCTGCGCTCATCGCTGTCTGGATCAGATCGGACTTGATCCACACGCCCTAGTCGCAGGGGAACAAACGCGAGCGTCTATTGCGCGAGGTCGGCGAACCGTGACAGGTGCAACTGGTGGGCGACGGCAATGGTGGCGGTGGGTCCGTTGCGGTGCTTGGCGACGATCAGGTCGGCCTCGCCGGCCCGCGGGTCGTCGGCCTCCCACGCGTCCGGCCGGTGCACCAGGATCACCATGTCGGCGTCCTGCTCCAGTGACCCGGACTCACGCAGATCCGACAGCATCGGCCGCTTGTCGGTGCGCTGTTCGGGACCACGGTTGAGCTGGCTGAGCGCGATCACGGGCACCTCGAGTTCCTTGGCCAGCAGCTTCATCTGCCGGGAGAACTCGCTGACCTCCTGCTGCCGGGACTCGACCCGCTTGCCGGACGTCATCAGCTGCAGGTAGTCCACGACGATCAGCTTCAGGTCGTGGCGCTGCTTGAGCCGGCGGGCTTTGGCCCGGATCTCCATCATCGTCATGTTCGGTGAGTCGTCGATGAACAGTGGGGCGTCGGAGATCTCGGTCATCCGCCGGACGATCTTCTGCCAGTCCTGCTCGCCCATCGTGCCGGCCCGCATGTGCGAGAGCCGGATACCGGCCTCCGCGGACAGCAGCCGCATGGTGATCTCGGTCTTGCTCATCTCGAGCGAGAAGATCACCGACGCCTGCCGGTGCTTCACTGCCGCATGCCGCGCCATGTCGAGCGCGAGGGTGGATTTCCCGATGCCGGGGCGGGCGGCGACGATGATCATCTGCCCGGGATGCAGCCCGTTGGTGAGGTTGTCCAGGTCGGCGAAACCCGTCGGTACCCCGGCGGACCGGCCACCCTGCTGGGCGATGGCGTCGATCTCGTCCATCGTCGGCTGCAGCAACTCCTCGAGGACCACATAGTCCTCGGAGGTACGGCGCTCGGTGACGTCGTAAATCTCCGCCTGGGCGCGGTCCACGATCTCGTCGACCTCACCACCGCCGACGCTGCCCTCGCTGCCGCCGTACCCGAGTTGCACGATGCGGGTGGCGGCCTCGACAAGCCTGCGCAGGATGGCCTTCTCGGCGACGATCTGCGCGTAGTAGGCGGCGTTTGCAGCGGTGGGCACGGTGGCCATCAGGGTGTGCAGGTACACCCCACCGCCGACTCGGCCGAGGGTTCCGTTTCTTTCGAGTTCGGCGGCGACGGTGATGGTGTCCGCCGGTTCACCTCTGGAGTACAGGTCCAGGACGGCGTCGAAGACCAGGGCGTGCGCGGGTTTGTAGAAGTCCGCGGTGCTCAGGGATTCGATGACGTCGGCGATGGCGTCCTTGGACAGCAACATCCCGCCCAGCACGGACTGCTCGGCGGCGAGGTCCTGCGGTGGTTGCCGGTCGAACGCGGCCGGCGCCGGTGCGGGCACACGTGCAGGTGAAGACCATCGTTCGTCGATCAGGGCCATTCACGCACCGCCCTTTCCATGGCTGCGCCGGGGACGCCTTGTGACCCTCGTGGCCTGATTTTCGTGGCCGCGTGGCCCCGTGCGGGCAAGGCGCGCCGGACAGGTGACCCGGCCGCGCCGGGGGTTGTCACCGGTCAACGCCGCGGCCGTCGGGTGCGGTGCGCTCGCGTTCGTCGTCCCGGGTGCGGCGGGTGTCGGCCGTGCGGCGGGCAGTTTCAGAGTGTTCGCGGGCCAGGCTGGCCTGGTACTCGTTGGTGACCCGGGCGACGTCGTCGCTGAGGATGGCGAGCTGTTCCAGGGCGCGAATGAGCCGCTCGGCGACCGGCAGCATCGGCGGCGGCCCTACCGCCGGTGGCCGTGGCGGCACAGGCGGCCGCGCGGTGATCACGGGGGCGCGGTCGGGACTGTGCGGTGGCCGGGGTGCGGTCATGGGTGGGTGCCCCTTTCAGTAGTCGCGGCTGGCGATGCGCCAGCCGGCGGTGGTGCGGACGGCGGTGAGGGTGACGGCGAGGGCCTCATCCGGTGGGTCGGTCCCGGTGGCGCACGTGGTGCGCAGGGTGCCGGCGGCCTGCACGCGGACGTTGTCCGGGGTGTGGGGTGCTTCGGGTGGAATGACGGCGGCCGGGTCGAGCACCCTGGCTGTGCAGCGGCGCTGCGTGAAGTCCTGCCAGGCGATGCCGGGTCCGCGGCCGCCGTCGCGCAGCTGGTTGTTCTGCTGGGTCAGCTGCGGTGTGACGTAGGGGGCGGTGCGGTTGATCCAGGCGTCGGCCGGCAGGGCGTAGCTGGCCGTCCGGTACGCGACAAGCCAGTCCACGGCCAGCTTCTCGACCACCTCGTCGGCGTCGTCGGGCTCCGCGGCCGCCACCGCGGCCGACTCAGGGGCCGACGCCGAGATGGGTGATGCCGGGGCGGTTCCGGTCGGGGTGATTGCCAGCCGGACGGTCGGCGCCGAGGTGGTCGGTGGGTCGGCGGGGGCGGCACACGCGGCTGTTCCCGCGAGCAGGACGGCGGTCAGCGCCGCGGCCATTACCCACCCGGGCGGGGTGCGACTGTTCATGCGCCGGGCCGGACGGCGCCGATGAACTCGCTGCCGCGGTTGCCGCCCCAGATGCCGTCGCTGATCTTGACGACGTCACCGGACTGGGGTGCCTCGACCATCCGGTCGCCGCCGAGGTAGATGCCGACATGGTGGATGCCGCCCGCGGTGCCGTCGCCCGAGTAGAGCAGCAGGTCGCCGGGTTGCAGGGCGGCCCGGTCGGTCAGGTGCCCGAACGCGGCCCAGATGGCCTGGGTCTGGTGCGGGACGCTGACGCCGATGCCGGCGTAGGCGTACAGGGCCAGCCCGGAGCAGTCGAACCCGACCTTGGCGTAGTCACCGTGCGCGTCGGCGATCCACCCGTCCCGGATCCCCAGCGTCGGGCCGGCCGCGTCACCGCCACCCCACGCGTAGGTCACCCCGAGCTGCGCCAGAGCCCGGTTGATCACCGTCTGCGCCCGGGGGTTGCCAGGCAGGCTCACCGAGGAACCCCCCGCCGCACCGGCACCGGCCGTGGTCCCGCCAGTGGTGGTGCAGGTGCGGCCCTGCACTGCGCCGACGACCTGGTTCGCGGGTTGTTCCCACTTGGCGAAGGCGTCGGGGGTGTTGGACAGTTGCACTCGTTGCGCGGCAACGGTGATCGGCAGTTGCTGCCAGCCGGGGATGTCGAGCAGCCCGGGTTGCCCGGCCTTGCCGCCGGTGTAGAACATGGCGGCGGACTTGGCCGGGTCGAGCCGGTCTTGCAGGGGCCCCCAGGCGTCGAGTTGCTGGAACGGGCCGCGGGAGGACGACATCCGCCCGTTGGGCATGGTGTCGCCGTAGTTCAGGGTGCGCAGCGTCGATTCCTGCATGGCGGTGGCCACCGCGACCACCCACCCCCGCTCCGGGACGCCCAGGGCTTTGCCCTGCGCGACGATCGCCGCGGCGACGTCGAGCTGGTTCCCGGAGAACCCGGCGACCTCCCGCTCCTCCGAAGAACCCGCCGCTGGGGCGGGTGCGCAGACCACACCGGTCTGCCCCCCGGGGACGGCGGCCGCGGCGGCGGCGTCGTCGTCGCTGCCGAACAGGACCGCGACCAGCACCGACAGCGCCAGCACCGGGACCAGGACGGCGCCCAGCCCGGCGGCGAGCAGCTGCTTCACCTCAACGGTCCCGGATCGGTGCTGGTATTGCTGGCATTGCCAGCTTCACCAGTAGTAGCGCTCGACGTCACGGCCGATCGCGGCGTCCCGGTCGCGTCGGCGTTGGTCCTCGTAGATCTCCCGGTCCCGTCGGCGTTCGGATTCACGGATCCGGTCGTCCTCTTGCCGGGCCCGCTCGAGGTGGCGCCGGTCGTCGTCGTCTTCGGTGCGGTCGGTGCGGATGCGGTCCAGCCAGCTCATGTCGGGGTCCTTCCGGTTGGTGATGGTGCGGGGGTGGGTTTGCCGGTGATCGATTTGTGCTCGATGAACCGGGCGCCTAATAGCTTA
>NZ_JBRIIO020000050.1:0-27045 GCF_052976845.2 Nakamurella sp. GG22 | reverse complement strand
GGTCAGAAGCGGCCGCCGCCGCCGCTCACACTGCCGCCCCCACCGCCACCGCCGCACGAGGGTGGCCAGGATCCGAACTGTCGTCGTCTTGCCGGCACCGTTCGGGCCGAGCAGGGCGAGCACCGTCCCGCGCGGCACCACCAGGTCGACATCGTCCAACACCCGCCGGGTGCCGTAGGACTTTCCCAGGCCTTCGGCCCGTACCGCAGTGCCGGCGTCTTCCGCGTCGTGCTTCATCTGTTCTCCCTGCGCTGACGCAATCGACCTTCTCTGGGCGTACGGCGTATTCGTATTGTGCGTACACCGTAAACGCAGCAGGCGCCAATGACAACAGTCCATGCCGAAGACGCATTCTTCGACAAAAAGAGCTGGTTGCCGCACTATCTTGCGACTAGTGCACCTCGCCCGGATCTGGTGTACTGATGGGGGCGGGCAACAATCCACGCAGCAAGTGCACTAGTGCACCGGAACGTCAGGAGCCAGGATGGTCGCCCGAACCGTTGGAACCGCCGCCCCGACGGCACGCATCGTCGCGGAGATCAGCAGGCGGATCACGACCGGCGAACTGCGCCCTGGCGACCGGGTGCCCTCCACCCGCCAGATCACCCGCGAGTGGGGCGTCGCCATGGCCACCGCGACCAGGGCGCTGGCCACACTGCAGGAGCAGGGCCTGGTGCAGGCCCGGCCCGGCGTCGGGACCGTGGTGGGTGCGGCCCGGCCGACGCCGGCCCGGTCATCACCAGATCCGGCGGACGAGCCGGACCCCCACCCGCTGAGCAGGGAGCGGATCATCGCGGCCGCGACAAAGGTTGCCGACGCGGAGGGATTGGCCGCGCTGTCCATGCGCCGGGTGGCGGCCGAGCTCGGCACCGCGACGATGTCCCTCTACCGGCACGTCCGGAACAAGGACGAGCTGCTGACGCTGATGGTGGAGGCGACCTTTGCCGGCTCTCCCCTGCCGTCCAGAGGCAACGAGCCGAGAGCCACCCTCGAGGCGCTGTGTCGGCTGCAATGGGCGGGCTACCAGCGGCATCCCTGGCTCGCCCAATGGGTCTCGATGAGTCGCCCACAGCTGGTGCCCAGCGCCATGGCGCACACGGAGTTGGCCATGGCGGTCCTCGCCGACCTCGGGCTCGCGGTGAACGAGCGACTGCATATGGCGGTGACGCTGGCCAACTACGTCCGCGGCACCGCCGTCAACCTCGAGCCGGAAGTGCTGGCACAGCAGGACTCCGGCCTGACCAGTGACGAATGGATGGCCTCCCAGGACAGCGTGATGACCGAGATCGTCGCGACCCACGACTTCCCGATGTTCGCTGAGCTCGCGACGGATCCAGCGCTCGATCTCACCCTTGACTCGCTGTTCGAGTTCGGCCTCGCCCGGTTGTTGGACGGCCTCGAGGCGCTCGCCGGCCCTGATGCCCGGGCCAACGGTGTCGCAGACTGATCAGCGTCAGCAACGACGCCTGGCGGTCCTGCTCGCCTTCGGCCGGAAGTATCTGGCCGCCTTCAACTCTCGTCACCAGTGGCGCCGGCGTCGGGTTGGTAGGGCGGCGCCACACCCCACCCCCAGCGCGGCACCGGTGCGTGTTCGACCACCGCCGCGCCCGGTTGGGAGTTGGACTGGGCGAGCCGGGTGCCCCATTCCAGGTAGCCCACCAGGGCCGCCCGGAACTCCGGGTCGGCCGGCATGCCGGCGTCGTCGGCCGCCAGGCTCATCAGGGACGCGAACCGGAAGCGTTGCTCGCCGGTGATGCCGAGATCGCGGTGGTGGGCCACCATCGCCTCGTAGCCGCCGAGCTGGTCGGTGTACTCGGCCGGTCCCCCGAACACCTCGATCCACCAGCGCGCGACGTGGTCGCGATGCTCCTCGCCGACCCCGCCGGGGAAGAGCGGACCGAGCTGGTCGTCCCGCTCGACCCGGTCGTAGAACGCGTCGATCATGCCGCGGAAGGCAGGCGCACCTCCCGCCCAGCTGAACAACGTCGGAACCGACGGCCGGTCCATTGCGCACTCCCTCTCATCTGCGGCCGGTGACGACCGACCCCGTCGATGCTGGCATGGTGAACGCCTCGATGACGGGCGCCAGCAGGCTCGCGGCCAGCAACACGAACGCGATCCGGTAGGCCACCGCGGGATTGTCGCCCAGGCCGAGAGCCACTCCGAGCGGGTCCCCGAGGCGCACCAGCAGGGCGCCGATGGCGATTCCCAGTCCCGCACCGAGTTCCTGCAGCGTGGCATGGAGCGTGTTCGCGTGCGTCATCTGCGCGGTCGGCACGTCGGCGAACGCAACGGTGTTGTACGCCGAGAATCCGATCGACCGGAAGATCCCGCTCAGCGTCAGCAGAGCGATGATGGCCGCCAACGGGGTCGTCGACTGCAGCGCGGCCATTCCTGCGATGCAGACGGCGGAGGCGGGCAGCGCCAGCAGCAGCACGGTCCGGATCCCCCAGCGCCGCATCAGCGGTGTGGTGAACGGTTTGATGCAGAGGTTGCCCAGGAACAGCGCGACGACCAGCCCGCCGGCCTGTGCCGCGGTCCAACCGAAACCAACCTGGAACAGCAGCGGCAGCAGGAACGGGATCGCGCTGATGACCAACCGGAAGACGGTCCCGCCGGCGACCGCGGCCCGCAGGCTCCGGATCCGCAGCGTTCGAAGGTCCAGCAGCGGAGCGGGCGCGCGGAGCAGGTACCTGACCGACGCCGCAAGGGTGATCAGCGCCAGGCCGAGGGCGATTGCGGCGAATGCCCAGCTCGGCCGGCCCGCACCCACCTGCTCGAGGCCGATCACCAGCGCCGCGACACCCACCGCGGTCAGCAGGAAGCCGCGCCAGTCCAGGCCGCGCCGGTGGTCGGCCCGCAGGTCCGGGACCAGTCGCCGGGTGAGCAGCAGTCCGACCAGCCCCAGCGGCACGTTGATCAGGAAGATCCACCGCCAGGAGGCGTAGGTGCTGATCAGCCCACCGAGCGGCGGCGCGAGGACCGGTGCCACCAGCGCGGGCCAGGTCAGATAGGCGATCGCCTTGATCAGTTCCGGTTTCGGGGTGCTGCGCAGCACGACCAGCCGGCCGACGGGGACCATCAACGCTCCGCCGACACCCTGCAGGACACGGAACGCGGTCAGCACACCGAGGGTCGGAGCGGCCGCGCAGCCCACCGACGCCACCGTGAACACGGAGATCGCCAACGAGAACACCCCGCGCGCGCCGTACCGGTCGCTGAGCCAACCGCTCCCGGGAATGAGCACGGCCACCGTCAGCAGGTACGCCGTCATCGCCACGTTGACCGAGACTGGCTGCACGCCAAGGCTGTCCGCGATGGCGGGCGCGGCCGGGGCGATGATCGTGGCGTCCAGGTTCTCCATGAAGTACGCCCCGGCGACCAGCACGGCCAGCGGACGGGAGAAACCCGACACTGCAGCACCCCCCGACGGCCGGATCCACCGGGCGATCACCGCCCGACACCCGAGATGGTCGCACTCATCCCGCAGGACGGAGAGCACTGCCCTGAAACGGCGGCACCGGCCCCGGGCGTGCGTAAGCTGTGACTTGTCCAGGGCTTCTTGCCTTGGGGGGAGTAGGAGCCATGCCGCTCTCAGAGGGCGAACAGCGCAGACTTGACGAGATCGAGCGCGCGCTGCGCAGCGAAGACCCGAACTTTGCCGCGACCATCACGATCAGCCGGGTCAAGCGTCATCGTGCGCTCGTCGCCGCCCTGCTCTTCCTGGTCGGCATGGTCGGCTTGGTCGTCGGTCTCGTCACCACGGACGCGGCGTTGTGGGCCGGCATCGTGATCAGCATGCTGGGCGTCGCCGCGATGGGTGCCGGGGCGCTCCTGTACTTCGGTCCGCGCCGCTTCCGTTGAATCCTCGTTCCATTCAGGCCGCGAGCAACGCGTCCAGCTTGGTGAACGAGCTCTCCCAACCGGCCTTCGCCATCGGCTCCAGCTCCGGCGTGTAGGGCCCCTGCTGGATGACCAGCCTCGTCCCGCCGCCGTCGGCGTCATGGAACTCCAGCCGCATGGTCATGGTCGTCGGCTCCTGCACTCCCGGCAGCCCGATGAACTCCTCGCTGCCGATCAGCAGTTCGTTCTCGACCACCTGGGTGAACCGGGCGTCCACCGGTGACGTCATCGTCGGGTTGTCGTCCTTGACCATCACGAAACGTTGGTGACCACCCGGGCGCGGATCGACGTCCACCGTGTCACGCGGGACGGAGAACCCGACAGGCCCGAACCAGCGGGCGAGCTCGTCGGGATCGGTGAACGCCCGGTAGACCAGCTCGCGGGGCGCGTCGAAGGCCCGGGAGATGATCAGCTCACCGGTCGTCGAGTGCGCTGTGGTCACCCCGTTCTCGGTCAGCTCGCTGTCGGGGCTGCTGCTGTCGGTCATGGCAAAGGTCCTTCCGTCGGGTAACTGATTGCTGATGCTTCCAGGCGGCGTTCCCGGTGCGACTGTCGGTGTGCCTTCGTACGGTGTTCCCCATGGCATACGACTTCCAGGTGACCGTCGACTGTTCCGATCCCCATGTCCTGGCGGACTGGTGGGCCGAGGCGCTGGGCTGGACGGTGGAACCCAGCAACGAGGACTTCATCCGCCGGATGATCACCGAGGGGTACGCCGTCGAGGACGACACCAAGACCCATAACGGTGTGCTGGTCTGGAAAGAGGGCCAGGCCATCCGCCCGCCCGACGGACCGATGGCCGGCGCGGAGGGCAGGCGGGTGCTGTTCCAGCTCGTGCCCGAGCCCAAGACCGTCAAGAACCGGCTGCACTTGGACGTGCGGGTGGGCCCGGACAAGGTCGAGGCCGAGATGGCGCGGTTGACGGCGGCGGGCGCGACCTTCCTGCACCGGGGGCAGCAGGGCCCGCAGAGCTGGGTGACGATGGCCGACATCGAGGGTAACGAGTTCTGCCTGACCTGAGTCCGGTTCAGGCGGGTCGCAGCTGCTCGACCAGCCACCGGCTGATCTCCTCACCGGCGAGCACACCGGCCGAGCCGGTGATGCTGACATGCGGCAGTCGCCAACCGATCTCGGCCAGTTCGCCGTGCGGCGGCCTGATCGCCGCGTCCGCCAGGGTCAGGAAGCCGGCGTCGAGGGCGCCGTCCCCGGCGGCGATCAGCCGGCCGGCGCCCGCCCTCGACCGGACCTCGGTGACGGCCGCCTCCTTCGTCAGTCCACGGGGCAGCGCGTAGATCTTCCGGCCCTGCATCGACACCACCCAGTTCCGTTCCGCGCACCAGGCGGTCCACTCGGCCAGGAAGTCCGCGGGCAGCCGCGCCAGGTCGACAACCAGATAGCAGAAGAGGTCGTCGGCGATCCGGCTGTGCAGCACCCAGGACGGGTCCGCGTGCCGGTGCAGTCCGCCGACGATCTCCACCAGGCCGGCGCCGTCGCCGGCGATCCGCCGTTCGACGGCAGTGCGCCATCGGTCGTCGGAGTGACCGTTGACGATGATGTGGCCGCCGTTACTGGTCACCGCGAAGGCGGCGGGACCACCGGGCAGCTGGACGCGGCCGTACTGGGCGACCGTCCGGGTCGTCGTCGGAACCAGCACCGCCCGGGCGCCGAGAAGCTCCAGCCAGCGGGCGGACTCGTTCGTCAGGAACGACTGTGGTCGGCCGTCCAACAGTTCGACGCAGGTCAACGGCGGCACGTCCGGCGGTGCGAGCATCGCGTCGATGGCCGCCCGGGAGTAGATCAGTGTCCGGTCGAGATCGACCGCGACCATCGTGCGGGGCATCAGGCCTCGCCCGGATCAGTCGGCGTCAGGCGGCGGACCAGTCCCATGCAGGAGTACGCCAGATCGGGCACCACCTCGATCGGCACATCGCGTTGCTGCGCCAGCATGCGCAGATGCAGGTGGTCCGGATGGTCGGCCTCGCGGACGAGAATCCGCCACGGGACCCGGCGGAGCAGCACCCGCGTCGTCTCCCCCACCCCGGGTTTGACGAAGTTGATCGAGTCGATGCCGTAGCGGCGGCGGATCTCCTCCACCGCGTCCCAGCCCGCGAAGCTCACCCGCCGATCCGACGCCTGCAGGGCCGGAAGCCCCTGCAGCACAGCGGGCCGTACGGCATCGAACTCCGCGCTGACGGCATCGAGCAGCCGGCCGGAAACGTCCGCACCCGACAATTCGGGATAGAACTTCGCGCCGTGGAATTCCTCCGGTCCGGTGTACAGCGGGTTGAGCACGGTGCGAGAGACCAGACCGGACACGGTGGAATTGAGGCAGGCGGATGCGATGAGGAAGTCGTCACGGGTGCCGAACGTCCGCACGCTGTGGCCTGGATCGGCCAGCACCGCGAGATCGTCGGAAAACCGTGGTCCACCCGCGGCGGCGACAACGTCCAGGGCTGCCGTCAGCTCCTTCGCGATCGCGCCCTTCCCGGTCCAGCCGTCCACGAAGACCACCGATGACGGGTCATGGTGTGCCGCAAGATAATCCAGCGCCACCGTGTCGATCCCCCGGCCCCGGACGATCGAGACGGCGTAGTGCGGCAGGTCGATGCCGTGCGTCTGTTGGGCCCACCTGCGCATCAGGATCCCGATCGGTGTCCCGGCCCGGGCCAGTGAGACCAGCACGCTGCCGGGCCCGCGTTCGGCCAGCACCAGCTCGGTCACCGAGCCGACGGCGTGGGCCAGCCGGCCGGCGGTCTCCGCCAGTACCTCCTCGAACAGCCGCTGGTAGGCCTCGTCCGGTTGGTATTCGATCGGCAATGACTCGGCGTAGTGCGCGAGGCCGGCCTGGATCGCCGCTTCCCGTTCGCGGACGTCGCCCTCGAGGTCGAGCGTCGACAGGTCGGTCAGCAACCAACCCACCTCGTCCGGGCGGTAACTTCCGAACAGCGGGCCGCGCAACGGTCCGGGGCTCGACGACGCCCGATCCGGGTCCTGCACGGCGCTCATGCCCCGGCGGACTGCGGAAGGACCACGCTCACCACCGGCGCGCCGGTCGCTGCGGCAATGGCCTCGGCCGGCCCCGTGGGACCTGGTCGCGACGGCCTGTCGTCGACGAGCAGGACGAGATCGGCCTCAGCACCCGCGGGGGTGCCCGGCCACCAGGCGTTGTACAGGTGACGCTCCGCGGTCCGCGGCGAGCCGTCGACCGGGACACGGAAATCGATGCGCCTCCGCACCGGGTACCCGGGCCGGTCCACCGCGTGCACCGGCGAACGGGTGGTCGACTGGAACGCGGTGCGCCGCTCGGCCGTGCTCAGGCCGGCGGCGATCCGCAGCGGGAGGTACATCAGTTCCTCGGTGCCGATCACCAGCACGGTGGCCGCGGAGCCCACCGCCGGGATCAGCGCCGCCACCGCGTCGGACACCGCCGCGTCGAAAGCAGGCCGGTCGGCGGGGTGGAATCCGTGCCGCCCGCCGGTCGGCACGGCTGCCGGCCACGGCAGCTCTACCTGCGACAGCTGCTCTGTCCCCAACGGCTCTGTCCCGGCCGGCCCTGTCCCGGCCGTCATGTCGGCCGAGATCCTTTCGACCGCATCGGGCGGGACCACCACCGAACCGCGGACCAGCGACACCACGTCGATCCGGCAGCCGAGACGCTCGGCGACGGCGGCGCGCCGGTCATCGTCCGCGGCCGATCGCACGTCGACCAGCCCGGCCATCACGTACCGGTTCCGCGGGGTGATGCCGTGCAGCACCTCGATGACGTTCAACGCAGTCGTGCCGGTGGAGAGCTCGTCATCCACCAGGACAACGGTGCGTGCCGTGGTCAGCAAATCGGCGGCGGCCGGCCGGAGCAGATGACCCGTGGCATGCGAGTGCGGTTCGGTGAATTCGGCGGCGACCGGGACGTCGCCGGAGCGGCGCCGGGTGGAGTGCAGGTAGGCGGTTACCAACTGGTCGGCGACGAGATGACCGAGAGATGTCGCGGTTTCGGCGAAGCCGATGGTCAGCACGTCGTCCGATCCGGAAGGGGCGGGCAGCGCACTGAGCAGGGCGTCCGGGTCCGCACCGGACACCGAGGCCCGGGCCGCTCGCCACCAGCGGGCCGGGCCGCGCGCATCGGGTTCGCCGGCCAATGCCTGTGCGACCAGGGCGCCGAGCAGTCGCCCGCTCCCCGCCACGACCCGGGGGTCGACCGGGATGTGTTTGCCCAGCACCGTGGACACCAGCAACTGGGCCCGCCGCGGATTCTGCCGTAGCGCCATCGCGACCAGGTCGGCCATCGTCAACCCGACGGGCGACCCCCGGTCCGCCATGGCGATGCCGTAGGTGTCGGACACCCACGAGCCCGTGGCCGGGCCGGCGGTCATCAGGCGTCCTGCAGTGCGGTCATGATGTCGACGTGCGAGATGCCTTGCGCAGCAACGCCGAAGACCCGAGCGCGGAGCAGCGTCCGGGCGGCCCAGATGCGGTGTGGCCGCGGCTCGTTCATCTTGTTGCGGTATCCGGAACGGCGCACCCCGCCCTCGTCGGCCAACGGTTCGAGCACGTCAGCCGCGTCGAGGTACTCCTCGTGCGGCACGACGGCGAGCGCGTGCACCGGGGCGATGTGCAGGGGGTGGATCACCGACTTGCCGGTCAGCCCGTTGACCCGGTCGAGCATCGTCTCCCGGATCAGGCCGTCGAGGTCACGGCTCAGCAGATCGCGGCGGAGCCCCGACGCGTGCCGCTCGTCGAACGGGCTCTGCCGCAGCTGCGGCCGCAGGATCCGCTCGTGGTTCGCGAAGTACTCCCACACCGGCCCGGTGATGGCGAAGCCGGTGCCGTCGGTACGGCCGAGATGGTTGACCACCTGGATGATCAGGTCCGCCGCCACCCCGACGTCGTAGATCGAGAAATCCCGGTCCCGGCGGATTCCGAACAGGCCGCACAGATCGGTCGCGCCGATGCGGACCGTCAGCACCAGTTCCCGGTACTCGTCGAGCAGCTCCCGGATGCCGCTCAACTCGACGTCGCGGGACTCCCGGTAGAGGACCCGTGGAGTCTCCAGCACCGGCATCGCGTAGAGCGGGTACTCCGACCGCTCCCGCGCATCGGAGACGGCCCGCAGGAATTCCGCGCCATGCGCAAGGGAGAACTTGGGTATGACGAAACCGCTGACGACGCCGATGTCCTCGCCCAGCTCCGCGGTCAGCGCCCTGATGTGGTCCACCGTCCGCACCCTGACGAACAGCTGGCATTCCGGGGGGTCCTCCAGGAGCCGGCGCAACGTCCTGGCCGTGTCGGCCAGCGCCGATTCGACGGAACCGTCCGCGATCGCGTCCTCGAGGTCGATCACCATCGATTTCGCACCAGCTGCCGCCTGCCGGCGGATCGATCCGGCGAGGTCGTCCCGGGTGGCCGGCACATACAGCGTGGCACCCAGCGCGTGAGCCAGCACCGACCGCTCACTGTTCCGGTCGAAACGCTCAGGTGCTTGATAGAAGAGGACATCTCGGACACTTCTCGGCAGATGGTCGAAATGCCGCACGTGCCCTCCTTGCTGTTCGGTGTGAACGGTCCGCTGTTCGGTTCCGGCGACCCGGGGAACTCTGTCATGCCGGCCGGAGTTGGGGTCAAGGATGGTGCGGGGTGGCTGTTGCGGACCCACCGATAGGTTGGAGACTGTTCTCCAGCCGGTCGGTGGCCGCAATTGTCACCACCGGCCCGGTCGACCTCGACCGGCCGGCTGACGCGACCGGACACGAATGCGACCGGCCAACGATGCGACCGGTCGACACGAAAGGGAAATTGCTATGGGCGTGAGTCTCTCCAAGGGCGGCAATGTGTCGCTCACCAAGGCCGCTCCGGGCCTCAAAGCCGTCGCGGTCGGGTTGGGTTGGGACGTCCGGTCGACCACCGGCACCGACTTCGACCTCGACGCCAGCGCACTGGGGCTGGGCGAGAACAAGAAAATCGTCGGCGACGAGTACTTCGTCTTCTTCAACAACACCAGCTCGCCCGACGGATCCATCGTTCATCAGGGCGACAACCTGACCGGCGAGGGCGAGGGCGACGACGAGGTCATCAACGTCGACCTGAGCACCGTCCCGGCCACCATCGGCTCCATCGTCTTCCCGGTCTCGATCTACGAGGGTGATTCGCGGGGCCAGTCCTTCGGCCAGGTCCGCAACGCCTTCATCCGCGTCGTGGACCAGTCCTCGGGCACCGAACTGGCGCGCTACGACCTGTCCGAAGATGCCTCCACCGAGACCGCCATGGTGTTCGGAGAGCTGTACCGCAACGGCGCGGAGTGGAAGTTCCGTGCCATCGGCCAGGGATACGCTTCCGGCCTTGCGGGCATTGCCCGCGACTTCGGCGTCAACCTCTGACCCGCTCGACCGACGTCTCCGCACCACACGTCTGACGGCCCACCGGCGCTGCCAACGAAGGGCAGCCACCGGTGGGCCGCGCCGCCTCCTCGGGAAGGGCCGCTATGCACCTGAAGATCTTCATGTGGTCCTACATCGTCACCGCCGCGTCGCTGGTGATCGCGTTCCTCTACGGCAGCTGGTCGGCCGTCCTGCTCTGCGCCATCCTCGGCGTCCTCGAGGTCTCGCTCTCCTTCGACAACGCCGTCATCAACGCGACGGTGCTGGAAAGGATGAGCGACTTCTGGCAGAAGATCTTCCTGACCATCGGCATCGTCATCGCCGTCTTCGGCATGCGGCTGCTGCTGCCGCTGGTCATCGTCTGGCTGGCCGCCGGGCTGCCGCCGCTCGAGGCGTTCAACCTGGCGATGAACCCGCCGCCGGACGACGCGGCGTACTTCCCGGACGGCTCGCCGAGCTACGAGACGCTGCTGACCGAGGCGCATCCCATCATCGCGGCGTTCGGCGGCATGTTCTTGCTGATGCTCTTCCTCAGCTGGCTGTTCGAGGAGCGTGAGCACACCTGGCTGAGCTGGCTCGAGAAGCCGCTGGCCAAGGCCGGCCGGCTCGACGCCATGGCCGTGCTGGTGTCCTGCATCATCCTGCTGATCGTGTCCGAGACGCTGGCCGAGGACGCCGAGACCGTGCTGTTCTCGGGGCTCTGCGGTCTCGTCACCTACCTCGCGGTGAACGGGCTCGGGACGCTCTTCGAGAACACCGGCGACGAGGACGGGCCCATCGACTTCGAGCACCCCGACGTGGGGTCGGCGTCGGTCGCCACCGGGACGGCGACAGCGGAGAAGAGCGGTGTGACGCAGCTGGCCAGGGCGACCGGCAAGGCCGGCTTCTTCCTGTTCCTCTACTTGGAGGTGCTGGACGCGTCGTTCTCCTTCGACGGCGTCATCGGCGCGTTCGCCATCACCTCGGACCCGATCATCATCGCGCTGGGCCTCGGCCTGATCGGCGCCATGTTCGTCCGGTCGCTGACCGTGTACCTCGTCCGCAAGGGGACGCTGGCCGAGTACGTGTACCTGGAGCACGGCGCGCACTGGGCGATCGGTGCCCTCGCGGTGATCCTGATGGTGTCCATCGGTGTGCACATCAGCGAATTCATCACCGGGCTCCTCGGCGTGGCCTTCATCGGCGCCGCCTTCCTCACCAGCATCCGACGCAATCGAGCCATCGCCGCACGCGGCGAAGAGGTCAGTAAGGTGCATGCCTGATGGGTATCGACTACACCAAACGGCCGGCCAAGCCGGCCACTCCGCCCGCTGCGACACCACCGCCTGCACCACCTTCCGCAGCGCCCGCCTCGGCTGCGCCATCCCGGTCGGGAACGAAGGTGACGCTGACCAAGGGCGCGCCAAAGGTGTCGCTGACCAAGTCCGGCGCGGTCGGCGGCATCGCCAGGGTCAACCTGAACTGGTCCGCGGCCAACACTCCCGCAACACCGCCCCCAGCGTCCGGCGGGCTGTTCTCCCGCATGAAGGCCGCTGCGGCGGTCACCGTCTCCAAGGGCATCGATCTCGACCTCGGCTGCCTCTACGAGCTCGCCGACGGCCGAAAGGGCGTCATCCAGGCGCTGGGCAATGCGTTCGGATCGCTCGACTCCGCTCCGTGGATCGCACTGGACGGCGACGACCGGACCGGCACCGTCGCGGGCGGCGAGAACATGTCGATCAACCTTGGCCAGCCCGGCCGGTTCAAGCGGGTGCTGATCTTCGCGATGATCTACGAGGGCGCACCCAACTGGGCCGCCGTCGACGGGGTCATCACGCTGACGCCGGCGAACGGCCAGCCGATCGAGGTCCGGCTCGACGACGAGGGCGTCGGTTCCAGGATGTGCGCGGTGGCGCAGTTGGTGGAGTCCGGCGGAGACCTGACCTTCCAGCGCGAGGTCCGCTACATCGAGGGCGGCCAGCAGGCGCTGGACAAGGCGTACGGCTGGGGCATGAACTGGTCCCGCGGCCGCAAGTAGGCAACCTGTCTTCCACGCGACGACGGGCGGCACCGGATCGGTGCCGCCCGTCATCGTGTTTACGGGGACTGCGCTGTCTGAGTTGTTGTCAGTGCTGGTGTCAGAGGTCGAACTCCGCGGCCGGGATCCCCACCGCGTTGCACGCGTCGCGGACCGCAGCCTGCTCCTTCGCATCGAAATTGCCATCGGCACCGCCGATGATGATGCCGATCTGGATGACGGCCCTGGCCTGATCGGGTTTGCTGCGCAGTTTGCCGATGGTGGCGATGGCCTCGACCTTTCCGAAATCGAAGTCACCGGCCAGCTTGCTGCAGTACCAGTCGAACTTCTGCTGCAGCTCGTCCGGCGGGAACACCGACAGCACGGAGTTGCTCCTGATGAGCGATGCCGTTCTCGCCTGTTCAGCGGCATCGATCGAACCGTCGGCGGCCGCGATCAGCGCGCACATCGCCATGCTGCCGTTGGCGAACTCCTTGTTCTTGAACTGGCCGGCCTTGGTGGTCAGCTGGCTGTTCATCTCGCGAGTCTTGGCCTTGAGTGAATCCCAGAACGCCATGCACTTCTCTCCTCGGACAAGTCGGATCGTGCTCGGTGGGATGGCTCCCCCAGGAACAACGTCGCTGCGCCGCAACAGGTTCCTTGATCGGGGCCGGCGCGGCGGCCTATCCTGACCGCTCCATGAATCGGCACACCGCGGACCGCGTCGCCGCCATCGGCGACGAACTCATCAGCATCCACAGATCGCTGCGCCTTGACCTCGTTGCCCTCCGGGACAGCGTGGCCGCAGCCGCCGACTCCGAAGCACTACCGATCCGCGGCCTGCCTGCCCATTGCCTGGCGTTCTGCTCGGCGGTCACCGTCCATCACACCGACGAGGACAAGTCGATCTTCCCGGAGCTTGCGGCCGAGCTCCCCGAACTCGCCGGCGTCCTCGACGAGCTCGCCCACGATCATGTGTTGATCGCCGGGATCCTGCGGCGCGTGCAGGAACTCGTGCAGCACCTCGACCGGGACAACCTGCCCCGCGCGCGGGATGAGATCGAAGGCCTGGCGGCAGTTCTCGAGTCGCACTTCCGCTGGGAGGAGCGGCGGATCGTCGGGGCGGCGGGCTGACCGTCCAGCCCTGGTGACCTGCGGCGCGGCATCGACGGCCGGCTGGGAGTTGGGCGGACTTGTGGAGCGCTCCGGGGCCGAGACCGCGCGATATGTCGCCCCAACTCCCGGTGGCCAGGGCATGTGCCGGGCAACGGCCTCGGCCCGCGCGATGGTGCGGCATGTGCCGGCGTGTCCGCGGGACACGCCGCTATTCTGGCGCCAAAACCGTTCCCGCGGGAACGTTTCTGAGGCTCCATATGCCGGTGTTTCGGCGCCAGAAACGTCTCCGCGGGAACGGTTCTCAGACCCGGACCGGTGCGGCCCGGAGTTCCGCGGACCTGTCGAGCACTTCCGGGCGGCACCGCAGGGGCGACCCGATCACCGTGGTCGCCCCTGCGGGATCTACCTCTCACTACCCTCGCGAATGATCAGAGGGACTGCAGCGCAAGCGGAACCAACTGATCGGCGGTGCGGGCATTGCCGGGGGTCCCGACGGCGGTGAAGGCCCAGCCGGCACCTGCCCTGGACAGCCGCGCCATGACGATCGCCGTGTGCGTGCCGGAGCCACTGAGTGCATACCGCGCCAACTCGCGGTCGCGGTCGGCGGAATCGACGACCCGCGCGGTCGCGTTCTCGATCTGCGAGAAGTTCTGCCCGCTGAAGGAGTTGACCACGAAGACGATGTGCGCAACCGTCGGCGGAACCCGCGGCAGGTCGACCATGATCGACTCGTCGTCGCCGTCGCCCTTGCCCGTCAGGTTGTCGCCGGTGTGCATCAGGGAACCGTCGCGGGAGCGCAGATTGCCGTAATACACGATCTCCTGCACCTGGTTGTCCCCGGTCAACAGGATCGCCGATGCGTCGAGGTCGACGGACACCTCCTTCATGCCGCCGAACAGACCCTTCTTCTTGATCGTGTCCCAGCCCAGCCCCATCCTGACCTGGCTCAGGCTGCCTCCGTCCTGCTTGACGAGGCTGACGGTCTGTCCCTTACTCAGGTTGACGCCCACTGATGTCCTTCCATTCGGTTGCCGATCATTGATGTCCTGCTGATTCAGAGACTGACGCCGTAATCCGTCGCGATGCCGGCGAGCCCGCTCGAATAGCCCTGACCGATTGCGCGGAATTTCCATTCAGCGCCGTGCCGGTAGAGCTCCCCGAAAACCATGGCTGTTTCCGTCGATGCGTCCTCGGTCAGGTCGTATCGGGCCATCTCCGTCTGGTCGGCGGTATTCACCACCCGGATGAACGCATTCCGTACCTGGCCGAAGGAGACGCCGTTGGTCTCGGCGTCGTACACGGACGCGAGGAACACCACCTTGGACAGCGCGGCCGGGAGCGTGTTCAGGTCGACGGCGATGACCTCGTCGTCGCCGGCTCCGGCACCGTCCCGGTTGTCGCCCTTGTGTTCGATCGCACCCTCGGGGGACTGCTTCTGGTTGAAGAAGATGAAGTAGTGATCCGACAGCACCTTGCCGTCCTCGCCGACGCCGAGCGCACTGGCGTCGAGGTCGAACTTCACCCCTGTGGTGGTTCTGGCGTCCCAGCCCAGGCCGACCGTGATGGCCCCCAGATTCGGAGCGGCCTTGGTCAGCGACAGGTTGCCGCCCTTGACCAGACTGATACTCATCCGCAACTCCTTCGGTGCGCATTCTCAGATGTGAACGGAACTGCTGAATACCCTACTGTCAGCCGACGTTGACCCCGAAGTCGGTGGCAATTCCCGCGAGTCCGCTCGCGTATCCCTGACCGATGGCCCGGAACTTCCATTCCTGGCCGTACCGGTAAACCTCGCCGAACACCATGGCGGTTTCCACGGACGCGTCCTCGGTCAGGTCGTAACGCGCGAGTTCGACGTCATTGGTCAGGTCGAAAACCCGGATGAAGGCGTTCCGTACCTGCCCGAACGACTGCTGGCGACCGTCGGCGTCGTAGATCGACACCGCAAAGACGATCGAGACAACCTGCGGCGGAACCTGTCTCAGGTCGACGTTGATGACCTCGTCGTCACCCTCCCCCTCACCGGTCAGGTTGTCGCCCTGATGCTCGATCGACCCATCCGGCGACTTCAGATTGTTGAAGAAGACGAAGTAGTCGTCTCCGAGCACCTTGTGATTGTCCGCCAGCGCGAGCGCGCTGGCGTCGAGGTCGAAATCCTTGCCCGACGTCGACCGAACGTCCCAACCGAGACCGACACCGATCGCGCTGAGGTTCGGGGCCGCTTTGGTGAGGCTGACGTTGCCGCCCTTGCTCAGGCTGACACCCATGGCGTTCCATCCTTTCTCGCTGTATTCATGATCCTGCATTCACCGGACTGCATTCTCGCCCGGTTCACCTCCGCCGGATCAATCGATCGGCGTGACGTCGTCGAGCCAGCTGATCCGCTCGAAGCCGTACCCCCGGCATGCCTGCATGATCGTCGTGCCGACGAGGTCCATCTCCGATCGCAGCACGAGTTCACCCCTGACGTTGTAGACCGACGCGAGCACCGCCACCGCGGTGGCCGGCGGCATCTCGATCGGCATCTCGATCCGGTCACCGCCGAACGTGTTGACCAGAAGTGTTCCGCCCCAGCGCAACTGGCTGCCGTTGCCGGAGAAGGCGTAGACGACCATCCGCTCCAGTTCGTCGACCTGCCGCAGATCCAGTGACAACCGCTCGAACTGCTGACGCGCCGCCAGCAGGATCGGCCTGCGGGTCTCGCCGGGCGGTGCGAATCGGCGCCCCGCGTGGTGCTGGATGGTCGAGGACCGCCCCGAGGTCAATTGGTAGGCGGCGCCGAGGCGAAGGTCGCCGACACTGTCCGCAACAGCCGCCTCGAAGGTCAGGGTGCCGACGCCTGACTGCACCCTGGTCAGCGTGACGGTCGGGTTCTGCGCCTGCAGGATGGTCGGGACACCCGGTGCTGTTCTGGGCTCCGCCCGGCGTGCCGAGACCTGCGCCGGTGGGTGGTACCGGGCGGGGGCCGCAGGCGGCGCCGAACGGACGGGCGGCGCAACCGGCGACGACCCACCCGAGAGGTCCAGGGATGTGTCCCGGGCTGACGGCTGCGACGCCGCCGGCGGGCGGGACAGCGGGACGGCGCCGAGATCGAGCGATGTGCTGGCCCCGGCCGGAGCCGCCGGCGGACCAGCAACCGTCGGCGGGCTGGGTGGCCGGCCGGGAGCGGCGGGAACCGGAGCCGACAGGTCCAGCAGATCCGACCCGCCGGACGGAGCGGGCGGGGATGCGGGCGCCGGCCGGGCGGGGGACGCGGGCGCGGGTGCCGAGAGGTCCAGCAGATCCGACCCGCCGGACGGAGCGGACGGCGCGGCCGCCGCTGCCGGGCGGGCCGCCGGTGTGGGCCGAGGCGGTGGTGCGGGCCGAGATGGTGGTGACGACGCCGGGGCCGGCGAGGACAGATCCAGCAGCGAGTCGGTCCCGGTCGACGGTAGCTGCCGCACAGTCGAGATGCGGCCCGGTGCAGCGGGTTTCGGGTTCGCTTGCGGCACCGAGGGGCGCCGGGCGTGGGCGCTGGCGCGACCGGCGACGAACTCGGCGATCGCCGGGTTGACGGTCCGGACCGGCTTCGCCCGGTGCCGGAGGAAGGTCAGGTCGGCGCGGCGCGGAGCACGCTCCGGCGCGCTGGCATCGATGGTCACGGCGATCCCGGCCGCCCACGATCCGCGGGCATCACAGTGGCACCCCGAAATCGGCTGCGATGCCCTTGATCCCGTCGTCGTAGCCCTGGCCGATCACCTTGAACTTCCACCCGCTCGGGTGCCGGTACAACTCGCCGAGCAGGATCGCCGTCTCCGACCGCAGTGCCGGCGCCAGGTTCTCCGAACGCACCAGTTCCTGCCCGTTCGACAGGTCCAGCACCCGGATCGAGCACTCCCGCAACTGCCCGAGAGTGCGCCGGGCGCCCGGCCCGTCGTTGACGTACAACGCGACCACGATCCGGTGGATGTCCGGCGGGACGTCCCCGAGGTCGACCTCGATCTGCTCGCGGTCATCACCCAGCGCTTCCGCCAGTTGACTGACGGACAGTTCCGGGGAGGTCAGCTGGTTGAAGAAGACGAAGTACTCGTCGGACGGCGCGCGGCTGTCCTGGTCGCACAGAATGGTTGCGGCGACCAGGTTGTCGGACAGTGCCTGCTCCGCTCCCGCGTTCCAGCGCACCCCGAGCACGACGCCGGTCAGCCTCGGGATCTCCTGGGTCAGGGCGACATTGGCACCTCGCTTCATCGGCGGCGCCATCAGAAGTCCAGCTCCGAACGGCCGAACTTGGTTCGAAGGAAACTGCCCTGCGCGGCCAGGGCGTTGGCGTCGTCGTCCCGGACGGCGGTCAGCACGTCGGACGCCGAGTCGAGCAGGAAATCGAGTTGCTCCTCCAGCGCCGTTGTCGGCGTCCTTCCATCCCGCGCGGGTTGGTCCACCGCTGCGGGATCGAGCGCGAGGTAGGTCCGCAGGGTGGTCGGCAGGTAGTCCCGAAGGATCCCGTTGAGCGACACCCTGGCGTGGATGTCCAGGTCCCGGTCACGCGTGCTGTGCAGCACAGCGCCGACGGTGTCGGTGATCCGGCGGGCGGCCACCACAGCCGGCGCCGGCAACCGACCGGCCGAGGAATTGATGAACCTGTTGAGCCGGAACAGCTCTGCGGCGAGCTCCGCCGGGCTGTCCGGTTCCGCGGCGGGTTGGGTGGACCCGGGAGTCGACCGCTGCCCCTGGTCCTCCTGCGGTCGCCCGAACAACCAGTTCATGACCACGCTGACAACCTCCTCCCCGCCAGTTCCCCGACCTGCCGCACACCGTGCGGCACCGTCCACCGTTTCTTGTCCAGGTATCAGCCGGACGGCAGCTCGCCCCGCCGGACCCGCTCGAGATACGGCTGCGCCCGGGTGATCTGGCTCTGCAGCGCGTCCACGGTCTGCGCCATGCTGTCGACCGCCTGCGCCCGGAAGTTGTCGACGGCGTCCATCGTCTGGAACACGTTGTCGAACGCGGCCTGCAGCTTCTCGACCGACACCGTCGAGCTGGCCGCCTGCTCGTTGATCTGCGCGCCCTGGATCTTGAGCTGCTCCGAGGTCCGCTGGATCAGGTCGCCGGTGGCCGCGTTGAGTCCGGTGATCTGGTCGAGGACCAGCTTCTGGCGGGCGAGCGCCTGCGACACGATCACCGCGGTGCGCAGCGCGGCGATGGTGGTGGTCTGCGCGCGGTCCACACCTCGCATCAGCTCGAGGTTGTTCTTGCGCACCAGGTCCAGCGCCATGTAGCCCTGCACCGCGACGGCCATCTGCGTCATGATGTCCTGCCGCCGCTGCCGGATCGGGAACAGCGCGTCCGATCGCAGGGTGTTCGCCTCCTCGGTACGCCCGGAGGCCTCCAGGATGCCCACCTGGTCGGCGACCGCCTCGTCCAGCGCACCGGCCAGCTCGTTGTACTCACCGAGCTTGCCCATCAGCGCCCACATGTTGGCCTTCTCGACCTCGATGCTGGCGTTGTCCTTGCCCAGCTCGTCCTTCCCGGAGGCCAGGGAACGGACGATGGCGTCGAGCTGGCTCTGCGCGGACTGGTACTTGGCGAAATAGTTGTCGATCTTGTTCCCGCCCGGGATCCACTTGAGGACCTTCTTGATGCCGGTCAGGTCGGCGCGGTTCGGGTCCAGATCGGTGATCTGCGTCCGCAGCTCGGACAGCGTCTTCGCCACCCGGGTCTGCGCGTCGTGGCCACCGCCACCGCGGGCGGCACTGACCGCGGCCGCGGGCCGCTCCAGCATCCGGTTCGAGACATTTGCCGACTCACGCATCTCCCGCTCGCCGAGCGCGGTGATCGATTCGACCTTCCGGGCGAACTCCGGCGAGCGGACATCCAGTGCGGCCAGCTCCATCGCGAACGAGGCGGCACGCGTCTGCAGCTCGGTCTTGCGCGTGTCGGGCACCGCAACGGCGCCGGCTGCCTGCTCCGGGGCGACGACCTGAACCGGCGCCGGCGGGGTCAGCACGAGCGCGCCGCTGGACGCGGCCGGTGCGGGCCCTCCGGTGGCGGCACCGCCGGAGCCGAGATCGAGGTCGGTCATCAGGGGTACTCCTTCACATGGACGGCAGGTCCCCGCCGCGTCACCGGGGCGGAGCACCACCCATCGTAGGTTGCGCGCTGATGGCCGACCCGATGACTGCCTACCCACCGTTGCGGGAACACCCGTCGGTGGGACCGGCGAACCGGTCCTGCCGGGCCCCGGAACATGATGGAGTACAGCAATGCGAACGAAACGTCGACGAGCGATCACCGACCGGGCTCGAAGGTGATGGCGCGGATCGACCCGAAGAGCGCTGTCGCAACGGTTTTCGTCGCGGCGATGTTCATCAACATCATCGATGCCACCGTCGTCAACGTCGCTCTGCCGACCATCGCGGCCGATCTCGGCGTGCCGGTGGAGCTGACGGCGACCGTCAACATCGGATTCCTGGTCGCCGTTGCCGTCGCCATCCCGGTCGCCGGCTGGCTCGGTGACCGGTACGGCGCCCGCGAGGTCTTCCTCGTCTCAGTCGTCCTCTTCACGGCGGCGTCGGCCGCCTGTGGACTCGCGGCTTCAGTGCAACAGCTGGTGGTCTTCCGGATCGTGCAGGGCATCGGCGGCGGTCTCATGACGCCGGTAGGCATGTCGATGCTGTACCGGAGTTTCCCGCCGGACGAGCGGGTGCGGCTCAGTCGCATCATCAACGTGCCGATCGCCCTCGCGCCCGCCATCGGACCGGTGCTCGGCGGACTGCTGGTGCAGAAGGCCAGCTGGCGCTGGATCTTCGGGATCAACGTGCCGATCGGCATCGTCGCGGTGGTGTTCACGTTGCTCGCAGTGCCGACGATGGCCCGCAAGACCACGAGCAGGCTCGACTGGCCCGGCTTCGTCCTCGCCTCGATCGGTTTCGCATCGCTGATGTTCGCGGTGTCCGAGGGTGCGACCCGCGGGTGGACGACGCCGTCGATCTGGATCCCCGGTGTCGTCGGGATCGTTCTGCTCGGCCTGCTGGTGGTTGTCGAGGGCCGGGTCGCCGCACCGATGTTGCGGTTGCGGCTGTTCCGCCTGCGGCTGTTCCGGTCGGCGAACCTGATCACCTTCGCGTCGGCGGCCGGATTCCTCGGTGCGCTGTTCGTCTATCCGCTGATGCTGCAGACCGCGTTCGGATACCCGCCGCTCACCGCGGGCCTGCTGACGTTCCCGGAGGCGATCGGCATCATGATCGGCACCCAACTCGCCGCCCGGCTGTATAGCCGGGTGGGTCCGCGGCGGTTGATCGCCGCCGGTCAGAGCACCGTGGCGCTGGTGCTGCTCGCCCTAGCGTTCGTGGTGAACGAGGACATCCCGGCGGCGGTGCTGATGGGGCTGATGGTCGTGCTGGGTATCGGTCAGGCACATACCTTCATGCCGACCCAGGCCTCGGCGTTCGACACTGTCGGGGCCGAGAACACCGGCGCGGCAACGGCTCTGTACAACGCGACCCGCCAGGTCGGCGCCGCCGTGGGGGTCGCCGTCGCGGCGACCGTCATCGCGACCATCGGGATCGGCGCGGCGGGCGGTGACGCCGCGCTGCCGCCGTTCCAGTGGGCGCTGGTCGGCTGTGCCGCGTTCGCCGTGGCGGGCGCGCTGGTGGCGGCGGTGACCGTGCGGGACGTGGATGCCGCACCCAGTCGTGGGCTGGCCCCGGCAACCCGGTCCACCGGGCCTCAGCCGGCGAGGAAGCCGGCAGTCGAGGCACCGGCACCCGCCGCCGAAACACAGGTACCCGCCGACCCGGGCGGGTCGACGGGTACCTGACGTACAGGAGTCGGGTCAGACGCCGGGAACCGGCGCGATGTCGGCGACCTTGTCCTTGCCCGCGTTGATCAGGACCAACGAGGCCACGATGGCGAGGCCGAAGATGACGGCCGACCAGGTGAACGCGACAGCGAACCCGTGAACCTGGGATGCGGCGACCGCCGACCCCACGGCTTCCTGGGTCTGACCCTGCGGCGGGTTGGCGACCAGGAAGGACGCCGTTGCGGTGGCCGCGATGGTGTTCAGCAGCGCCGTGCCTATCGACCCGCCAATTTGCTGCGTGGTGTTGACGACCGCACTGGCCACGCCGGCGTCGTTGTGATCGACGCCGACCAGCGCCAGGTTGGTCGTGGACATGAAGATGAAGCCCATGCCGATCGCGATGATCAGCATCGCCGGCAGGATGGTGCCGAGGTAGGTCGTCTCCATGTCGAGGGTTGACAGCCACAGCATGCCTATGGTCGCCAGTGCGAGGCCGGCGGGCACGACGATGCGCGGGCCGATCCTGATGGTGAGCTGGGAACCGACGCCCGCACCGATGATCACGCCGGCACTGAACGGCAGAAACGCAAAGCCCGCCTGGATGGGCGTGTACTGCAGCACGCCCTGTAGGTAATAGGTCAGGAACAGGAAGACCACGAACAACCCGGCACCGACCAGCAGGCCGACGATGTAAGCACCTGCCCGGTTCCGGTTCTCCACGATCCGCAGCGGCAGCAACGGTGCCGACGAGCGCATCTCGACCAGCACGAAGCCGATGAGGAGCACCACCGACACTGCCAACCAACCGAGCGTGTTGATCGAGCCCCAACCGTGGTCGGCGGGTTGGGTGCACGCCCACACGAGCGCCCCCAGTCCGGTGGTGGCCAGCACGGCACCCGGAATGTCGTAGTGCGTCGACCCCTGGACCTTGGATTCACGCAGCACCGGGATCGCGAGCGCAACAGCCACGATCGCGATCGGGATGTTCACGAACAGCGTCCAGCGCCATGACGCGTACTCGGTGAGCACGCCACCGAGCAGCAGACCGATCGCCGCGCCACCACCGGCGATCGCGCCGAAGACGGCGAAGGCCTTCGCGCGTTCCTTGGCCGCGGTGAACGTGACGGTGACCAGCGACAGCGCCGCCGGGGCGAGCATCGCGGCGAAGGCGCCCTGGAAGGCCCGGGCGATGAACAATTGCCAGCCTGTTTGCGCGGCGCCGCCGACGGCGGAGGCCAGCGCGAACCCGGACAGGGCGATGATCAGGATCTTCTTGCGGCCGACGTAGTCGGCGATCCGGCCGCCGAGCAGCAGCAGGGCTCCGAACGGCAGGGCGTAGGCCGTCACCATCCACTGCCGGTTGGCGTCGGAGATGTCGAGCGCGGCCTGTGCCTGTGGCAGGGCGATGTTCACGATGGTCGCGTCGAGGATGACCATCAGCTGCGAGATGCCGATGACGCAGAGCGCGAGCCAGCGCTTCGGGTCGAGCGACAGATCGTCGTTCGCGTCGGCGTGACGCAGAGCCTCGATCTCGGCCGGATCGGGCTTGGCGGCATGGGCGCCGTAGGTGAGTACTTCCTCGGGCGCCCGTACTTCGTCGGGTGGTGGTGTTGACACAACTACTCCTGGTCCTGCGTGGGCGTGGCCGGCTTCCGGATGGACGCGGCTTCACTGGTAGACGTCGAACAGACGTCAGATCAATCGACGATGCAATCGACGCGGCGACGCCACTGACGCCGCGTTTCGTGCCCGAAGTATCACCGACCGCACCGACAGTGGGTCAATGAGGTTTTTCCCTCATCGCAACGTCAGGGGAAACCCTGACATTCCGCTTTCGGAAAACCGGCGTTCCGGACGGTCCGGCCTGCGACGATGGGACCCGGCCCAGATCGACAGAGCGATGGCGGAGGTCGACGAGCGCGATGCCCGAGGTGCAACCGGTCGTCTACCTCATCGTCGGCGTCGTCCTGGTGAACGGCATCGCCGGTCGGATCCGCATCCCGGCGCCGATCCTGCTGGTGATCGCCGGGGTCGCGGCGTCGTTCATCCCCGGTGTCCCCGACTACCAGGTCAATCCCGAACTGGTGCTGTCCGTGCTCATCCCGCCGCTGCTGTACGCCGCGGCCGCCGACGCCTCGGTCGTCGCCATCCGGACGTTGCTCCGGCCCATCATCCAACTGGCGGTCGGGATGGTGGTGGTGACCGCCTTCGCGGTGGCGATCGTCGTGACCGCGATCGTTCCCGACATGCCGTTCGCGGCGGCCTTGGCGCTCGGCGCGATCGTCGCCCCACCGGACGCGGTGGCGGCGGTCGCCGTGGCCCGTCGCGCGGGGCTGCCGCGCAAGGTGGTCACCCTCCTCGAGGGCGAGTCGCTGTTCAACGACGCCACCTCGCTGGTGCTGCTGCGGGTGGCCGTTGTCGGGATCAGCCTCGGCTCGCTGTCCTGGGGTGACGCTGTCGTCGAGTTCGCCTGGGCGACGATCGGCGGGCTCCTGGTGGGAGGTGTTCTCGGGGTGCTGCTGTCCGCGGCCCGGCGGTACACCCGCTCGTCGCTGGCCACCACGGCACTGTCGCTGATCACCCCGTTCCTGGCCTACCAGGTCGGCGAGCTCGTCGATGCATCAGGGATGCTCGCCGTCGTCATCGCCGGACTCGTGCTCGGATTCCGGGCGCCGTACGACCTGCAGCCTGAGGTCCGGCTCACCCTGCGCGCGACCTGGAGTTCGATCCAGTACGTCCTCGAAGGCTCGGTGTTCGCGCTGATCGGGCTACAGCTGTGGAGCACCGTCACCGCTCCGGACATCGGCCGCCGGCCGGTGCTGCTGATCTCCGCTGCCGTGCTGCTGACGGTGATCCTGATCCGGCCGGCCTGGATCTTCCTGACCGAGGCCGTCGGCCGGCTGTTCCATCGGCCGGGGGCGTTCGGTTCGTGGCGTCCGCTCGCGGCGATCTCGTGGGCGGGCATGCGCGGCGTGGTCTCGCTGGCCGCCGCGCAGACACTGCCGCTGGACACCCCGTACCGCTCCCTGCTGCTCACCAGCACGATCGCGGTCATCCTGGGAACCCTTGTGCTGCAAGGTCTTTCGCTACCTACGGTGATCCGTGCGCTGCATCTTCCCGGCGACCCGGAGTCGGACCTCCGGCAGGAACGGAACCAGGCCCGCGCCGAGGCGAGCAAGGCCATCAACGACGCGGTCGAACGCGCCATCGTGACCGGCGAACTGCCGCCGGGCGAGGCGGATCGGATGCGTGCCTGGGTGTCGTTCCGCGACTGGCGGCGGATGACCGAGCGGTGGGACCGGTCCGGGGCCGACGCCGGTGAACGCATCGGGCGGATAGAGCGCTGGAACCGGGACATGGTCCGGATCGAGCGCGACGTGTTCGTGAGGATGCGCAATTCCGGCCGGCTGTCGGAGGAGGTGCTCCGCGAGGTGCAGTACGGGCTCGACCTGGAGGAGGCGTTGCTGGACCAGCGGGTGGACAACGCCACCGGTCACCTCGACGAGCTACGGGCCGACCACCGGAACCAGGACCGGCTGCCGGACCAGGATCAGCCGGAGGGGGTTCAGGAACCGGACGGCAGGTGACGGCCCCACCAGTCCAGGATCGCCTCGAAGCGTTGCTCCCGGTGCCGCGGGCGGCCGGAACGGGACAGCTCGTGTCCTTCACCGGGGAACAGCAGCATCTCGACCTCGGCGCCGCGCGACTTCAGCGCGACGAAGAGTCGCTGCGCCTGCTCGACCGGGCATCGCCAGTCCTGCTCGGAATGGATGATCAGCAGCGGCACGTCGATTTCGTCGGCATGCGACAGCGGTGACGCCGCCCATTGGCTGTCCCGGTCCGCGCCCACGTAGGCGGCCGCGAAGTAGTAGCCGATGTCGCTGGACCCCGCGAAGGAATCCCAGGCGTTGACCGCCCGTTCGCTGATCGCCGCCACGAATCGTTCGGGTGCCCGGGAGCAGAGCAGCGAGGTCATGAAGCCGCCGTACGAGCCGCCCATCACCCCGACCCGCTCGGCGTCGCAGTCCGGCCGGGCGAGCGCCGCATCGAGCAATGCGAGCAGGTCGTCGACGTCGACGGTGCCCAGCGCCCCGACAACGGCGCGGCCGTGCGGCTCTCCATAACCGGCGGAACCGCTCGGATTGCCGAGCACGACGGCGTAACCGGCGGCCGCGTAGACCTGGGCCTCGTCGAACAGTGCAGGGCCGTACGCCGCGTGCGGCCCGCCGTGCACGACGAGCAGCGTGGGATGCGGGCCCGGCCCGTCCGGCGCGACCAGCCAGCCGTGCACCGGGTACCCGTCCGGCGCCGTCGCACCGATCTCGATCGCCGGCCGGATTCCGGACGCCGCCAGCAGACCGCCGAAGTCCGAGCGGAGGCGCTCGCCGGTACCGGAACCGGTCGGGTCCACACCGATAGTCACCACCTCGCCGGCACTGTCGCCGGCGGCGACCACGGCGGCCACGGTGCTGTCGCGGCCGGCGAACGACGTGACGACCCGGGCGCCGCCGATCACCACCGGCAGGTCGGCCAGCACCACCCGGTCGCCGTTCGCGGGAACCGAGCGCAGGCCGACCGCCCCACGGTCGAGCACCGCCACGACGACGCGGTCACCCACCACCTGGGGCCGGCCGGGGACACCGTCGACATGCACGGACTCCTCGTCGGTGAGCCGCCGTGGTACACCGCCGGTCAGGTGCGCGGCCCACAGCCCGACGGTGCGGCCCACCGAATCGATGCCGGTGAACTCCACTCCGAGGAAATAGACCTCACCGTCCGCCGCGACCGGCAGCGCCGCCGAGCCGGCCGCCGCGACGAGCCGATCGCCTGTCGTAGGCACCCGGTCGCTGTCCGGGCCGAGATCCGCCGGAATGTCGACGACGGCGATCTCGTCGGTCAGCTCGTCGATGCCGGTGGGCCGGACGTACATCACCCGTCCGTCGCCGGTGAAGGCGGGATCACGCACGCCCGACGGCTCGTCGGTCAGCTGCACCGGCGGCGTCTCCGCATCGAGGTCGAGAACAAAGAGTTGCGCGGGCTTGTCGAGCACGAAACCCTCGCCGTCCAACCGGTACGACAGCCTGCCGATCGGGCGCGGCGGCTCTGCACCGCCGTCCACCTTGTCGTCCGTTCCGTAGCGGCCCGGCTCGGGAACCGGAGCGGTGTAGAGGACCCGATCGCCCTCCGGCGAGAAGACGACAGGGCCCGCCCCGAGCGGGTGCTCGGCGATCATGTGGGGTTCGCCACCGTCGAGGGGCATCGCGAACAGCTGGGCGGGACCGCTTTCCGGCGCACGCCGGAAGATCACCAGCCGGCCGTCCGGGCTGATCACCGGGTCCGAGTCGCGCGGTCCGAGAGTGAGTTCCGTTGGCTGTGACTCGCCGGCCGATCCCGTCCCGGCCGGTGGTCCGAACCGGTAGAGCTTGCCGCGGTAGAGATTCGCCTCCAGATCGGGCGCGGCCACCGCAACGACGACGGAGCCGTCGGCGCCCAACGCGGGCCGGCCGGGGACACGGAGCAGGTTCAGGTCGTGTGGTTGCACGCGGCGAATCTCTCATCTTCCTGCGGTACCGCGGATCGCACCCCCCAGGGTTCCGGTCAGGGTTGACCCCAGGTCCGCCGCACCGGGGGTCTGGCACCCTGGTGGGATGAACGAACAGGCTGTATACGGCGAATGCCGCCCGGGTGCCGTCGCGTGAAGACCCGGCTGAAGCGCCTGTTCCGGACCAGGGAACGGAAGATCACCGCCGTCGTCCTGGTGGTCGTACTCGTCGCCGCCGTGGTCTGGGCGGCCTGGCCGGCGCCCGCGCCGACACCGATCGCCTCCCGTGACGTCACCATCACCGCGCCCGGCGGCCCCGGTGTCGACGAGCCCGTGCAAC
>NZ_JBRIIO020000049.1:0-28395 GCF_052976845.2 Nakamurella sp. GG22 | reverse complement strand
CGGGGGGGGGGGATCAACATCTCGCCGACGGTGATCGGCACCGATCGGGAGGTCCGGCCGTTGGACCGGCCGGGGTAGTACCCAACAGTGACGTCATATAGCGGACGTCACCTGCGAAAGGAAATACCACAGTGCTGATTTCCCAGCGCCCCGCATTGACCGAAGAGGTTGTCTCCGAGAACCGCTCGCGGTTCGTCATCGAGCCGCTCGAGCCCGGATTCGGCTACACCCTCGGGAATTCCCTGCGCCGCACACTGCTGTCGTCGATCCCCGGCGCCAGCGTCACCAGCATCCGCGTCGACGGCGTGCTGCACGAGTTCACCACCGTCCCCGGCGTCAAGGAGGACATCACCGAGCTCATCCTGAACCTCAAGGAGCTGGTGGTCTCGTCCGAGGACGACGAGCCGGTCACCATGTACCTGCGCAAGCAGGGCCCCGGTGACGTCACCGCCGAAGACATCGCGCCGCCCGCCGGTGTCACCGTGCACAACTCGAACCTGAAGCTGGCCACCCTGACCAAGAAGGGCAAGCTCGAGATCGAGCTCGTCGTCGAGCGTGGCCGCGGCTACGTCCCGGCCTCGCCCAACAAGGTCGTCGGCGCCGAGATCGGCCGTATCCCGGTCGACTCGATCTACTCGCCGGTCCTCAAGGTCACCTACCGCGTCGAGGCCACCCGTGTCGAGCAGCGGACCGACTTCGACCGGCTGGTCCTGGATGTCGAGACCAAGCCGTCGATCTCCCCGCGGGACGCACTCGCGTCGGCCGGCACCACCCTGGTGGAGCTGTTCGGTCTCGCCCGCGAGCTGAACATCGACGCCGAGGGCATCGAGATCGGGCCGTCGCCCGCCGAGGCCGATCACATAGCCGCGTTCAGCCTGCCGATCGAGGAGATGGACCTGACCGTCCGCTCCTACAACTGCCTCAAGCGCGAGGGCATCCACACGGTCGGCGAGCTCGTCTCCCGCACCGAGGCGGACCTGCTCGACATCCGCAACTTCGGGCAGAAGTCGATCGACGAGGTCAAGATCAAGCTCGCCGGCATGGGCCTGTCCCTGAAGGATTCGCCGGCCGGGTTCGATCCGGCAGCCGCTGCGCTGGCCTACAGCGACAACGACTGGAACGACGACACCGACGACACCGGTTACGGGCTTCCCGCCGCCGCGCCCGCCGAGGCCGTCGTCGATGACACCGATTACGCGGAGACCGAGCAAATCTAAAACGCTGGCTCCGCCAGTAGGTGATGGACCGGCTTCGCCGGGCTCGAAAGAACTGAATAGATGCAGTTGCTCCGCTGCGCTCCGCCCGACAAACGCTTCGTGTTCGTCGGACTGGCTCTCGCCAGGAGGACCGACGCCGGAGCACGGGTCCACCCGGGTTGCTGGGTGGGCGGCAATGTCTCGCAAAGTGATCTCGCACTGCGTTTTGCTCAACCCACCGGGTTGTTGCCTCGCGCAGCGATGTTGCGCAGCAGCGTTGCTGAACACGGATAGGAAACCGTCGGCGCCCGGGAGTTCGCTCCCGGGCCGCCGCCTCACCCGCGATGGGACCACCACCGCGGACAACGATCGAAGGAACATCTGATGCCTACGCCTGCAAAGGGTCCCCGTCTCGGCGGAGGGCCGGCCCACGAGCGGCTGATCCTCGCCAACCTCGCCCAGTCGCTGTTCGAGCACGGCAAGATCACCACCACCGAGACCAAGGCCAAGCGCCTCCGGCCGTACGCCGAGAAGCTGATCACCACGGCCAAGAAGGGCACCCTGCATCACCGTCGCGAGGTGCTCAAGGTCATCCGTGACAAGGACGTGGTGCACAAGCTGTTCGCCGAGATCGGGCCGTCGTTCGCGACCCGTGACGGTGGCTACACGCGGATCACCAAGACCGCGCCCCGCAAGGGCGACAACGCCCCGATGGCGATCATCGAGCTGATCGACGAGGAGACCGTTTCCTCCTCGGCGTCGCGCGTCGCCCGCCGTGCCGCGTCGACCCGCAGTGGTGACCGCAGCGCCCGCGTTGCCGCGTCGTCCGGCGCTGCCGCCGGCTCGACCCCGGCCTCCGACGTTGCCGCTGACGAGACCGCGACTGCCGCTGACGAGACCGCAACCGAGTCGGCCGTGGTCGACGAGAGTGGTGCTGTCGATGCCGGTGTCGCGTCCGCCGATGCGGATGCCGTCGCCGACGACGCGGACGTCATCGCCGCGGAGACCAGTGCCGACACCGAGAGTGGATCGGCGCAGGCCGTCGAGGCTGCGACCGAGGATCCGGCCGAAGGCGCGGACGAGGCGAAGTAATCCGCACTGAGTGCTGCTACAGCGGGGGTGGAGCGACGATCACGTCGGTCCGCCCCCGTTGTGCTGTCTGCGCTCGTCAGGCGCTCGGCGCCTGTTCGCCCGGGATCAGCGTGGTGGCCGAATCGAGTCACCTTTTCCGGACCCTTCCGCTGCCCAGGAGGGTCCGTTACTGGCGACTCGATGACGTACGGGCCGGCCGCGCGTGATCAGGTTGCGGCTGGACATCTCCTATGACGGCACGGACTTCTCCGGGTGGGCGGTACAGCCCGGCCGCCGGACGGTAGCCGGTGAGCTGCTGACCGCCCTGACGGTGCTGCTCCGGGAGCCGCCGCCGCTGGTGGTCGCGGGACGGACCGATGCCGGGGTGCACGCCGTCGGTCAGGTGGCGCACATCGACGTCGATCGAGCGGCCCTGCTCGCCCTCGCGCCACGGCACCTGGCGCACCAAGCCCCCGCGCACCAAGGCCTCGCGCCCCGACACCTGGCGCACCAAGACCCCGCGCACCAAGATCCCGCAGGCCAGGACCCCGCGCCCCCAGCACCCGTGCCCCCCGACCACGCGACAGGACCCCCCGGCGGCACCGGTCCCTCGGCTGACGACATCGCACCCGGTCGGCTCGGCCTGCTCCGCCGCCTCGCCGGACTGCTACCGCTCGACCTCAGGGTCAGGGCGATAACCGTTGCACCGCAAGGATTCGACGCCCGGTTCTCGGCGTTGCGCCGTCATTACCGGTACCGGATCTGCACCGCTGACTGGGGTGTCGAACCGGCCGACCGCCGGTACGTGCTCGCGCGGCGCCGGACGCTCGACGTCACGGCGATGAACCTTGCCGCGTCCGCGCTGGTAGGCCTGCGCGACTTCGCGGCGTTCTGCCGCCCGCGGGAAGGCGCGACGACCATCCGGGAATTGCAGTCGCTGACCGTCGAACGAGCCGGCGACGAGGTGCGGGTCGACGTCGTCGCCGATGCGTTCTGCCATTCCATGGTCAGGGCGCTGGTCGGGTCCCTGATCGCCGTCGGGGAGATGCGGGCGCCCACGGACCGGCCCGCCGAGCTGCTGGCGGCGGGGGAGCGCACTGCCGAGATCCATGTCGCGCCGGCGCACGGCCTGACGTTGATGGCCGTCGACTACCCGTCAGACGTGGAGCTGACCACGCGTTCCGCGATCACCAGGGCGACCCGGTTCATGCCCGAAGACTTCCCCCGCTAGGACATTCACCCTCTCCGGGTAGGTCCCTTTTCTCCGTGGATCTGCCGAACAAGGGACGAAACGCCCTAGATTGTTCCCGTGACGGACAGCGGAATCGGGCGGGCATGAGCGGCTGGCTCGCCCGGACGGGAACGGCGGCGCGGGACTGGCTGACCGGGGTGCGGCCGCGCCGCAAGGACCTCAAGTCCGACATCCTCGCCGGTGTTCCGGGGGCCATCAGCTCCGTCCCGGACGGGATGGCGACGGCATTACTGGTGGGCGTCAACCCCGCCTACGGGCTCTACGCGTCGTTCGCCGGCAAGGTCGGCGGCGGGCTGACCACCAGTACCAAACTGATGGTCGTCACGACGACCACCGCCGCGTCCCTGGCAGCGGGATCCGCGCTCGCCGACATTCCCGCCGAGGGCCGTGACCGGGCGCTCATCACCCTGACGATCCTCACCGGCATTGTCATGATCGCCGCCGGGTTGCTGCACCTCGGCCGCTACATCCGCTTCGTCTCCCGCTCCGTGATGCTCGGGTTCCTCACCGGCGTCGCCGTCAACATCGTCCTGGGCCAACTGGCCGGCCTCGTCGGGTCGCCGACCAACGGCGGGGTGGCGGCGCAGAAGGCAGCGCACGTCATCACCAACCCGACCGGCATCGAGACCACGTCCGCGATCGTCGGCGGGATCGCGCTGGCGGTGATGTTCCTGCTCAGCCGGACCAGGTTCGGGCTGTTCGCGTCGTTGATCGCGGTTGTCCTGCCGACCATCGCCGTCGCGCTGATGAACCTGGACTCCGTGGCGACGGTGGCCGACGTCGGGGCGATCCCCAGTGGGTTCCCGCCGATCGTGCTGCCGCACTTCGCGGACCTGACGTTCGGCGTGATCAGCGGCGCGCTGGCCATCGCGGCGATCGCGCTGGTGCAGGGCGCGGGTGTCGCCGAGGCCGCGCCGAACCCGGGAGGTGCGCCGTCGAGCACCAACCGGGACTTCGTCGGCCAGGGCGTTGCCAACATGGCTGCCGGGCTCTTCCACGGCACGCCGGTCGGCGGATCGGTCAGCAGCACGGCGCTCAACCTCGCGGCCGGGGCGCGGAGCAGGTGGGCCGCGGTCTTCGGCGGGGTCTGGATGTTGATCATCCTGGTGGCCTTCTCGAAGCTGGTCGGGCTGGTGCCGATGCCCACCCTCGCCGCCGTGCTGATCTTCGCCGCGGTGATGTCCGTCCGGCCCCGCGACATCGCCGTGGTCTGGCGGACGAGCCACACCGGTCAGATCGCGATGGTCGTGACCTTCATCTCGACCCTCGCCCTGCCGGTCGCGGCGGCGGTCGGGGTGGGCGTCATCGTGTCGCTGCTGCTGCAGCTCAACAAGGAACAGATGGACCTGCGCATCGTCCGGCTCACCCGGCGCGAAGACGGGATGTTCGTCGAGCGGCCGATGCCGGTGCTGCTCCCCGATGCCGAGCCGGTCGTGCTCGACGTCTACGGCAGCCTGCTCTACGCGGGAGCGCGCACGCTGGGCGCGCGGCTGCCCGATCCCAGACCGACCCGGCGGCCGGTGGTGATCCTGCGACTGCGGGGCAGGACGTCTCTTGGGTCGACGTTCTTCGGCGTGGTGGCGCATTACGCCCACCAACTGGAGGCGGCCGGCGGCCGGCTGTACCTGTCCGGGGTGCAGGCGAACATGGCGCATCGCTTCGAGCACAGCCAGTTCGACGACGTCCAGAGCAGGATCACCATCTTCCGCGCCACCGAGGTGCTGGGCGCCTCCACCCTGGCCGCTGTTCAGGACGCGAAAGAGTGGCTCGCCGGTCTCGATGAGGTCGACCAGCAGTCGATCGATCAGCAGGTCGTTGACCAGAACAGCCAGCAGGATGCCGTCAGACCTACCGGTGACGGGGCGGCCGGGCCGACCGGTGGCATCCAGTGACGAGGCGTCAACGGGTGGTTTTGACCTTGTCGACGGCCGCGCGGTACTCTGGCTAGTCGGTGTGCCGCTCGACTGCGTGCGGCGGATCTGGCGCGTGTGCGTCGGTCCGCATTGTGTAGTGTTCCAGGTCCCTGCGATTCGATGTCGCGGGGCTCTGGCCATGTGGTGCCGCGCACCACGTGGGGGGCACCCGCCCCCGGCAGGACACCCTGGACGACCCACCAGAGAAGAACGAAGAGGCATATCCGTGCGCACGTACAGCCCCAAGCCCGGCGATGTGACCCACGCCTGGCACGTGATCGACGCGACCGACGTCGTGCTCGGCCGGCTCGCCAGCCAGGCTGCGCAGCTGCTGCGTGGCAAGCACAAGGCGATCTACGCCCCGCATGTCGACACCGGCGACTTCGTCGTCATCATCAACGCCGGCAAGGTCGCGGTGACCGGCAACAAGCGGGACGGCAAGTTCCTGTACAGCCACTCCGGCTACCCGGGCGGCCTGCGCAAGCAGACCGTGGGCGATCTGCTGGACACCCGGCCGGAGCGCCTGGTCGAGAAGGCCGTCATCGGGATGCTGCCGCACAACTCGCTCGGCCGTTCGATGGCCCGCAAGCTGAAGGTCTACGCCGGCGCGGAGCACCCGCACCTGGCGCAGCAGCCGCAGCCGTTCGAGATCACCCAGGTCGCCCAGTAACGCTTCGTCCCGTGACGCTGGCCACCGGCCGCGCCGCCCAGCACACCACCGCACACAGAACAGCGAGATGAGTCAGTCCGTGAGCCAGAATCCCGAAGCCGTCGTCGAGGAAGACTTCGCGCTCCCGTCCGATAGCGAGTCGACCCCCGAGGTCGATGTGATCGAGACAGACGTGATCGAGACCCCCGAAAGTGGCGACATCGTCATCGACGAGGTCATCGACGAGGTCCCCGAGGTCGTCCCGGCAGTTGTCCTGCCGGTGGCCGTCGACCGCCCGGTGCAGACCGTCGGCCGTCGTAAGGAAGCCGTCGTCCGCATCCGGCTGATGCCCGGCAACGGAACCTTCACGCTGAACGGCCGCAGCCTGGACAGCTACTTCCCCAACAAGGTGCACCAGCAGCTCATCAAAGAGCCGCTGATGATCCTCGAGAAGGGCGAGATCTACGACGTCATCGCCCGGCTGCACGGCGGCGGGGTGACCGGCCAGGCCGGCGCGCTGCGGCTGGCCATCGCGCGTGCGCTGATCGAGCTGGACGAGACCGATCGCCCGCCGCTCAAGAAGGCCGGGTTCCTGACCCGCGACGCGCGCGCCACCGAGCGCAAGAAGTACGGCCTGAAGAAGGCCCGCAAGGCGCCCCAGTACTCGAAGCGCTGATCGCCGTGGGGGGACGGCTTTTCGGCACAGACGGTGTACGAGGGCTTGCCAACGCAGACCTCACCCCGGCGCTCGCCCTGCGGCTGGCCACAGCGGCCGCTCAGGTGCTCGGCGAGCGCCGGGTTCCTGCTGTCCCCGCCCGGCGCACGTTCGGTGCGCGCGGTGAGGCGGTCCTGCCGCCGAGTCCGACGCGGCCGCTCGCCGTCGTCGGCCGTGACCCCCGCGCCAGTGGCGAGATGCTCGAGGCCGCGGTTGCCGCGGGGCTCGCCTCTGCCGGCGTGGACGTCATCCTGCTCGGTGTGCTGCCGACCCCCGCCGTTGCCTACCTGACCGCTGATCTGTCCGCCGACATGGGCATCGTCATCTCCGCGTCGCACAACGCCATGCCGGACAACGGCATCAAGATCTTCGCCGCCGGTGGCGTCAAGCTGGACGACGCCGTCGAGGACGAGATCGAGCGCCGGATGGATGCTCCGGGCCCGCTGCCGACCGGTGACGGGGTCGGCCGGATCAAGCCGGCCGTCGACGCCGACCGCCGTTACCTCGACCACCTGCTGGTCGCCACCCCCAACCCGTTGAACGGCCTGCGGGTCGTCGTCGACTGCGCGCACGGCGCCGCGTCCGATCTCGCCCCCGAGGTGTACCGGCGAGCCGGGGCCGAAGTGGTCGTCATCGGCGGCAGCCCCGACGGACTGAACATCAACGCGGGCGTCGGTTCCACGTACCTCGCCGGCCTTCGAGAGGCCGTGGTGTCAGAGGGCGCCGACCTCGGGATCGCCCACGACGGTGACGCCGACCGGTGTCTCGCGGTCGCGGCCGACGGATCCGACGTGGACGGCGACGTCATCCTCGCGCTGCTGGCGATGTCGCTCAAGGAGCGCGGCCGGCTGGTCGACGACACCGTCGTCGCCACTGTGATGGCCAACATCGGGTTCCACCAGGCGATGGCGAAGGCCGGGATCAAGGTCCGGACCACCGCCGTGGGCGACCGCTACGTGCTCGAGGACATGCGGGCCGGTGGCTACTCGCTGGGCGGTGAGCAGTCCGGGCATCTCATCCTCGCCGACCACGCGACCACCGGTGACGGGCTGCTGTCCGCCCTGCATCTGATGGCCGCCGTCGCGGAGTCGGGCCGCCCGCTGGCGGACCTGGCAAAGGCCGTCACCCGGTTCCCGCAGGTGCTGATCAACGTGCGGGTCGGTGACAAGGCCGCTGTCGCGTCCTCGCCCGACGTGCTCGCCGCGGTGGACCGTGCGGAGGCCGAGCTGGGCGATTCCGGCCGGGTGCTGCTGCGCCCATCCGGCACCGAACCGCTGGTCCGGGTGATGGTCGAGGCCTCGACGTCCGCCGATGCCCAGGACATCGCCGAGCGGGTTGCCAAGGTCGTCGCAAGCGTCTGACCGGGGTTCGCGGCGGCTCGGGCGCGTCGGGTCGGCCGGGTCGAGTTGGGCGCGGTTGTCGAGCGTTCTCCGCGGGAAAGTGCTCGGTAGGCGCACGCAACTTCCGTTTCGCAGCGGCGCGCCGTCGGGCCGGGGAAGATCCGTCAGATCATCGCGGTCGCGGCGAGATCACCCGCGGACACCGACGAGTGCAGGTCCGGGTCCTCCAGGTCCTCCACGGTGGTGCCCTTGACTTTGTCCTCGAGCTCGTCGGCCAGCTGGTCCGCGTCGGTCAGGTACCGGATGAAGAACGCGGACGCGAGCATGCGCGTTACCTGCTGCACCTTTTTGTCCGAGTCGGCGCCGATGATGCCGTTGACGAACGACTTGCCCTCCGCCAGGCCCAGGTGGCCCGAGCCCTTGACCATCCGCAGCTGCGCCGGTCCCGTGCAGGACCGGGCTATGCGTGCGCCATCGGACTCGGCCATGTCGTCCTTGGACCCGATCAGGTGCAGGCTCGGAACCTCGACCTTGCCGGCCGCCTCGATCGCCGACGGCCGGGTCTCGGCTGCCGTCACGGTCACGACCGCGCGGATCTGGTCGTCCTTGGCAGCCGCCAGGATCGCCGCCCCGCCGCCGATCGAATGCCCGAGGACGCCCATCCGGCGGAGGTCGCCACGCACCCGGCCGTCACCGAGGTTTCCCTGCGCGACCAGGCGGAGCGCCCGGGACAGATCCAGCGCGAGGCCCTGCTGCGAGGAGAACACGCTGCGGTGGGTGTTCGGGGCGACGACGATGATGCCCCACGACGCCAGGTACCTCATCGTGTCCGCGTACCGCTCGGCCGACTGCAGCCACCCGTGGCCGACCGCGACGACGGGCAACCTGCGGCCAGAGGTCGGCGTGAACACCAGCCCGGGCATACCGGCCGGTGCCAGGTCGCCGATCGCCACCCGGTGCGGACCGCGGTAGGCGAAGTACTCCAGCGTCGGGCGCTTGATGCTGGGGGCCAGCTTCTTGGCCATCGGTCCTCCGCTCACGACCACCGCGATCGGCTGAATCGCTCTCGTACAGTAACCGGTGGCTGCGGCGGGGTCGTCGCGCCACCAGCAAAGGCACATCCCCGGATCAGCAGCCACAGCGACCGTTCAAACGCCGTGCGCGTTGCGACACAGCCAGACAGAAGGAGCACGCCCGTGGCAGAGGATTTCGCGACCAATCTCCGGCGACTGATCCGGGCCCGGTTTCCCCTGCTGTCGATCCAGACCGCGGAGGAGTCCAGGGCTCTCGCCGAGATCGCGGCCGTCGTCGGCAACCGGACGCAGGTGACGCCGGCCCGGCAGGTCTACACCTGGTCGACGGCGAACGGGTTCGCGGCGCTCGGCCAGCCCGGCAACCCGGACACCCGGACCCCGCACGCCGCGCTCACCGCGGCAGCCGCGCTCACCATGCCGAGCGTCGTCGTGCTGCTGGATCTGCACCCGTGGATGGGCTCGAACTCCACGCCCGCCGACACCCAGCTGGTCAGGGCGCTCAAGGACACGGTCCGGTTCTACAAGGACGGGCGGGTGCCGCGCACGCTGATCCTCATCTCGCCGACCCCGCAGATCCCGCCGGACCTCGAGTCCCTGGTCACCCTGGTCGACTTCCCGCTGCCCACCGAACCGCAGATCCGCGCGACCCTCGACGGGATGATCGCGCGCAACTCCGCGGCGGGGGCGCTGAAGGTCGAACTGGGGCCGGACGGAGCGGAGCGGCTTGCGAAGGCCGCGCTCGGCCTCACCGCTTTTGAGGCGGAGAACGCCTTCGCCAGGTCGATGGTGGATGACGGCCGGCTCACCGACGACGACATCGCCCTGGTGCAGGAGGAGAAGCGGCAGATCGTCCAGAAGTCGGGGGTGCTCGAGGTCGTCAGGTCGACCGTCAGCCTGGACGACATCGGCGGTCTGGAGAACCTGAAGACCTGGCTCCGCAAACGGAACGGGTCGTGGCTCGACGAGGCGGCGGCCTATGGGCTGCCCGCACCGAAAGGTGTTCTGGTCACCGGTGTTCCGGGCTGCGGGAAGTCGATGACGGCAAAGGCGATGGCGTCGGCGTGGTCGTTGCCGCTGGTCCGGCTGGACATCGGCAGGGTGTTCGGCGGCCTCGTCGGTGCCAGCGAGCAGAACATGCGGACCGCGCTGCGGACAGCGGAAGCCATTGCGCCGTGCGTCATGTGGATCGACGAGATCGAGAAGGGCTTCGCCTCCGGGGCATCCGGTGGTGGCGACAGCGGGACGTCCGCCAGGGTGTTCGGGACGTTCCTCAGCTGGATGCAGGAGAAGACGTCACCGGTGTTCGTGATGGCCACCGCCAACACCATCTCGCTGCTGCCGCCGGAGATGATGCGCAAGGGTCGGTTCGACGAGATCTTCTTCATCGACCTGCCGACCGACACCGAGCGGACGGTCATCTTCCGGCTGCACCTGAAGGCGCGGCTCAAGGCCGGTCCCGCGCTCGGTGACCTGCCGCTGACCGACGAGTTGATCGCCGCCCTCGTCGCCCAGACCGAGGGCTTCTCCGGCGCGGAGATCGAACAGGTCGTCATCGCCGCCTGTTTCAACGCGTTCAACGAGCGCCGCACGCTGACCCGGGAGGACCTGCTGCACGAGATCGACAACACCGTGCCGCTGTCCGTGACCCAGGCCGAGCAGATCGCGCAGCTTCGGGCCTGGGCGGACATCAGGGCCGTCGCGGCGTCGGCGCCGGAGGATCGGACGGGCTACGCGACCCCGGAGCCGAACCCGCCGGCGGGCGTGATGCCACCCGAGGCCGCGATGTCCAGGGGTGGCCGGGCGGTCGAGGCCTGAGCGCTGCCGGAAGGGAACCACACCGCTGACCGTGCGGCCATTCCGGGGATCACCGGGCGCGGCTGACGCGGTCCGGCTGATCAGGGCCGCCCGACCGGGCATCACCGCGGAAAGGCGCACCGCGGCCCTGACGGGGCGCTTCTCACCACCCGCAGTGAGCGGCATCACCGGCGACCCGCCGGCTTCCACCCGGATGAGTTGCGGATGCCGAAGTCCGGCATTGCACCCATTAGCCTTCAGAGCATGTGTGGCATCGTCGGATATACCGGTCCCCGTCAGGCGCTCCCGCTCGTCCTCGAAGGGCTGCGCCGCCTGGAGTACCGCGGGTACGACTCCGCCGGCGTCGCCGTCCTCGATGGTGAAGGCGGGCTGCACACCGCGAAGAAGGCCGGCGTGCTGGCCAATCTCGAGCACTACATCGACTCCGGTGAGGTCGCCCTCAACGGGACGACCGGCATGGGCCACACCCGCTGGGCCACCCACGGCGCGCCGAACGACCGCAACGCGCACCCGCACACCGACATCAGCGGCAAGGTGGCCGTCATCCACAACGGCATCATCGAGAACTTCGTCCCGCTGCGGCGCGAGCTCGAGGCGCAGGGCATCGAGATGCGCAGCGACACCGACACCGAGGTGGTCGCCCACCTGCTCGGCGGTGCCTTTGCCGCCGGTCCGACCGCGGGCGACCTGCCGGCCACGATGGCCGCTGTCTGCAAGCGGTTGGACGGCGCGTTCACCCTGGTCGCCGTGCACGCCGACGCGCCCGACGTGCTGGTCGCCGCCCGCCGGAACTCGCCGCTGGTGATCGGCATCGGCGAGGCGGAGATGTTCGTCGCCAGCGACGTCGCCGCGTTCATCTCGCACACCCGTACCGCCGTGGAGCTGGGCCAGGACCAGCTCGTCGTCATCACCCCGGACAGCTACGAGGTGACGTCCTTCTCCAACGACCCGGAGGCGGTCGCCGACTACCGTATCTTCCATGTCGACTGGGATCTCGCCGCCGCGGAGAAGGGCGGCTACGCGACCTTCATGGACAAGGAGATCGCCGAGCAGCCGCAGGCGCTCGCGGACACCCTGCTCGGGCACTTCGACGGCTCCGGCATCGTGCTCGACGAGCTCCGGCTTTCCGATGACGACCTGCGCACCATCGACAAGGTGTTCGTCGTCGCCTGCGGCACGGCCTACCACTCGGGTCTGGTTGCCAAGTACGCGATCGAGCACTGGACCCGGTTGCCCGTCGAGGTGGAGGTCGCCAGCGAGTTCCGGTACCGGGACCCGGTTCTCAACCGGGACACGCTTGTCGTCGCCGTCACCCAGTCCGGCGAGACGGCCGACACCCTGGAGGCGGTGCGGCACGCCCGTCGGCAGAAGGCGAGGGTGCTCGCGGTCTGCAACACCAACGGCTCGCAGATCCCGCGGGAATCCGACGCGGTGCTCTACACGCACGCCGGTCCCGAGGTCGGCGTCGCGGCCACCAAGACCTTCCTCGCCCAGGTCACCGCCAACTACCTCGTCGGGCTGGCACTCGCCCAGGCCCGCGGCACCAAGTACCGGGACGAGATCGCCCGTGAGTTCGAGCTGCTTTCCGAGATGCCGGAGGCTGTCGCGGAGACGCTCACCAGGATGGATCCGGTGCGCAAGCTCGCACAGGACATCGCCCGGTCCAAGGCAGTGCTGTTCCTCGGCCGGCACGTCGGCTACCCGGTGGCGCTCGAGGGTGCGCTCAAGCTCAAGGAACTCGCATACATGCACGCTGAGGGGTTCGCGGCCGGCGAGCTCAAGCACGGTCCGATCGCGCTGATCGAGGAGGGCCTCCCTGTCGTCGTCGTCACTCCGTCCCCGGTGTCCGACCCGCTGCTGCACTCGAAGCTCCTGTCCAACATCCGGGAGATCCAGGCCCGCGGCGCGCGCACCATCGTCATCGCCGAGGAGGGCGACGACACGGTGGCGCCGTTCGCCGACTTCCTGCTCGAGTTGCCGCGGGTCCCGAAGCTGTACCAGCCGCTGGTCAGCACGATCCCGCTGCAGATCCTGGCCGCCGAGATCGCCCGCTCCCGCGGGTACGACATCGACAAGCCACGGAACCTCGCCAAGTCCGTGACGGTCGAGTAGCCGCCCGTGCTGCCTGAGGTGCCACTCGGCGCAAAGGTTCTCGCCGTCGGGATAGACGTCGTCGCGGTCGACAGGTTCGCCGCCTCGATGAGCCGCACCCCCGGTCTCGCCCGCCGGCTGTTCACGGCCCGCGAGCAGGTCACCGCATCGGGACTCCCGCGCGGACCTGCCTCACTCGCAGCCCGGTTCGCGGTGAAGGAGGCCGCGGCCAAGGCGCTCGGCGTGCCGACCGGAATGGACTGGCACGACTGCCAGGTCGTGTCGGAGGACTCCGGCAAGCCGCGCATGGAGGTCAGCGCCACGGTCGCCGCGGCAGCTGCCGCGATGGGCGTGACGGACTGGCGGATCTCGATTTCTCATGACGCCGGCATCGCCGCGGCCGTCGTCATCGCGCTGGGCTGATTTGAGAAGTGCCCGCCCAGGGCACGCGTCCCGCCTACAGTCGGGTCACGCACTTGCCCAGACCCCGAGTTCGACCCCGTTCGGGTCGGTGAAATGGAACCGTCGGCCGCCCGGGAATGCGTACGGACCGGTCACCACCGTCCCGCCCGCCGCTCGTACGGCGTCGAGCGTCGCGTCAAGGTCGTCGGAATAAAGCAGCACCAGGGGCGCGCGCTGCTCCGCTGGGGCAGTGCCGTTCAGGCCGCCCACCTCGCTCTCGCCCGACGGTGCCCTGATGCCGGCGTAGGCGGGCCCGTAGTCGTTGAACTGCCAGCCGAAGGCCTGTTCGTAGAACGCCCTGGCGGCCGGCAGATCGGACACCGGTAGCTCGACGTAGTCGATGGCGTGATGGGTGTTGGTCATGGCGCTGACCATAGGTTCCAGCACCGACAACGGTTCTCGGCCAGTGAATCCGCTCCCGCCGGCAACGGAGCGGGTCGGACGGCCGACACTGTTCCGATGGCACCTGACGCACCGGCAGCACCGGACCTGCCGGCGGCAGCGGACGCACCGGCAGCAGCGGACGCACCGGCAGCACCTGACGCACCGGCAGCACCCGACCTGCCGGCGGCGCCCGGAGCCTCCGATACGCCCGGCACCCGCGCATGGCCGGCGGGGCTGCCGCGTCCCGTCGCATCCGTGCTGCTCAAGGGCGGCCTCATCTGCACGACCACCCGGGAGCGGCTCGCCGACGGCCGAGAGGTGGTCGTCAAACGCTGTCCCTATCCGGCCGAGGTCGAAGCCGAGGGATTGAGAGCGCTCGCCGCGGCCGGCGCGCCGACACCGGACGTGCTCGGCACGGAGGAGGACGTGCTGGTGCTCGAGTACGTCAGCGGGTCGCCGGACTGGGCGGGTCTCGGCCGGGCGATGGCCACGGTGCACCGCACCACCGCCGACCGGTTCGGCTGGCACCGGGACAACCCGGCAGGTCGCTTCGACCAGCGCAACGGCTGGTCCGATGACTGGCCGACGTTCTTCGTCGAGCGGCGGATTCTCGCGCACCTGGCCGATCCCGAAGTACCGGCGCCGATCGCCGAGCGGTTGCGCGCCGCCTGCGCGGGGCCGCTGAAGGAGATGTTGCCGACGAACCCGCCCGCCTCCCTGACGCACGGCGACCTGTGGTTCGGCAACGTCGTCGACGGCCGCTGGGTGGTCGATCCTGCGGTGTGCTTCGCCGACCGCGAGCTCGACCTGGCGTTCATGGAGACCGGCCGGCTGCCGGACGAGCTGTTCGACGCCTACCAGCGTGAATGGCCGTTCGAGCCCGGCTACCAGCAACGCAAACCGGCGTTGCAGCTGCACAAGTTGCTGACCGGACTGCGCCATTTCGGTGCTGTCCGGCTGCCTCGGGTCGTCGCGGTACTCGACCACTACGGCTGGTGACGGGCAACCATCGTGAGCCGACGAGGAGACGCCGTCGGGGCCGGGCCAGGATGAACCCATGATCGAGGCCTACACCGTCGAACAGATCCGCGCCGTCGAGTCCGCCGCGCTTGCGAGACACGGCGACGGCACGCTGATGCGCCGGGCGTCGCATGCCATCGCCCTGGAGGTCGCCGAGCGGCTGCCGTCACCGCACCCCGGCCGGCGCGTCGTGCTGCTGGTCGGCTCGGGCAACAACGGGGGTGACGCGCTCTACGCCGGGGCGTTCCTGCGCGGCCGCGGGATGCTGATCACCGCAGTGCTGCTCGACCCGGCGAAGGCCCACCCCGCGGGGCTGAAGGCGCTGCGCCGGGCCGGGGCGCGCGTCCTCGCCGCGGACGACCCCGCGTCAGCCACCAGCATCACGCAGGCGATCAACAATGCGGACGTCATCATCGACGGGGTCGTCGGGCTGGCCGCCAGGCCGCCACTGCGGGACAACGCCGCCGAACTGGTCAGTAACGCCAACGCGACCGACGCGCTGCGGGTGGCCGTGGACATCCCCAGCGGTGTCGAACCGGACACCGGGCGGGTCCGCGGGGTGGCCTTCCTCGCGGACGTGACGGTCACCTTCGGCGGCATCAAACCCGGATTGCTGATCGCCGACGAACAGGCCGGCACCGTGGTGAGCGTGCCGATCGGGATGGAGATGACCGGTCGGCCCGCCGATCTCATCGCGATGACCGACGGCACGCTGCGGGCGCTGCTGCCCGGGCCCGGCCCGGCGGCGGACAAATTCACCGGCGGGCTCGTCGGCATCGTGGCCGGCTCACCCGGCTACCCCGGTGCGCCGGTGCTCTGTGTCGGGGGCGCCGTGCGGACCCGCCCGGGCATGGTCCGGTACGCAGGTGCGCAGGCGACGGCGGTGCTCTCGCACTGGCCGGAAGTGGTCGCCGCCGCCACTCCCGCGGAGGTCGGGCAGGTTCAGGCCTGGGTTGTCGGTCCCGGGATGGGCACCGAGGGCTCGTCCATCGCGACGCTGCGGTGGGTTCTCTCGCAGGACGTGCCTGTGCTCGTCGATGCCGACGGCCTGACCGTGCTCGCCGCCCTGCCGTCGTTGCTCGCCGAGCGTCGCAGGTCGCGTCAGGTCACCGTGCTGACCCCGCACGACCGCGAGTTCGCCAGAGTGTTCCCGGACGTCGACCTGGACGACCGGCTCGGGGCGGTCCGCCGAGCGGCTGCCGGCAGCGGGGCGACGGTGCTGCTCAAGGGTCACCGGACGCTGATCGCCGATCCGGGCGGGCAGGCCGCGGTCAACCTGTCAGGTTCGTCGTGGCTGGCGACAGCCGGATCCGGTGACGTGCTGTCCGGCGTCATCGGGTCGTTGCTGGCGTCGGGCCTCCCGCCGTTGCTGGCCGCTGCGGCCGGCGCGTTCCTGCACGGGCGGGCGGGGGAGCGGGCCGAACGCAGCGGGCTGTTCGGCGCCCATGTGCTGTGGGATCACCTGGGCCTGGCCGGTCGCTGAGCGGAATCAGCGGTCGGGGGTGTGGCCGACGGCCAGATAGCCGGCCCCGTACGCCAACTCCTGAACCCGCAGGTCCGGTACGAACTGCGCCAGTACCCGCCACGGCCGGTCGAACCCGTCGAAGCTGCTGATGAACGGCGCGTGCAGGTCGGACACCCACATCCGCAGCGGCCACATCCAGGGCGCCGGCCATTTCCCGCCGATGGCGGCGACCGCGGCCCCCGGCCGCAGATGCGCGAACACCCTGGCCAGCGCCGCCTGCGACTGCATGAGGTCGTGCACCGCACAGAACATCGCGGCATCCGCAACGGCGTTGATCTGCGCCTCGGCGATTGGTGCGGCGATCAATTCGACGTTGGTCCAGCCCCAATCGGTGACCCGCCGCATCGCCTGCGCCAGCATCTCGGCGGACGCGTCGATCCCGACGATAGACCCTGCGGGGCCTACCTTCTCGCGCAGCAACGGCAGGCAGAGCCCGGTGCCGCAGCCCACGTCCAGGACGGTGTCACCGGCCTTCGCGGGCAGTTCGTCGACGACCCGTTCGCGGAAGTGCTGGAAGGTCCTGGTGCGGTGGTCGTACTGGCCCGCCTCCGCGCCGTAGGCCTTGGTGAGCGATGACGCCCGGGCCGGCGGAGGCGTGTGCTTCTCGACCGGCTCGACATGCTGCACCCGCTCATCGCGACCCCCGTCGGTCGCTTGCGGGCGCGGTTCTGTGGTGACCATCTGCAGTGCCCCCCCGGGGATTCGCCCTGTCTGCCCGTTCCGGAGTGATTCGACCATGGCTATTTGACGCCCCGGTAAACCCGCGGTCAACCGTTCGCCCCCATTCGTCCTACGGCAGGCATCCGTCAGATCCGGGCGACGAGTGGGCGGGGTCAAATGCCGGTTCAGCGCGCTGGGCCGCCGTCCCGCTGCCGAACGTGATTCGATCGTGGAGTGAGCATTCCTGTGGTGACCGCACCGACCGCCGGCGCGGCGGGAGCGACCGCCGCGGCGACGGGCGGCGCCGAACCGTCGGAGACGACCGGCGCACCGGCGCACGGCGCCGAACGGCGGACCGGAGCGATCCGCGCCGAGGCCGTCATCGACACCGATGCCATCGCCGCCAACACCGCACTCCTGCTGTCCCGGCTCCGCAGCCGCCGCCCGGACGCCCAGTTGATGGCCGTGGTCAAGGCGTTCGGCTACGGGCACGGAGCCGTTCCGTCAGCGCTCGCGGCAGTGGCCGGCGGCGCGACATTCCTCGGCGTCGCCACCCCGACGGAAGCGCTCGAGCTCAGGACGGCCGGCATCGACACGCCTGTGTTGGCCTGGCTATGGCCCGCCGGCGAGGACGTCACCGCCGCGCTGGCCGCAGACGTGCAACTTGGGATATCGAGCCTTCAGCACCTGGACGCGGTCGTGGAGGCGGGCCGGGGTCTCACCGCCGGACCGCCCAAGGTGCACATCAAGATCGACACGGGCCTGGGCAGGAACGGTGTCGGGCCGGCAGACCTCGGTCGCCTGCTGGAGGCGGTCGGAGCCGCCCAGCGCGCCGGATCGGTCGTCGTCACCGGGTTGATGAGCCATCTCGCCTGCGCCGATGTGCCCGGTGATCCGTCGGTGGCCGAGCAGACGGTCCTATTCGTCGAAGCGGTGGATCGGGCGGCGCGCGAGGGCATCAGCGGCGTCCGTCACCTCGCCAACACCCCGGGCGTCCTGGACCACCCGGCCACCTACTTCGACATGGCGCGGTGCGGCATCGGCATCTACGGCGTCGATCCGCTGGCCGGCGCGGCCCGGCTGCCGCTGCGCCCGGCGATGACCCTGCGCGGCACCGTCGCCCTGACAAAACGGGTCGCCGCTGGTCACGGCGTCTCTTACGGGTTGACGTACCGGACATCGGCGGAGACCACCCTCGCGCTGGTGCCGCTGGGGTACGCCGACGGCATCCCGCGGGCGGCCAGCTCGGTGGGGGAGGTGTGGCTCAGCGGGCGGCGGCGACGAATCGCGGGCCGGGTGGCGATGGACCAAGTGGTCGTCGACTGCGGTGACGACGAGGTGGCCGCCGGTGACGAGGTGATCCTGTTCGGACCCGGCGATCGTGGCGAACCGACGGCGAACGAGTGGGCCGAGGCCTGCGGCACGATCGGCTACGAGATCGTCACCCGGATCGGTCCGCGGGTTCCGCGCAGGTTCGTCGGCTCGGCAGGGTCGATCGGCGCCGGGTCGATCGGCGCAGGATCCATCGGCTCTGGGTCGATCGGTTCTGGGTCGATCGGCGCCGGGTCGATCGGGTCCGCACAGCCCGTCAGCCCTGCCATCCCGGCCGGATCGGGGGATGACCAGTGAGCACGCTCGGCAAGATCCTCGGAGCCGCCGGTATCGCCACCGGCGTGATCGGCGCGGCGGCCCTCGGCGGCGTCACCGCCCAGCGGATGGCCGTCCGGCGCTACCAGGCGGCGCACGCCGAACTGCTCGCAGATCCCGACGAGGTGCAGGGGTACGGCTCACTCACCGCGGACCGCACCTACTCGGTCGACGCCGAGGACGGGGTCGCGCTGCACGTCGAGGAGGTCGGACCGGTCACCGCGCCGCTGACAGTCATCTTCTCGCACGGCTGGACGCTCCGGTCGGGTGCCTGGCACTACCAGCGCCTCGGGCTCGCGGGACCGGGTTTCGGTGCTGCTTCAGACCCAGCCGGACCGACCGCCGAGCAGACGGCCGAAGCACCGCAGGCCCGGCTGGTGTTCTACGACCAGCGCTCGCACGGCTCGTCCACCCGCGCGCCGGAGGGGCATTCCACGATGGAATACCTTGCGTCGGACCTGAGCCAGGTCATCAACACCGCGGCGCCTATCGGCCCGGTCGTCCTGGTCGGCCACTCGATGGGCGGCATGGCGATCATCACCCTCGCCGCGCACCGGCCGGAACTCTTCGTCGACCGAATCGCCGGCCTCGGGCTGATCTGCACCGGCGCCACCTACCTCCGGCCGTCGGAGCTCAACAAGCTGCTGATCACCCGCGGCAACCCGGTTGTCCGTGTCGTCGCGGCGGTGGCCGCCCGTTACCCGGTGATGTTCGAGCGGGGGAGGGCGAGCAGCCGCGACGCGGTCTGGCTGCTGACCCGGAGCCTCGGCTTCGCCCGCAGCGACGTCCCCGGGGCGATGGTCGACTACCTCGACGAGATGATCACCGCGACACCGGTCGAAGTCATCGCAGACTTCATCCCGGCGCTCTTCGCCCACGACCAGTCCGCTGCGGTGCCCGCCCTCGCGGGCATCCCCACCGTGATCGTCGCGGGGGACATGGACAGGCTCACGCCGCTGGGGCGTTCGCAGGCGATCGCCGACGTGCTGCCCGACGCCGATTTCGTCATCGCCGAGGGGTCGGGGCACATGGCGATGATGGAGGACCCGACGCTGACCAACGATGCCCTGCGCGCCATGCTGAACCGCGCGATGGAGCACGCTACGAGCCATCCACCGCGGCGCCGACCGTCCACCGGCAGGGGAGCGAAGGCAGGGCTGTGAGCAGCATGGACACCGTCGATCTGCCCGACGTCGCCGCAACCGACGCGCTCGGCCGTGCGCTCGGGCAGCGCCTCCGAGCGGGCGATCTCGTCATCCTCAGCGGATCCCTGGGCGCCGGAAAGACCACGCTCACCAAGGGCATCGCGGCCGGGATGGGCGTGCGCGGGCTGGTGACGTCACCGACGTTCGTCATCGCCAGGGTGCATCGGCCCGACCCCGGACGAAGCGCGGGTGACGCGCCGGCCGTACCGCTGGTGCACGTGGACGCCTACCGGCTGGCCGGCGCACTCGAGCTGGACGACCTGGACCTGGACACGGATCTGGAAGCGGCCGCGGTGGTGATCGAGTGGGGCGAGGGCGTCGCAGAGCGGCTCGCGGACGACCGGCTGATCGTCGAGCTGACCCGGCTGCCCGACGACAGCCGCACCGCCGTCCTCACCCCGGTCGGGTCGTCCTGGGTGCAGCGGACCCAGGAGATCGTCGCGTCGCTGTCCCCGCACGACACGAGTTCTTACGGTTCGCGGTAGGTCCGCGCCGAGGGTGGCGGTGGGGTCGGCCGCCCCCCTACGGTCGGGTGGGTCCCGGATGTTCGTCGCGCCGCTCGCGCGACGCCCGGACTGCTCCGGAGAGGCGGCAGGGTGATGCGGCAGTCGCGCGTGCTCGTCGTCGACGACGACGAGACGGTGCGAGAAGTGGTGCGCCGGTATCTGACTCGGGATGGTCACGAGGTGCTGGAGGCGGCGGACGGGGTCACCGGGCTGGATCTTGCCCGGACCCGCCAACCGGACCTCGTCGTACTGGACCTGATGCTGCCGCGAATGGACGGGCTGGAGGTGTGCCGCGAGCTCCGCCGCACGTCGACGACGCCGGTGATCATGCTGACCGCGCTCGGCCAGGAATCCGACCGGGTGGTGGGGCTCGAGTACGGCGCCGACGACTACGTGGTCAAGCCGTTCAGCCCGCGCGAGCTGGCCCTGCGGGTGGGCCGGGTGCTCGAGCGGAGCCGCGGCGCCGACGCCATGCCGGGTGACGGAACCGGCTCACGCGCCGCCAGCGCGGACGGTGAGCTCTCGACCGATCCGATGTCGCGCACGGCACGCTGGCGCGGCGCCGAACTGATGCTGACCAGCCGCGAGTTCGACCTGCTGCACTTCCTGCTCGGGCACCCCGGCCAGGTGTTCAGCAGGGCGGAACTGATGGAGCGGGTCTGGGGATGGTCGTTCGGCGACCAGTCGACGGTGACGGTGCACGTCCGCCGGTTGCGGGAGAAGATCGAGGACGACCCGGCCCGCCCGACCCGCATCGTGACGGTGTGGGGCGTGGGATACCGGCTCGATCCCGGCGGTGCCACACCACCGGCGGACGTCGCATGATGACCGACGTCGTGCACATCCTGCCGTGGGCGCTGCTCGCCGCGCTGCTCACCGGCGTCGTCGAGCTCGCGGTGCTCCATCTGCTGCGCCGGCGATCCGCGGCCGCCAACATCGCGGCGCTGGTCACCATCCCGATCCTCGCCGTGCTGATCTTCGTCGTGGCGATCAGCGGGCTGATGTACACCCAGGCGCTCGCGCTCACAGCCACCGCGTGCGGGCTGATCGCGGTGGTCGTCATCCCGGTCGCGGTGGTGCTCGGCCGGCGGATCGCCCTCGGTGCGCTGGCCGCCGAGAAGGAGCGGGCCGCGGAGCGCGCGGCGGAGGCGTCCCGGCGTCAGCTGGTGGCGTGGGTCAGTCACGACCTTCGGACACCGCTGGCCGGCATCAGGGCGATGAGTGAGGCGCTCGAGGACGCAGTGGTGGTCGACCCGGCCGAGATCGCCGACTACGCAAGGAAGATCAGCTCCGAGACCACCCGGCTGTCGACGATGGTGGACGACCTGTTCGAGCTGTCCAGGATCAACGCGGGGGCGCTCGCGCTGACCCTGGGGCCGGTGTCCACCGAGGAGCTGGTCGCCCAGGCGATGGAGACCGCGGCGCCGGCCGCCCGTCGGCGCGGCATCCAGCTCACCGCATCCGCCGACCCGCGCTGGCCGACCGTGCAGGGTTCTGACAACGAGCTGATCAGGGTGCTGCGGAACCTGCTGGTGAACGCGATCCGGCATACCCCGTCCGATGCGACCATCGAGGTCGTTGCGGGACAGACCGCCGACTATGCATGGCTGGCAGTGCAGGACGCATGCGGCGGCATCGACCCCGACGATCTGCCGCGGGTCTTCGACGTCGCCTTCCGGGGCGCGGCGGCGCGGTCCCCGCAACCGGGGGTCGCCGCCGAGGAGACGGGGGCCGGGCTGGGTCTGGCCATCGCGCGTGGGCTGGTGCAGGCGCACGGCGGCGAGATCAGCGTCAGCAATCACGGCGACGGCTGCCGGTTCGAGGTGCGGCTGCCGGTCGCGGTGTAGTGGTTCAGCTCGCGATGGCGTCGCGCAATGCGCCGAGCGGATCGCCCGCGTGGTAGCTGCGCTCGTCCGGCTCGATGTTGTCGAGGAAGTGCTGGTACACGACTGCCGCATTCAGTGCGGCGATAGGGCGGAGCAGGCCGGCGGCGCGACTCGCGTCTGAGCCGGGCACGCGCCGCTGCCACTCCCGCGCCCACTCGCGTTCCACCGCAAGCCGGTCGGTCGTGCTGAGCCGCCGGCCGAACGCCAGCTGGTCGATCATCGGATGCCCGACCGCACTGTCACCCCAGTCCAGGATCACGATGCTGCCGGGTGTGCCCCGAACGTTGCCGGGGTGAAAGTCGCCGTGCACCAGGGTGTCCGGCAGCCCGCATTCGGCGATGGCCGCCCACCGCGCACCGAGACCTCCCACCAGGACGTCGAGCCTGCGGCGCTCGTCGTCGGACATATCGCTCCGCAGGAGCTGTGTGACGGCTTTGATGCGGGGCTCGAGGGCCGCACGCCTGACGTCCGGAACGCCGAGAGAGAGCAACTCGTCGGTCCGGCCAATCCATTCGGTCTGCAGGTGCACCAGTTGCCGGACCATGTCCAGCAAGCGCTCCCCGGTTGCCTCGTACTGGTCCGTGCCGGGAACGCCGTCGAGCAGCACCCGGCCCGGCTCCGCACCGAGCACCGGCGGGACCGTGTGCGGATCGAGCACCGGCAGCAATGCGCCCTCGTGCGCGAAGAACGGCGGCACGACCTTCAGCCAGGCTTCGTGCGCGCCGTTGTCGGCCGGATGCATGCGCGAAGCGCGCGGGTCCTTGCCGGTGTACGTCAGCCGCCAGATGCTGGACAGGTTCCACGTCCGGATCTGCTGCCGACCGGTCACCGTCCATCCGCGTTCGCCCAGGACCTCGGCCGCCCAATTCAGGTCATCCGTGTGCCCGCCGGGCTGCGCGTACCGCAGCCGGAGTGGGTGGTCGGCCAGCGGGTCGCCAGGTATGCCCGTGAGTTCCATCGGTGGTCGGCGATCGACCTCGGCCAGGTAGCTCACGGGCCCGCCGCCGGGGAACATCGGCCCGACGCTGCTGAGCAGCCGGAGCACCCGCACGTCGACCCCGAACGAACGACGCGCGGCGTCGACCACGTCGTCCACCTGCCGCCACCAGGGTGACTCGACGTCGAAGGTGGGTAGCGCGCCGAGCAGTTCGCCTCCCGGCGTGCACAGCACCAGGCGGACGTGACGGACAGGCATGACGGAAGACGATAGGCCCGCCGGTGGCAGCCGGCCACGCAATTTGCTGGGCTGTTACTGCTACGCAGGGCCCTGAGCGGCCGGCCGGCACTGAGGCAGCAGTTCTGGTGCCGACGTCGGCGCGCTCATCGAAGGAACAGCCGGTCCGCCGCGGCGACGGTGTTGGCCACGTACTCGGGCCGGTCGTTCTCGATCCCGAAGCCCATGTCCTCCAGTGATCGGCATCGCGCGTAGAAGAGGGCGCGCTCCCGCAAGCCCTCCGGCTCGCCGCCCGGCACCTGCCGCGCGGCCGCGTGGAACGCCTCGTCGCCCAGATCCCGCAGCACGAGACCGAGGTCGACCGCCGGATCGGCGACGGCCGCGTCGGTCCAGTCGATGACACCGGTGATCGCGCCGCTCGCGGGGTCGATCAGGACGTGCTCACTGCCGAGATCGTTGTGCGTGAAGCAGATCTCATCGCCCCGCGGTGGCGGAGGTGCTGCCAGGAATCGCTGGATCCTGCCGAGGCTGTCCTGCGGCAGACCGCTCGCCGTGGCCGCCCAGTCGCCGATCGCGTCCCAGCACTCGCGGGCCTCGACCAACCAGCCGGACAGCGGCTCGTCGTCGACCTCGGCGATCCCGGTCAGGCTGTCGGTCGGGATGGAGTGGAGCGAGGCGAGGAAACGGCCGAGGACGTTCCCGAGGTCGGCCGCGTGTGCCCGCCGCCAGTCCTGCGATCGGCTCAGCAGCGGTACGCCCGGCAGCGCCCGGTAGGCGAGCAGTCCGTCCGTGGCCACCAGCGGAACGGGCACCGGCAAGGTCGAGTACTCGGCAACCAGGCGAAGGAGTTGCGCCTCCCGCTCGGCCTCGCCGGGCGCACCGCCCGTTGCGCGGTCCTGTTCCTCCGCGGTGCCGTAGGCGGGGTCCTGTGCGAGCCGGACGATCAGCTCGCCCCCGACCAGGTACGCGACATGGTCCACACCCGCTCCGACGCAATGGATATCGGCCGGTTCGTAGTCGGGGAGGTGCGCGGCCAGCAGGGCGCGGAGGCGGTCGACGCCGGCGGTCACCGATTTACTGTAACGACGTTGCCGGTGTTCCGGCCGGCGGCTGATGTACTGGCCGTGAACAGTGTCGTGTCGTGTGACCGAGTCGTAGGAGAGCCGTGATGAGCGCAGCAGTACCGGACAGCACCATCAGCGATGTGGCGGACAAGGTGGCCGGTCTGATGCCGGGTCTGGTGCAGGAGCTGAAGGCGCTCGTCGCGATTCCGTCCGTCGCGTTCCCGGGGTTCCCCGCCGAACCGGTGCACCAGATGAGCGAGGCCGTCGTCGATCTGCTCCGGCGGAGCGGTGCGCCCGCTCGGTTGCTGGAGATTCCGGACGGCTACCCCGCGGTCTGGGCGGAGATCCCGGCGCCCGAAGGGGCGCCGACGGTGTTGCTCTACGCCCACTACGACGTCCAGCCGGCACCTCCCGAGCAGGGTTGGGACACCGAACCGTTCGTCGCGACAACCGGTGCCGATGGCCGGATCTACGGACGTGGGGCAGCCGACGACAAGTCCGGTCTGATCATCCACGCGGGCACCCTGCAGGCGCTCGGACCTGACCTGCCGGTGGGCGTCAAGATCCTCATCGAGGGCGAGGAGGAGACGATCAGTCACCTCGAGGACTTCGTCGACGCCAACCCCGAGATGTTCGACTGTGACGCCTTTGTCATCGCCGACATGGGCAACCAGTCGGTCGGCCGCCCAGCCCTGACCACCGCCCTGCGCGGGGACGTCTCGTGCACCGTCCGGGTCCGGACCCTGTCCTTCCCCGTGCATTCCGGGGTCTTCGGCGGCGCCGCACCCGACGCGCTCGTCGCGCTGATCAAGATGCTGGCCACCCTGCACGACGACGCCGGCGACACCGTCGTGCCCGGCGTCGCCACCGGCACCTGGGACGGTGCGGACGTCGATCCGGATGTGTACGAATCGAGCTCCGGGATCCTGCCGGGCGTGGACCTCGTCGGCACCGGATCGCTGTCCTCGCGGCTCTGGGCCAAGCCGTCGGCGACCGTCATCGGGATCGATGCGCCGAGCGTCGCGGAGGCCGCCAACATCCTGATCCCCGAGGCGACCGCAAAGGTCTCGATGCGGATCGTGCCGGGGGCCGACGCCGAGCACGAATTGGAGCTGCTCGTCGCCCATCTGAGGTCGGTCGCGCCGTGGAACGTCCAGGTCGAGGTGACCCCGCTGAAGGCCGGCTGGCCGTTCGCCGTCGACATGGATGGTGCGGCGGTCAAGGCAGCTGAGTCCGGGCTGCAGCAGGCCTTCGGGTCCGAGGTGGAGTCACTCGGGTCCGGCGGTTCCATTCCGCTGATCAATTCGCTGAAGAACGCCTGCCCCCGCGCGGACGTCATTCTGTGGGGTGCCGAGGACACCAAGCTGTCCCGGATCCATGCCTCCAACGAGTCCGTCGACCCAGCGGAGATCGAGCGCATGGTGGTTGCGCAAGTGCTGACCCTCCGGCAGTTGGGTTCGGTCTGACGGGGCTGGTGTTTGGTCGGTTGGTGCTCTGACGAGGCTGGTGTTTCCTCAGGATGGTCCTCTGACGGCACTGGTGTGCCTCGGGCTGGTCCTCTGTAGGGCCTGGTGTCATTCTCTGACGACGAATGCTTTGCCCGGGCTGGTCCTCTGGCGGCGGCACTGGTGTTTCCTCCGGCACGTCCGGCTGACGGCAAAGGTGGTCGTGCGCGGGCATGCGTGCACGTAGGGGCCCAGCCGATGGCGGTTCGACCTGCGGTCCGAACCGGGCCAGACTGCTAAAGATGACGGCGTCCCGAACCGCGGTGCCCGGGGACCTGCTGCCGCACCTGCCGCGGGCGCGGGACCACATCGACACGCGGTTCACCGAGCCGCTAGCGCTGGACGAGGTTGCGGCGGTCGCTGGTGTGTCGAAGTACCACTTCGTCCGCTGCTTCGCCGCCACCTATGGCCAGACGCCGATCCGCTACCTCACCCGGCGGCGCATCGAGCGGGCGCAGGATCTGCTCCGGTCGGCGAACCTGACCGTGACGGAGGTGTGCACGGCGGTCGGTTTCTCGAGTCTCGGGTCGTTCTCGATGCGGTTCCACGAGTTTGTGGGGGAGACGCCTACCGAGTATCGGAATAGGTGGGCGGCCGCCGGAGGACCTCGAGTACCGGGCTGCTATCTGTTCATGTGCGGGGTGCTGAATCCCGGAACGACCGGTCCCTCTCGGCCCGGCTCAGCCGTGTGATCGCCGGTCCGCAATTTGGGAGAAGCCATCTTTGCTCGGCGGTCTCTACGGTCGTCCAATGATCACCAATGTGTCCCTCACGACCGTGTACTGCCTCGATCAGGATGCCACCCGCGACTTCTACGTCGACAAGCTCGGTTTCGTCGCCAACACCGACGTCTCGATGGGCGACGGCTACCGGTGGCTGACGATCAACCTCCCCGATCAGCCGGAACTAGAACTGACGCTGATGGTGCCGGGCCCGCCGCTCGATGACGAAGCGGCCGCGTTCTTCCGCCGGCAGCTGGAGAAAGGCCAGTTGGGCGGCCTCGGGCTGCGGGTGGATGACTGCCGCAAGACCCACCAGGAACTCGTCGAAAAAGGCGTCAAATTCCTGCAGGAGCCGGCCGATCGACCGTATGGGGTGGAGGCGGTGATTCGCGACAACGCCGGCAACTGGCTGGTGCTGGTCGAACGGAAAGCATTCAACCCCGAGGACTTCGGCTGATCAGAGCTCGACGGCGGCGGAACCGAAAGCGACGTTGAACCGATCGCACCAGATGACGACCGACGTCAGGCCGACGAGGTCGGCGTCGGCAGGCACCGCGTAGTTCTGGTTTCCGTCGGTGCCCTTGAGCGTGCCCAACTCGACGTAGCGACCGTCGTCGTACTTGCCCCAGTCGTCGCCGCCAGCTTGCTGGTCGGTGACCCAGACCTGCACGTCAGGGCCGTCACTGGTCGAGAAGCCCTCCAGGCGAACATATTTCGAGCCGTCGGGGAGTTGGAGAACGCTGGCCGTGCCAGTGGTGGCGTGCTCGCCGTCGACGAAGCTGCCTGTGGCGAGTACCGCCGGTGCGATTGCAGGTGGCTCGCTGGGTGTCGTTTCGGCTGCGGGTTGTCCGGCCGCTGGTGATCCGGCGGCGGGTGGTCCGGCGGCTGGTGCCGTGGTTCCGGCGGCCGTGGGCGCTGTCGTTGCTGCGGCCTTCGGCGGTGCGGGGGCGGGCGCGACGGCCGGGGACGGTGCACTGGCCGCCGGTGCGGTGGCGGGCGATGCGGTGGCCGGGGACGTTGCGGTGGTGCCGGCGGTGGCACCGGCAGCCGCAATGGGAAGTGCCTCGTCGACTGTGGTGCGGGTGAACAGTCGCCATGGCTGGAACAAGGCGAGCCCGACGGCGATCCCGATGACGAGAACCACGGCGACGGCGGACCAGACAACCTTCTTCCGCGAATTGGGTCTGCTCGTGGGACGGCTGTCGAGTTCGGTCATGGGTGACTCCAGCGCTGATCGGACACCCCGCGGGCGGCGGATGCGGTGCGTTGAATCTCAGGACACCGCACGGATGGCGTAACGACAAGAGCAGATGCCTTACAGGAGTGTGACGGGCGATTTCGTACGGCTCGTTGCCGACCGGTCAAATGCCATGCGCGGCAATACAGGCATGCCCAGTGACCTGTGCACGGGAGTGACCTGTGCACGGAGTGACCTGTGCACCGAGTGACCTGTGCACCGAGTGACCTGTGCACCGAGTGACCTGTGCACCGAGTGACCTGTGCACGAGTGACCTGTGCACGAGTGACCTGTGCACGAGTGACCTGTGCACGAGTGACCT